>NZ_PYXE01000002.1:0-342231 GCF_003043935.1 Prevotella sp. oral taxon 313
TGTATAGCTTATAATAATTACCTTCTTTCCTAAACCCTAATTTTAAAAAGAAATCGTTTTTAGTAAAAATCTTCCAATAGGGGGTATCAAACTCCTGGCTTAATTCCATATTCAACCAATGCCCATATATATATAATTGTCCCTCTTTAAATAACTAACATCCTTTAAAACCATATAACAAAATTATTTTATTGTATTAAACTTTCCATCTTTATACACTGCTCGCAGCGTTTCTCTTCCATCATTGAAAAACTCCCCAAAGTTCAGCACCATCTTCAAAATCTATCCTTTGTAACAAATTTCATTCAGGTATTCCTAATCTACCATTGTTACCAGAGGTAAATCCATATCTTCTGAAATAGGGATGACAAGTATCTGTGAGGTATCTTCTTATTTAAATCAGATTACTGTTATTCATTCGCACTTTATTTGATGTTTCTCTTATACCATGCACCATGCAGATTCTCTTCAATATATGAATTATCTTTGAACAGATAAACTAATGGTTCTACATCAAAAACAAAATCAGAGATAGGCTTTCGCTCTTCCCAAATAATTGGGGAAGAAGCGATGAATTCCTCATAAGGAACTTCTATTCGACTATCATCACGATCATTTAACTTTAAGTATCTTCTCGTTTTACGTTCATTTGGATATAGTATGAATAATTCATTCCATATATTCTCAACATCATACTTGTACCCCAAGTAAATGCAATACATGCGACTTTCATAGGCAGAATAAGGATATTTCCTTTTTTGAGGAAACGATAGGGTGTATAAACCTCCTTGCTCTTTAAAGCCCCTTTCTATTAAAAAAGGATTCTCTCCTATTATTTTCCAAAACCAGATATCGTTATCATCACAATATTCTGTTAAGAACATATCTTTTTCTTCAAAAAGAATGCGACTTCCACTTGGTGCTTTTATTTTCATTGATCAACTATTTTAAAAGTTTTATTTTCGAATACTGCATATAAAGTTTGTCTACCATCACGTGTGATTTTCCAAATTTCAGTTCCATCTTTAATGGATATTTTAGAACCTTTTTTCATCGTAAATTCTGGCACCCCAATTCTTCCTTTTATTCCAGCTGTAAAACCATGTGCTGTAAATGGATAATTCATATCTTCTGAAGTAGGGATGACAAGTATCTGTGAGGTATCTTCATATTTAAATCGGATTACTGTTATTCATTCGCGCTTTATTTGATGTTTCTCTTATACCATGCACCATGCAGATTCTCTTCAATATATGAATTATCTTTGAACAGATAAACTAATGGTTCTACATCAAAAACAAAATCAGAAATAGACTTTCGCTCTTCCCAAATAATTGGAGATGAAGCTATGAATTCCTCATAAGGAACTTCTATTCGGCTATCATCATGGTCATTTAGCTTAAGGTGTCTTCTCGTTTTACGTTCGTTGGGGATAGTATGAATAATCCATGCCATATATTCTCAACTTCATACTTGTACCCCAAGTAAATGCAATACATGCGACTTTCATAGGCGGAATAAGGATATTTCCTTTCTTGAGGAAATGATAGGGTGTATAAAGTCCCTTGTTCCTTAAAGCCCTTTTCTATTAAAAAAGGCTTCTCTCCTATTATTTTCCAAAACCACATATTGCTATCATCACAATATTCTGTTAAGAACATTTCTTCTCCTTCAAAAAGAATGCGCCTTCTACTTGGTGCTTTTATTTTCATTGATCAACTATTTTAAAAGTTTTATTTTCGAATACTGCATATAAAGTTTGCTTACCATCACGTGTTATCTTCCAAATTTCAGTTCCATCTTCAATAAAAACTCCAAGATCTCTTGGTATTGTAAATTCTGGCACCTCTATTCTTCCTTTTATTCCAGCTGTAAAACTATGTGAAGTGAAAGGATAATCCTAATCATCAAAAGTACCACCTTTGGGGATAACAATATTTTCAGGAATATCTTTTGATTTGAATCTTATGCCCCCACAACTATTTTTTGAAAGATGCAACTTAATGTCCTTGTTTTACTCCTCTACCAACCAAATACCATCTTTCTTAAGATAAACAATTGGCTCTACATCAAATTTAAAACCCTCAATGGGGGTACGTTCTTCCCAAACATCAGTTACTTCGCTTATGAATTTATCATAAGGAATTTCAATATAATGCTCTCCTTTATCTCGAAAACCTAAGATGTGTATTTGGGTGTCTATATCAGGGAATAAAATAATCTTACCGTTTTTCACAACTTCATTTGGAGTATACTTCCCTCCACAAAATATGCAATAAATATATTTGCGAATAGCTGTGAATTCGTAAACAGATTCACGTGAGAGATATAATTTATAATAATCACCAGATTTCTTAAAGCCCAGACTTAAAAAAAATGGATCATTAGTATAAACTATCCTATACTCATCATTACAGCTAAGTTTCAGCCATCTGTCATATATATATACATAACTACCACTCTTCAAATATTCAATCTCCTTTATAGTCATTTTATTAACTTATTTTACCCTATTGAACTTAACGGTAGATTCAAGTACCAAGTGCGAATTTACTTAATCTTTTTGTTAAAAACAAATTCTGGGGGTCTACATTTCTATTTTTATCTTTATCATGTGATTTCGATACTTCAATTGGTAACATGGTAAGTGGACAAGTCAACGAGTAGATAAGTGAACAAGTTGCTTGTATCAAAGATAAAGTAACATGGTAAGTGGACAAGTGAACGAGTGGACAAGTTAACAAGTTGCTTGCGAAGCCGAGACCCCGTCCTGTTTCTCCAATGAAAGACGAGATAACAGGTGACCGATGCCAAAAAGATAAAATAAATCATCATTCATTCAAGTTTTAACACTCAAACGTTTGGATAACTCACTTATTTTCTTTATTTTTGCTTCCATAATAGTTTTGTTGTCTTGTCTTTAATATCAGTTGTTTAGCAATTACTAATTTACAAAGAAAATTCGACAAACTGTTATTTTTCTATCTATTTATTAGGGTGGGAAACTTTAGTTATAGTAATCTCTATGAAAGGATAAAACAAAAAAAAGAATTTACTCAGTTGAGATGCTATAGCACTTTGATAAATGAAATAGAAGATTTCCAGAGATAGTTCGATGTTAAATATATGCTGCAAGTGTCTGGAAATACTGCCTTACCAACAGAAGCTATTATTAAAACGGAAGGTATGATAAAAGATATTGATTACAGTGTTAAAGAGATTTTAAGATGAAGAAGTTAGTGCAACAGAAAGATTGGGATTATTCTATATATAATGTAAATGGGGTAAAAATCATTAGTGTGGTTTTTACAAAAGTTTTGTGGATTACTCGCGAAGTTTTCTTTTGAAGAAAGAAGAAGAGTGTTATAGTTTTGAAGAATTTGCTATATTGGCCGAAAAAAATTAGAGATAATGTGACTATATACGAAGATAGAGAGATTGTGCCCACATTATAAGTTGTCAAAAAGACGAATATTTTGGAGAATATTAATCTAAAAATAAAATTGAGGAGTTTGTAATACAGTCCGAAATCAAATTGACAAGAAAGGTAAATTTGAAAACAGGCAAAATAATTAGGGTGGGAAACTTTAGTAACTAAATCTAATGCTATCAATACTGTAAGGCATCATGTTAGATTTGGAGATGTATTGGATATAGAATTCCAGGAGGGCAATGTGCAAGATTTAGTGGTGGTGGCAAAATATTTATAGGATTTTTAGAATAAAAATATGAGTAAATTTAATATAGAACTGTCAAGTGTTCCTGATAGAGACAATCTTGTGGCGGAAATCTGGTATGAAAACAAAATGGTTGCCGAAGTCAACAAAGAAACAGAAAAATTTGTGATTGAATTTTGTCTTGATGAAAAAAAATCATTTATGTTGGATGAATTTCTCGAGGTACTTGAAAATGCAAAACGAAGAATACTTGAAAGATAATGCTTCGTTAATGCTCCAAATCGGGAATTATTGCAATAATCATCTGGTTATCAACGTGTAAAAGATTAGGTATAAAGGCTGGGATAGATTCCTTACCTTTTGCAATACCAAAAACAAAGGAAAATGAATTATAAAATGAATGGGGAGGAATACATGAGTAACTAAAGTTTCCCACCCCTTCAAACACAGGTTTTTCTCATTCCCCTTTGCCTATCGTTCCCCTATTTCCATTGACTTTTAACACATGACTAACTGAGGTTATGCAGTGTGTCTATATACCTCATCCCATTTTTCCAATGCTTCAGCCATTACAAAGATTTTGTACATCGCTTTGTTATTACCGCTGATTGTATCCATAAGGTGTTGGGGTGTCACCCCAAGCGTTTCTCCAATGACAGGCGAGATAGCAAGTGACCAATGCCAAACTTATCAAAAAGATGAAATAAATCATCACTCATCCGAGTTTTAACACTCAAGAGTTTGGATAACCCACTTTTTTTCTTTATTTTTGCTTCCATAATAGTTGTGTTGTCTTGTTTTTAAAATCAGTTGTTTAGCGATTACTAATTTACAAAGAAAATTCGACAAACTGTTATTTTTCTATTTATTAGGGTGGGAAACTTTTGTTAAGTACATATAAGTAAAATATTTGATTATGAAAAGATATATAACGATAACCCTCTTATCATTCATGTGTTTCTTTTCTATGTATGCGCAGCACTCAGCTAAGGATTGTTTATATGATCTTTATAAAGTTCTTAGTACGTATCATAATAAAGATTACATTGGGATAGGAGACTGTAATTATTCTATTAGCTCCCTTTACCAAGGAAAGAATGAGCGAATAATTTTTGATGCGATAAAAAAAGCGTGTATATTTAGCTATGGCAACCCCCTTGACTCTGTTGTAGAAGTTAATTTAGGGAATAAAGTACTATATTTTATGGTGAATACAGAATCACCTCGTAGCTTTAAATATTCTGATATTAATTCTATATATGATGGAAATGGGCTCAGTCTTGTAGATAGAGATGATTATATGAAATTTCCAGCGATTATTAATGACTCTGACGGCTTTACTTACGTTAGAGAGGGGCCTTCTAAAAAGTATAGGGTTAAAGGTAAAATATTGAAAAATGATATTTTTTTGTATACGCCTGTTTTAGACGGAGATTGGTATAGGGCCTACTCTAAAAATGGTAGTGCATACCTTGGATATGTATATCGCAAACGGATTCTACCTTATGATAAATGTCCTATTAATATAAAAAAGAAAATGGAGAAAATTATGTTTGACTAAGTATCCTATATTTTTGATGTTTGTAATTAAGTCAAAGAATATGGCTTGGTAATAAATAACTAAAGTTTCCCACCCCCTTAAAACATTGTCTTTTCTCATTCCCCTTTGCCAGTCGTTCCCCTATATCCATTGACTTTTAACACATGACTAACTGAAGTTATGCTGTGTGTCCATATACTTCATCCCGTTTTCCCAATGCTTCAGCCATTACGAGGATTTTGGACATCGCTTTGTTATTACCGCTGATTGTATCCATAAGGTGTTGGGGCGTCACCCCAAGCGTTTCTCCAATGACAGGCAAGATAACAAGTGACCAATGCCAAACTTATCAAAAAGATGAAATAAATCATCACTCATTCGTGTTTTAACATTCAAAAGTTTGGATAACTCGCTTATTTTCTTTATTTTTGCTTCCATAATAGTTTTGTTGTCTTGTCTTTAAAATCAGTCGTTTAGCGATTACTAATTTACAAAGAAAATTCGACAAACTGTTTTTTCTATCTTATTTATTAGGGTGGGAAACTTTAGTGTTATTAGTAAACCTTTAATCTGAAATAAAAATGAAGAAGTTAAAAAATTTCACCTTGCCTTCATCTTGTAAGCCACTCAACAATGAGATGATGATTGAAATTGTAGGTGGTGCTAACGACAAGACCTGCTCATTCAACTCTTCACAAAGTTCATGCTCTGGATCATGTGATTACGAAGGGTATCAAGGCTCCTGTGCCTATGGATCTATTGGATCATTCACAGGGGGTTATTGCTACATCGCCTAATTTTAGTTTGTTGCACCATGCTCGTATGAGTATGGTGTAACAATAAGTTCAACTTTAACAACAATCCTAACAATGTTACGTAAAATTACATTCTGTTTGATGTCTTGGAGTTTTTCTGTGATGCTCTATGGACAAGTCAAAGATAGCATCGCTTCTACTTTTTTAGTTGCCCATTATGATTATACTTGCCGGACTTCTGACAATAAGGGAGAAAATCATATAGTGAACTATGGGCTTACCCTGCAAGTAGCTCAAGATATGGCGTGCACTATGGGACAGAAGCGCCACGATGGAGAAAATGACAGGAGTGAGCAACTACTCTATGTGCCCACGACTTGGCAGAACTATCCTGAGGGAAATATAACATCTGTCGAGACCATTCCACCTTATCACTATTTGACCACGGAAAAGATGGTCGAGATAAAATGGACGTTACTAACCGAACGCGATACCATTTGCGGACTACCTTGTCAGAAAGCAACTGGAACGTATGGAGGAAGGGAGTGGATGGCATGGTTTACCGAAAAACTGCCCACTCGTTTTGGTCCATGGCGATTAGGAGGTCTGCCTGGTCTGATTGTCCGTGCGATGTCAGCCGACAGTATTCATCGTTTTGAATGTAGTAAGGTAGAAAACGTGAAAGAAGCTATTACTTACACTGTGCCAGAAAGTAGTATAAAGTCTGCACGTGCCAAATTTGTTAAGTTACGCAATCGCATCTTTGGGAATCCGAACTACGTTTCTAATCCATCGTATTACATTAAGCCTACAGAAATAGAAAGTATGGCAGTGATAGAGGGATTGGTTGTATTAGGAGGGACACCGATTGAGATGAAACCTGCTAAATTTCAACCCTTAGATTTCTGATCATTATATGACTCGTTTTTGGTACTTTTTACTTCTCTTAGTTGCCCCCCTCAGTGCTGTGAATGCTCAGACACAGACAATAAGTGTGAATGGACAGGCTCGTTGCGGTACTGAAAAGGTCGTAGGAGCTCTTGTGACTCTGCTTCAGCCAACGGACTCCAGTATTGTTGCCTATACGACAACTGACAAACAAGGTTTCTACACCCTAAAGGCTACGACTCAACTCAGCGAAGTGCTCCTTAGTATCTCAGGCTTTAATATCAAACGGAAAACGACTCGTATAAAAGCGCATTCGCAAACATTTGACTTCCATGTCAAGGAAGAAAACAGAATACTGCGTGAAATCGTGGTTAAGTCGCAAAAACTGTGGGGGAATCGCGATACGCTCAACTATCTCGTTTCTGCCTACACGCGTGGAAAAGACCGTTCCATAGGTGATGTGCTGCAGAAACTGCCTGGCATCACCATTGAGGACAATGGAGTGATTAAATATCAAGGCAACCCTATCAACCATTTCTACATTGAAAACCTTGACATGTTGCAGGGACGTTATAATCTTGCCACACAGGGTATCAAAGCCGAAGATGTCGCCACAGTACAGGTATTAGAAAATCACGAACATATTCGTTCGCGAAAGGATCAAACTCCCTCCGAGCGTGCAGCGATCAATCTAAAACTTAAAGATAAAGCCAAGGGGATATGGAGCAAATCTGCCAATTTAGGTGCTGGACACAATCACGATCAAACATTGTGGGAGGCTATGCTCCAGACTATGTACTTCGGTAAGGGCAAGCAGCATATGTTGCGTTATAGTGGTGACAATCTGGGACGTTCCATAGAGATTGGCACTGACCATTATGGTTTCTCCTCAGAGGGAAACTCACGTATGGTTTCACTTGTGGAACACTCCTCATCGCCAATAGGCAATAGTTTGTTTGGCTATCGCCATAGCATCAATCTCAACAATTTGGCAAAGCTCTCCGACAGCATTACGATAAACTACAACTTCAATTACAGTCATAACTTCTCGAGAGGGCACTCTTTCTCACAAACTACTTACTTCTTGCCGAATGGTGTGAAGCAGTTGCTGATGGAAGATATAGCCGATCGCACGCACACTCATTCGGCGAATGTACAATTCATCTACGAGATGAACTTTCAGCAGCGCTATCTCAAGAATACGTTCTCGCTCTGGGGACGGTGGAATGAGGGGCGAGGAGATATTCTTTCCGCCCATCAGTACCAACCCTCGATGTTGAACGAAACTATCGGAGATTCCTCCATTTCACAAACCTTGCACTATCGTTCGTTGGGAGTGACCAATTGCACCCATTGGGTGTACCGTACGGCAAAGGGAGGAGGTTTTGAGTGGACCTCTACTAATCGAGTTTCAAAGACACCACAAACCCTTATCATTGCTGGCGAGAGGGCTGCTCATCAAGACATAGAAATCACTGCTATCTCCACAATCAATAGTTTTAGATTGTTGCGCGGCCTTCGTTCTAGCAAATGGACACTTTCCTCCTCGGGAAATTTGAATACCAGCTATACTATACTCACTTCTGCACTCACTCATCCCAATACACCTGTGGCTCCTAATGGAGATATGAATCACATGCATGCCAGTGTAGATTTGGGACCTGTGGCACAATACACGAGTGGTGCTTTCCAATCCAAGCTCAGTGTACCCGTAGCTTTGACCTACACCGCCCTCCACAACGCTGCTATTGAGGGCGAGGAAACGGATGCTCACCGCTTGCATTTATATTTGCAACCTTCGTTTTCTTTACATTGGAAAGCCACTGATAACTTTACGCTCAACGCTAATGCTCACTATTCAGCCAGCGAGACTCCTTGGAGAAAACTTCTCACAGCCAACGTGATGCAAAACTATCGCAGCCTTTCGCGCTATCGTGCTACACTCGACAACAGTTACGATGCAGGCGCTTATTTCAAAGTGGCATTCAAAGACATCTTCACAAGTGTGTTTGCCCATTTGGAGGGCAATTGGCAGCGTTCGTGGAGTGACATCGCCTACGGAACTACCATTGATGCGCAGGCGCATACGATTGTCGAGGCAGTATATATGCCCAATCATAGTAATCGTTACATGCTGACGGCTTATGGACGCAAGGACATTGATTGGCATACACTACAAATAGAACTCTCGGCTACGCGCTCATGGGGGAAGAGTGAAATGTTGCGCCAATCGGTACTCACCACTTATCGCACCACAGGCTATGCCCTTCAAGGTACACTGGCTTTCGATATTGCGAGTGGATATCGCTTGGATTATAGAGCCACATGGCAGCGACAATGTTCGACGAGTCCTCAACATACATTCACCTTCGACGAACTAAGTCAGCGTGCTGAATTGAGCCTCCGCTTGTGCTCTTCGCGTCTATTCTTGAGTCTCCACGCCAGTCATACACATAATAGCAGCTTGACCTCAGAACGTAAAGACTATCTTTTCATGGGTAGTAGTCTGCAATTTAAGCTGTCAAAGAAGGTGGAATTCAACCTCAACGGTGATAATCTCACGAATATCCGCAGTTATAGATCTCGCTCTATTGGAGATATGGAGAACTACTATTCAGAGTATTATCTTCGCCCATTATCCATTAGCCTAACAGCACATATATATTTATAATGCCTCCTCGTTTTCCTCATTTTAAACAGCTTGATGCTTCGGACTGTGGTCCAGCTTCATTGCGTATGATTGCTCAAATTTATGGTATTGCTTATTCTGCAGAGATGTTGAGAAAGCATTGTCATATATCTCGATATGGGGTAACTATGCGAGGTATAGATGAGTGTGTCCAATATATTGGTTTTGAAACTATGGGGCTTTCTCTTTTCTTTGAAAAAATAGTAGAGGAAGGTATGTTTCCTTGTATTTTATATTGGACCCAGAATCACTTTGTTGTGTGTTACGGAATTACAAACGATAATGGAAAATATAATATATCATTAATATCCCGATTTTAACGGGACACTAATGACTCGAGAACAAAGATGCCCAAAGTACCATAAAACAAGGACAAAAATATATTTGAAGATGATAGTATTTAATAAAAAAATGATGTTCCTTCTGAAAAGACAGCCTATTTCAAATAAGCTGTCCAAAGGACTTGCGAATCTTTTAAAAGAAGGAATCACTGTTAATGGACAATGTGTTTTCTTTAAACGTTTTTATGTCAATAATCCACATATAACATTAGATATGTTTGATGATATGACGGCGTATGAATGTTTTCTCAATAATGTCCACATTGAGGATTTTTGCCGTAAGGATATTGTATCAAATGCTTTTATTTTTGCAGATAGACTGGAGAATATACTTAAAGAAATAAAATGTGGATATGAAATTATATTAACCATAGACAGAGAGTCATGTGTACTTACATTCCATTCGTTGCATGAATCTGAAGCAGATTGGATGGACCTCAGTAAAATTGATGATTATAAATGTGGAATAGCTCTTTTTAGGTTTCAAGAGTAATGCTCCAAATCCGAGGACACCAAAATAAAAGATTAGTTACTTTATTGGTAGTAGGGTGAACTTTTTTATAATAGTGTTGTGTGTCAAATAAGTGGTTTTGTGGATACTTGGATTTATTTTTGAATGTTGCAGCATGAAATCTATGAAGAGGAATACAAACAAATACGGACACACATAAGCGTGTGTCCGTAAATAATTTTAAGGTGTTAGACGTGAAGTCTGTCAACCCTATTAGTAAGTTAAAACGCTTTTACAATAATGTCTGTTATGCGTTCTTGGTTTCAGTAACCGTTTCTTTACATAACTTCTCATTTGTTGTATTAACTGTATATTTATCTTCTCCTGCATAGAAACGGCGGTGTGCTTCCTCTTGGCGAGGTACAGAGAAGTTACTAACACGTTTCATGTACCCAATGATGCGAGTGAGATAATCAACATTCTTAGAATGGCAATGTGGACATTCGTGCATATAACGTTTGTCGATATGACCGCAGTCATTGCAGATAGTGTTAGGAATATTGAATGTGAAGTAGTTGCAACCTTCTTGTGCAGCGACACGCAACAACTGGCGATACTGTGGTTCAGAAAGATGCTCTTCGAGGTTCATGTGAAGTGCAGAACCACCAGTTAGATGTTCAATATATGGTGCTCCGTGCAGTTTGAACTTGTCAAGAATCGTCAGTGAATTGTCTTCTACACGATAGAAATAGCTGTTATAGCAGTTACGCGGAACGAAATAGCCATCTTCGGAGTCCCATTTAGCATGCTTTACACCTACATTCTCTGCAGGAATCATCTCGCAGTTGAACATAGCTTCCTTTGTACGGAAAGCCTTATTCTGTGTTTCTATCAATCCAAGTACTGTCTGTACAAACTTCTTATAGTCCTCATTCGGTGTGATGTCAAGTCCCATGAATTCTGCTGCTTCTACAAGACCATTGATACCAATGGTGAGATACTGGCGATCAATGTTGATGTATCCAGCATCAAAGAGTGGGAGCATGTGATTACGCAGTAACTCCTTGAGGTTTTCGTTGTATGCTAATTGTACCTTATGGCACAACTCGATAATATGCGTCAGATACTCCTTGTAATCAAGGTTGTTGTTGACTGCATACTGAATACAGCGATTGAGGTTGATTGTCAATACACTCTTTGATCCAGTTGAGACACCACCAGCACCGAGTGTATAGGAGAAGCCGTTATCTTGAATCTCATTACGCAGACGGCAGCATGAACTGAGTGAGTCAGCATTATCACTCATATATGTGAAGAAACTATGTCCCTCAGAATACATCTTAGCGGCAAAGTCACCCCATTCCTTATCCTTACAATCACCATTCTCTGCTAACAAAGCCATTGTTTCTACAGGGAAGGTGAGAACAGTCTTTAGACGCTCTTGATTGAACCAAGTCATGAATCGCTTTTGTAACCATGACAAACTCTCCCAGTCTGGTTGTGAACCATCAGGGAAATAGAAGTTCCCGAAGAGTGATTCAAAGTAAGGACGATCATAATAAGAGATATTCCAGAAAACTGCTTGATAGTTACGTGCTCCCGTAGGTTGGTTCAAGGAGTAGACTATCTGTTCAAAGTAGTCTGTAATAACCTTGTCTATCGTACGTTTTCTGACGCTCAAGTCAACTACCTCATCGGCATGTTCCCAATAGTCTTTACCATATTCTTTCTGGATAAAGTAGTTCATATACATCAAAAACTCTGGTGTCGCACAGGCACCTGCAAGCATAGATGAGACCATGAAGACCATGTTTATAAATCCACCGCAGAAACTTTTTAGATTTGTAGGGGCTGTAGAATTTCCTCCGATAGAGGTTGTACCACCAATAAGCCATGGATACATTGTGATAGAAGCACAATAGTTGGCAAGGTTAGTCTCATCGTTCTTATATATAAAGTGGTGGGTTAGGAGATTGATATATTCATCAGCTAAGTCCTTACCATACATCTTCTTGATACGATCAACGAGTAGTCTTCGATTGAGACGGATGAAACCTTGCTTTGGAAGTTCGCCAATAAGTGTTGCAATGTTTTTGTGTTCGACATTAGCATTGGCGTCAAACTTTGAACCAGTGGCAGCGTTGGTGGCAATGCAATAGTCTGAGAGGAACTTCATCTTCTCCAGTGTTTCGCGGTCTTCTGTATGTTGCTGACGATAAACAATGAAGCTCTTTGCTACATTGTAATATCCTTCTTTCATCAATGCCAATTCGACCTGGTTTTGGATGTCTTCTACCTTGATGTCATTTTGAATATCAAGATTAGAGATAATCTTAGATAATACACCTAAATCAGTTGGTACGTTAACACTTTCAAAAGCCTTGAGTATGGCGTTCATGATTTTGTCGAGGGAGAATCTTTCCTTTGAACCATCACGTTTAGTGATTGTGAAGTTCTTTATTTCCATTGCTATTTTAGTTTTTAGACGTTTATTATTTTATATGTATTTATCCTCAAAAAAATATAAGTTTGATACCAATTTATTCTTTAGAAGTTGTCAGTTTTGGAAAACTTTTTATGTTTTCAACTTTCAAAAGTTTCCCGTTTTGATAAACTTTGTGCTGCAAATTTAATTAAAAGTATTCAATCGACAAAAGATTATTCGACTAAAAAATATTGGAGAAATTACTAATTTTTGATGTTTTTTCGTCCGTATTGTAGACGTACAAAAGGGTTGGCGATGATTTTATCTGACGAAATATTTTTTTTATGAATGAGCTCTTTTAATTTTATTAGGATGGTTATTCGTTTTTCATAAGTTGACCTCTATTGTCGTATCATTATATAGGAAATCAGCATGATTTACGCTTATTTTTGTTCAGTCTCTTGTCTTTATAGTGTATTTTATATGGTTTTTATGGTTGTAGTATATATAAATAATGTAATTTTGCAGTTCGAAACAAGAAAGTTATGAAAGATATATCATTGATAGCCTTTGATGCTGATGACACACTATGGGAGTGTCAAACTTACTTTGAGGCAGTGGAGAGAGAATATTGCGAGATACTAAACTCCTATTCTTATGCAGATGAGATCTCAAAAGCTCTCTTTGCTGTTGAGACGGCTAACATGCCTCTTTTAGGGTATGGTAGTAAGGCTTTTATATTGTCATTGCTGGAGAATGCAATAGAGATAAGTGATGGGAAACTAAAAGCAGAGGAAGTTAAACGAATCTTAGCATTAGGAAAAGGCCTTCTTCAATTGCCAGCTAAGCCTATGAAAGGAGTCGTTGAAACTTTGAAGGTGTTGCGTGAATTAGATAAATATCATTTAGTAGTATTTACTAAAGGTGAATTACTTGATCAAGAGAATAAATTTCATCGTTCGGGTTTGGCCCCATATTTTGAGGATATTGTAGTTGTTTCAGATAAGACGGAGAAGTCTTATCATCAGTTGTGCGAACGTTTTTCGATTGGTGTAGGGCAGCTACTGATGGTTGGAAATTCTTTCCGTTCGGATATAGAGCCTGTACTAAAACTTGGGGGGTGGGCTGCTCATATACCTTTTCATACAACTTGGCAACATGAGGTGATAGAGGAGTACGAACATCCTCATTTGTTGAAATTAGAGTTCTTTACGCAGTTGAAGGACGTGTTATTGTAATGTTTGCTTATTTAATCATAGTATTTAACAAATAAGGTTATTATCGATAAGGTTCTTTGTATAGTTTTTTCTGTTTGTAAATAAATATGGATTAACTCTCATCAATTAATTAGAATAACAATGTTAGCACCACAAATAGATTTTTCTGATCGCGAAGAAAGGATTGAATTCATCCAAGAACGTTTCCACTGTAAGGCACCCTCATGTGGCGGTTGTGGGTCGTGTAATCTGCCTGACGGTGTTCCTGCCCTTGAATATTTTGCTGATTACATAGAGGGTAAGGTTGAGTTTGTAAAGCTTGCAGCAAAAATATGGGAGTAGGGGAAGTGTTTCCGCTCTTGACGTATTAGCTTATAACAATGAGTAAGCTGGGTTGATTTTACTTTTCAAGTAGCTTAGAAGCAGCCTTATCATGCTAAGATACAAATAAATGGCTTTATTTATTTCACTTTGCTTTACTATTTATTATTATTTTGAGTACTACCATGACAATGGTATGGTAATGTCTACTAAGGTCATGACGATATAACACTCTATTTTACAAGAAAAGTTTAAATTCATTTTGCTGTCACATTTAACATTTCATGTAAACCTACTGTGTATTAGTAAGTTAGACGTTGATTGCGTGTGACAGATGTGACAGCAAATCTAATTTTGGCTGAATTGTGTTATTAACGATGTACAGAAGATGGACTTGTTGGTTACATTCGATTGCGATGGAGTTATCAAAAGGTTTATAGAGAGATTTGTGCGAGTGCAATAAAGAATAATGGCTATGTTATTAGAGAAATAAGTAAAGGCATAACAAGGTGATGATTCTAAAGTTAGGCTGGTTTTAATGGGCATGGCAATGAACGTCACGTTCATAGATAAAGACTATCCGTATAACATGGGTTAAGTTGTAAAAACTATAGGGTTGGGTAGGGGAGAGGGTAGGATTAGTATCATCGTTATAAAACTACACCTGGTATTATTGTAAAGTCTTTTTCGTACTCTTCCAACTAAGTAGTTATCCTTTGTGGTTTAAGAACATGCCCTTTAAGGTTCAAGAAAATGCTCCTCTTGGGTATTGTTAACGCCCTTCTTGAGCCTAATTAGGCACCTTCTCCTTTGTAGCTTTTAACTAATTGATTTCAAGTTAGTTGTCAGTTTGATTATAACGAGGAATTTTACTCTTGTTCGTAACTAAGTTCATGAAAATATGTCGTGACTTTTTATTAGCAATGGAGGAGAATAAATGATAGAATGATAAGATGTGTAGAAACCTTATAGTTGTAGCTGTTTGGAAATAAAGATTGCTTTCCTATAAAGTATGAGTTGGTTTTGGCATCTCGTAAAATAACATTACATCTAATAAATCTTGCTTAGGAGGAGAGGATAATAATTATTGTTTTTTCTATTCAAAGATAGTTTGAGGATGAGCCTTGTCCTTTGATAGAAGGCTATAAGGAGAGGATTGGTAGTGTGCTTTTACTCTTTTACAGAGAAAATCAATATTAGTTTATATAGTGAAAGTCAACTTTATCGCTCATTACTTCGAAAGATTGTTTTTTCTGATACTGTTTTTATAATTCTCTTGTAGAGTAAGTCTTTTATATTTGAAGGCTGAAGAAGAGGCTAACGGCTATTTGAGAATTTGTGTGTTTATTATCACTACATGCGTTATTGATTGTCAATACTCCGTTATTCTATTGTTTCGATGATAATGATTTAGGGGTAATTGTTCGTTAATGGCGGATGGTAAGTGTTTGAAAAAAAGCAATTTAGGACAATAAAAAAAGAGCGGCCTCTTACGAGAACCGCCCTGATGAAAGGAGGAGTGGTACCACCAGGAATCGAACCGGGGACACAAGGATTTTCAGTCCTTTGCTCTACCAACTGAGCTATGGCACCATCTATATCTTGCTTTGTTTTAAGAAGCAGTGTTGCTATTTCTTAATTGCGATGCAAAGGTAGTACTTTTATTTTATTCCTCCAAACTTTTATAAAGAAAATTGCCGATATTTACATCCTTTAACAAGTTGGTTATTCCTTTGTAATAGGCCATCCTTGCGCCTTTAACTCGAATTCATTTCCATCTCGAGCGATAAGGAATGAACCCAAGTTCTCCTTTGTTATATAACCTATCTGTCTGATATTCTCCATCTTATCAATCTTCTCATGGTCGCCAATTGGTACTGTAAAAAGAAGTTCGTAGTCTTCTCCACCATTTAATGCAGCTGTTGTAAGGTTCATATTAAATTCTTCGCAGGTTGCTGCAGTTTGATAATCAATAGGGATATTCTTCTCATAAACTCTACAACCACAGTGACTCTTTTCGCAAATATGTTTCAGTTCGCTTGCCAATCCGTCAGAGATATCAATCATGGCTGTTGGATGTATTCCTGCTTCTCGTAGTTGGTTGAGAATATCGCCACGTGCTTCTGGCTTCAACTGGCGGTCGATAAGATATTCTTTCCCAGCAAAGTCAGGTTGAAAATCTTCAATGGCTGCACGTTCTTGGCGTAGTGCTTCGAGTCGCCTCTCGTCTTTATTGTTTTGAGCTTCCTTCACCTTATTATTATACTCTTGCACTTGCTGATAGTAAACAGATTTCTCTCGTTCGAGAATTTGTAGTCCCATATAAGCAGAACCAAGGTCGCCTGTCACACAGATAAGGTCGGTCTCATTTGCACCACTGCGATAAGTGATATCTTCTTTAGCTGCTTCACCAATACAAGTTATGTTGATAGCAAGTCCTGTGTACGAAGATGTGGTATCACCTCCTACGATGTCTACATTCCATTTGGTACAAGCTTTGTTCAGTCCTGCATAGAACTGCTCGATGTCTTCCACCTTAAATCGCTTTCCCAAGCCTAAAGACACGATGATTTGACGTGGTTGCCCATTCATTGCAAAGATATTACTCATCGCAATCATAGCCACCTTATAAGCAAGATGCTCCATGTCGATGTAAGTCAAGTCAAACTGTACTCCTTCCATGAACATTTGTGAGGAGACGAGTGTTTCTTTGTTTGAATAATTCAAAACAGCTGCATCGTCACCCACTCCCATAATGGTAGAGTTATTAATTGGTTGAATATTTTTTGTAAGACGGTCGATAAGTCCAAACTCACCAAGTTCTTTTATTTCCATTGATTATGTTAATTGCTTTGTGATAAAAAGTCTAAGACGTTCTTTATCTATTTGCTTATAGATTAAAGAACGTCTTGATATAGTCTTATTAGATATGTGCTATGAGCGCTTAATCATTTCACGCATGATTTCTGTCATACGTGGTTGTGCTGCATTAGCAGCCTCCTGAACTTCTTCGTGGCTGACCTTTACTGGTACATCAAAGCCGCCAAGGTCGGTAATCACACTGATACCAAATACCTTTATGCCACTGTGTCGAGCAACGATAACCTCTGGCACAGTGCTCATTCCTACTGCATCACCCCCCATCTTATGGTACATACGATATTCTGCAGGTGTCTCGAAGGTAGGACCCTGTACTCCCATATACACTCCATGCATAACTCTGATATTCTTTTCTTTAGCAATAGTATCTGCAAGTTCTACAAGTTTATGGTCGTAAGCCTCGTGCATATCAGGAAAACGAGGACCTGTAGGAAAATTTCGTCCACGTAGTGGGTGCTCTGGAAACATATTAATATGATCGGTAATAATCATTAAATCGCCAATCTTAAACGAAGGATTCATACCGCCAGAAGCGTTAGAAACAAATAACGTCTCAATACCTAATTCGTGCATAACACGGATGGGGAAGGTTACATCCTTCATATTATATCCTTCATAGAAATGGAAACGACCCTCCATGGCCATGATATCTTTATCTCCAAGCTTACCGAATATAAGTTTTCCAGCGTGACCTTCTACAGTAGATACAGGGAAATTAGGTATATCTTGATATGAGAAGGCATAACTATCAGTTATCTCTGAAGCTAATTGTCCGAGGCCTGTGCCCAGAATGATGGCTGTCTTTGGACTTGTGGTCATCCTCTCTTTTAGCCAAGATGCTGTTTCTTGAATTTTTTCGTACATAAGATATGATTTTTTGATTAAATGTCTCTCCCTTATCAAGCATAAAGCTTACTTTAATCGGGAGCGCATATATGTTCGCTTTTACTTCTTCTGATAATTTATCAACATCGATTAGTCGTGCCTTATCTTTCTCTGTTGTGACAATCAACTTAGGCTCAGGCATTTTTGCAAAGGTCTCATTTATTCGGTTTATATCCTTTGTTGTAAATGCGTGATGGTCGGGGAAAGAGAGGGTAGTCAGTGCATTGTTACCCGTAAAAGAGTTTAAATCTAACTCTAACTGTTTAGGCGACATGATACCTGCAAGCAGCAAAATATTCTTTCCTCTTATCTCTGTAAGTGGTATGTTTCGTGTCTTATTGAAGATAGGCTCTAAATCACAATAATCTAAAGTAGTGAAATAAAGCTGTTGAAAAGGGTAAAGCTCCATTGCTTTACTCAACACACGATAGTCTATAGGATTAAGACTTTTAGGACATTTAGTGATAATCACTATGTCTGCGCGATTTTTTCCTGACAATGGCTCACGAAGTCGACCAGCAGGAAGAAGCTTGTCATAGATGATTAATCGATGATAATCAACTAATAGAATATTAATTCCAGGTTGTACATAACGATGTTGAAAAGCATCATCTAATAGAATAACATCAACATCTTTTGTCTCTTCATCTGATGTTAACCTGTCTATTCCTTCACAACGATTCTTGTCTACTGCAACGCGAATGTCAGGAAACTTCGTCTTCATCTGATAGGGTTCGTCTCCAATCTCACGCATGGGTGTGTTCTCGTCAGCCAAAACATAACCACGACTTTTACGTTTATATCCACGAGAAAGTACAGCTACCTTCATCTTATCTTTCAATAATCGGATAAGATACTCTACATGAGGGGTCTTTCCAGAGCCCCCAACAGTGATGTTCCCGACAGATATAACAGGGATGCCAAATCGTCGTGTCTTAAGAATATTCAACTCAAATAGCTCGTTGCGCAGACCGACTGCCAATCCATAGAGCCAGCTAAGCGGTATGAGCCATTTGTTTATTTTGATGTGATCTCCTTCCATATCTAATTAATGGATGTTAGGATAAAAAGGCAGACGAGCCTGAATAGCACTTTGTTGATTAATTGTCTTCAAAAGTGTAAATGGCTCATAATAGTCGCCTAAGTTTGCACGTAGTTCATCGCTCAGATAGGTGTCAGGTTTTACCTGCTTTAGTATCTGGTCCAAGACGTCGTCAGCCTCTGGATATGCTGATGTCCTGTAGTTTGGTAGTTTAGCAAGTTGAGCAGCTTTTGCAACTGCAACATCTAATCCACCAAGTTGATCAACGAGTCCAATCTTCTGCGCATCTTGTCCTGTGAATACGTGTCCCTGTGCAATTTTCTCCACTTGATTATCTGTCATCTTGCGTCCTTCTGCAACACGATGACGGAAGAGTTTATAACCTCTGTTCACATACTGGCTGAGATATGACATCTCTTCTTCTGTGAAAGGACGTGCACGTGTGCCAAAATCAGCATACTTGTTGGTCTTTACCTCATCAAATTTCAGTCCCAATTTCTCCCTAAAGAGATTGCTTACGTCGGGGAACATACCAAAGATACCTATTGAGCCAGTGATTGTTGTAGGCTCAGCGACGATCCAGTTTGCTGGTGCCGACATATAATAACCACCTGACGCAGCCATTCCTCCCATGCTTACAACAACTGGTTTTAACTTCTTCATTTCCATAATCTGGTGCCATATCTGTTCTGATGCGTAAGCCGAACCACCACCAGAATTGATACGTATGACAACAGCTTTTACGTCTTTATCTTTCGCTAAATCCGCTAAGTCTTTACAAACTACTTGGGCATCAATCTGGTGACCTTGTGAGAAAAGACCTCCTACGGCACCATCTACAATGTCGCCATAAGCGTAATAAACAGCCACTTTGTTGTTTTCATCACCTTGGTTCTTCGCTTCCGTATTCACCATGTCAGCGATTGTAACCTGTTCGATATCGTCGTCAGAATCAATCCCTAACTGTTTCTTGACAACAGTCTTTATTTGGTCAGTATATAATAGGCCATCAACAAGTTTAAGTTTAACATATTCTTGTGGATCTGCAAAGGTAATCATACTATCAGCATAGGCGTTTAACTGTGCTACAGATAATCCTCTGCTTGCACCAACCTCTTTTGTGATATTGCCCCAAATACTATTTAGATAAGCTGATGTTTGCTCGCGGTTGGCATCGCTCATCTTGTCACCTGTGAACATTTCAGTAGCACTCTTGTAGGCACCCACCTTAACAACCTGCATCTTAACACCAAACTTTGCCAAAAGATCTTTGATAAACACGGGCTCAGAAGCAAGTCCATGCCAATCAATCTGACCTTGTGGATTAAGATAAACTTTATCTGCAACAGACGAAAGATAGTATGTTCCTTGTGTGTAAGTATCTGCGTATGCGATAATCCACTTCCTGCTTTTCTTGAAATCTAACAGTGCATTGCGAAGAGCTTGCATTGATGCGTATGAATCAGCAGCAAAGGCACCAGCCTCGATGTATATTCCTTTGATATTATCATTGTCTTTTGCTTTTTTGATCCCTTCAATCATATTGTCAAGTCCCAGACTATTTACTTGAGTACCTTGTAGCTGACTAAGAAAATTATTATCACTTCTTTCGGATAGTTGTCCTGAAAGGTTCAATACCAGTACAGAGTTTTCTTCTGGTTCTTTTGTGGCATCTTGTGACGTAATCATGCCAACAATGCCACAAAGAGCAAAGAAACCTGTAACGATGCTAAACAACATCATTCCGAAAAAAGAAGCAAAGACGAACTTGAAAAATTGTTTCATATATAAGGTATCTAATCAGTATTTACTTGCAAAGATATATATAATAGATGTAAACTCCAAATTATTAATGAATTCTTAATAACTTTGTAGGCATTATGAAGCGTATTATTTTAGCAATTGATAGTTTTAAGGGCTGCTTATCCTCATTGGAAGCGGAGGAGGCTGCCGAACATGGCCTCAATGAGCGATGGCAGGGGATAGAGGTTATCAAGGTTCCTGTTACCGATGGTGGAGATGGTATGTTAGAAGTATTTTTACAGTTGTCTGACTGTGAAAGGGTCTTTGTCGAATGTCATGATGCACTCATGCGCCCTATTCGTGCGAGCTATGCTGTTCGTTCTGATAATACTATAATCATTGAAACAGCATTGTCTTGTGGTATCAACCTAATTAATTATCAAGAACTTAACCCATTACGTGCAACAACTTATGGAGTTGGTGAGCTTTTAGCTGACGCACTACAGAAAGGGTATAAGAAGTTTATTATTGGTCTTGGAGGGTCTGCTACAAGTGACTGTGGACTTGGGATGTTAACTGCCTTAAAGGATATTTTAGGAATTAGCTGGCGTGATAATTTTTCACATAATTTAGATGTTACTTTAGCTTCAGACGTTAGTAATCCGCTCTATGGAGAGCATGGAGCGGCAGCTGTCTTTGGTCCACAAAAGGGCGCAACGACTGAGATGATAGGCTACTTGGATCGTCGAGCTCGTACTTTTTCACATATGGCCTCTGTGCAATTAGGTGTAGATCATGCTTTTGACAAAGGTGCTGGAGCTGCTGGTGGATTAGGTTATGCCTTCCTTCAATTCATGAATGCAAAAATACAGTCGGGGGTTGATATACTTTTTGAAACTATCCACTTCGATGCTATCATAGATAAAGTTGATTTAATCATAACAGGGGAGGGGAGTGCTGATGCTCAAACACTAATGGGGAAACTACCTGTAAAAGTCTTAGAACATGGGCTTCGCAAAAATATTCCTGTTGTACTCATAGCGGGTAGGGTAGTAGATGTTTCTTCTTTACTCAGTGCAGGCTTCTCTCAAGTAGAATGTGTTACGCCTTCAGAGATTCCTTTTTCAGAGGCTATAAAACCTGTTATAGCAAAGGAAAATATCCATAAAACGATGTTCAAGCTTTGATATGTAGGGAGAGTATCTCATAATTTGAATTACTGTTTCTTTACTTTTTCCTGATAAAACTAACATTTTAAGATATAGATTTCTTTGATGTAATACTAATATGCAAATAATATATTGTACCTTTGCAAACGATTTTAAGTTAAGTAAATAGATTGTTTTATATGGACGGAAAACAGACTGATAGTTCCAAGAGAATCCTTCGTAAGAAACTTGATTTGCTCCTTCGTACAGGACAGATATTAATGGAAAGTTCTGCAGATACGAGTCGTGTGAAACGCAACATGGAACGTACTGCTGCATATTTGGGTCTTCCTAAGGAGAACCTGCACATTAATGTTGATTATTATATGTTGCAGGTGAACATAAGTGACGAAGCTCACAGCTTTTCTAAGATGCAACGTTGTGACAAACATGTAATTAATCTACTTGCTATTCAGGAGGTTTCTAAACTTTCATGGCGTGCTATTCAGGAAGATTACTCAATAGAGAAATATGAGGAAGAACTTGAGAAGATTGCTCATGGTAGACATTATTACACCGAATGGGTTATTGCTATTGGTGCTGGTCTTGCCTGTGGTGGATTCTGTATACAGTTTGGTTGTGACTGGACAGCATTCTTCTATGCTTCTATAGCTGCTATTTTAGGTAATCGCTTACGTATGTTTTTGAATCATTCTGGTTCTAATTTGTATGCTAATTTTGCTATTGCTGCTTTTGTAAGTACGATTTTAGCCTGGTTATCGTCTTTTCTTTCTTCTCCTTCAGTTCAGATGGCACTCCCTGAATTTATCCGCCCTTATCTTCATTCTGAGACTCCTTGGCACCCTCTCTTAGCTTGTGCACTATATATTGTACCTGGAGTTCCTTTGATAAATGCTGTTAATGACTTGTTAGACAATCATATAAATACTGGTTTAGTTCGAGCCACAAACACATTGCTCATTGTTGTTTCAATGGCATTTGGTATTATGTTGGCAATAAAATGTGGCTGTTTTGATGGTTTTGTAAAGACCCTTCCAACAGTACCTCACCATTCTTTCTCAGTTTATGCAATAGCTGCAGCAATCTCTGCAGTGGGGTTTGCGACGATTTATAACATTCCATATCGTTTGATGCCTTGGATTGCAGTTGGTGGTGTAATATGTGTCTGTACTCGTAACTTTGTATATCTTACCCCTGAATCAGGAAATGTTGGCTTAGGTTTGGGACTTGTTGTTGGTTCTTTATGTGGGTCTGCATTGATATCACTAATTAATATTAAGGCTGTTCATATTTTCCACACTCCACACCAGTGTATTACGATTCCAGCTGTTATTCCTATCGTTCCAGGAGTATTAATGTATCGTGCACTTTATGGCTTCATGGAGTTGCAGGGTGTTGTTGGGGAAGTTACAAGCGCTATGTCCTTTGCTATTAATGGCTCATTGGTGTTATTTTGTATAGCTTTGGGCGTTGCTATTCCTAATATCTTTGCAAGAAAATGGATTGCTCCACACCGTAGAGCAAAGTTGGAGCGCATGATAGAAGAGCGTCGCCAGCGTGGTAAGTTTGTTGATTTACATAACTATAATATTGATTAGAATTATTGACTTTGCAGAAATATAGTTTAGTCTTTTATAATATGCATAAGATGGATATATCATCTTAGCTTCATAAAAGAGACGATTCTACTAATATAGAACAATGAAATCGGGACTGTTACAGTTCCGATTTTCTTTTTTTTGCTCTATCAAGGTATGTGATATTTAATGGTAGGGTAAGTTATTTCAAGTATAGTATGAAATTTGATATAAGACCAAATATACTTAACTTAGCAAGCCTTTATTCGTTCTCTTCAGACGAAAAGTCTTTGTTTTCCTTTATATTATAGTATGCATAAGCTAATGTAACTGATTTTCTTTTTTCATTTATCGTCTTTTCGTTTGTAAGTATTTTGTTATTATAGCTGGAGGTTATATTGTATTTTAGCTATATAGTTACTTTTTTAAGATTGTTATATACTAATGATGAAGCTTTATAAGGCATAATAATAATCAGATAGCAAAATTATATGTTATAATTTACATCACCAAGAATATGCTATTAAATATTTATCTTTTATTTAATTTAGTAGATAATTAAGTTCTAAGAGCATGATTAATAACGATTTAAGAGACACTATATAATCTTAGTTGAATGTTCATTTCTTCTTAAAAAGGCCTCTCTTAAAATAATGGTCATTATGATAAATAAAGAGTACAGATAGTTTTTTTATTCGTTTATAATGAGATGTAACATCAATGAAAGTAACTGAAAGAGAAGATTTGAAAGCTGATAAAGTTAATGACTGACGTGAGTTAAATGCCCTATGGAACATTATTATAATAAAAGAAAGAGGTAACTGCCTTTGAAAGACAATTACCTCTTTGCATATTTCTTTTACTCAGTCAAGTATTATTGACCAAATAAATTACTTCAACTTAGTATAGCCATACTTAGCGCAACGACCGAGTTCTTCCTCAATGCGGATGAGCTGGTTGTACTTAGCCATACGGTCTGTACGTGACATAGAACCAGTCTTAATCTGGCCAGAGTTTGTTGCAACAGCGATGTCAGCGATAGTTGTATCCTCTGTCTCACCAGAACGGTGTGATGTTACAGTTGTGTAACCATGACGATGAGCCATTTCGATAGCCTCAAGAGTCTCTGTCAATGAACCAATCTGGTTAACCTTAATGAGGATAGAGTTAGCAGCACCCATCTTGATACCCTTCTCGAGGAACTTAACGTTAGTTACGAACAGGTCATCACCAACGAGCTGGCAACGGTCACCGATAGTAGATGTCAACTTAACCCAGTTCTCCCAGTCGTTCTCATCAAGACCATCCTCAATAGAGTCGATAGGATACTTTGTGATAAGGTGCTCGAGATAAGCAATCTGCTCATCAGCGCTAAGCTTCTTACCATTAGGATCCTTTGGCATACCATTCTTCAACTGACGATAGTCATAGAACCACTTACCATCTTCGCATACAGCGAACTCAGAAGCAGCACAGTCCATAGCAATCTTAACATCCTTGCCTGGCTCATAACCTGCGTCCTTAATAGCCTGAATGATTGAGTCAAGTGCATCCTCAATACCATCGAACTTAGGAGCGAAACCACCCTCATCACCTACTGCAGTAGAGAGACCGCGCTTCTTCAAAAGCTTAGCAAGAGCGTGGAATACCTCAGCACCCATGCGGATACCTTCCTTCTCAGAAGGAGCGCCAACAGGACGAATCATGAACTCCTGGAAAGCGATAGGTGCATCAGAGTGAGCACCACCATTGATGATGTTCATCATAGGTACTGGCAATACGTAAGTATTAGCACCACCGATGTAACGATACAAAGGAATATTCAAAGCCTTAGCAGCTGTCTGAGCTACTGCCAAAGATACGCCAAGAATAGCGTTAGCACCGAGCTTACTCTTTGTAGGAGTACCATCAAGTTCAATCATCTTATAGTCGATTGCACGCTGGTTCAGCACGCAGTCACCCTTCAATGCAGGAGCGATAACGTTATTTACGTTCTCAACTGCCTTGAGGACACCCTTACCCAAGAAACGGTTCTTGTCACCATCACGAAGCTCAAGAGCCTCATTCTCACCGGTAGATGCACCAGATGGAACGCTTGCACGACCCATTACACCATTTTCAAGAGTTACCTCTACTTCAACTGTAGGATTGCCACGTGAGTCCATAATCTCGCGAGCATGTACTTTTTCAATCTTCATAACTTATGTGTTTATTAAAAATCAGTTATATTTTTAACTTTCTTTTCTCCTTGCAAAGTTAATAAAAAAAGTCGTAATCATCCCCTAACGACTCGTTATATTTCTCTTTTTGACAAAATTAACGTTTATCACATTATGATGACAGTAACACCTCTGGCTGCTTGTGCACCCATAACAAGCGCTTGTTCGATATCTGCAGTCTTGCTCGGACCTGATATAAAGCAGCCATAACCATAATCAGTCATGTGAATTTTCTTGTAAGCTTCGTGCATGTTATTGACTATTTTATCACGTTGTACGAGAATAACAAGATTCTCTGAGATAAAACAAACGACCCTTTCTTTCATCGTTTGTGGTACCCATACACATCCATTCTCAGCCACAGCAATATCGCCTTGGATAATGCCGACATCCGTTCCGTTTAGGTCTTGTGCCTTGGCAACAGTATCAGGATTAAGGTCTGCCTTTATCCCTTCTACGTTAGAAGCTAATACTTTTGCATCTGGATAAGCCTTTTGTATTAATTTATTGATATCATCATCAGCCTTTGCTTCAATAACTTCACAACCAACAGTGTGGCTCATCTCAATGAACTGCTGTACTACATCTTGATATTTAATACCTTCCATCATTTTCTCAGGCATATCAAAATGTTGTTTAGTATTGCGACGCAATTTATTAAATAGTTCTTCTTTATTCATGTTTCATTTCCTCCATTGCGTGCTTAAATATGACATGGAAAGGCTTTTTCGCAAACTTTGGCATTGTATGACCAATGCTCCATGGATTAAGCTTTATATCCATTAGCGATTCTGGTATGTGATTGGCAACTGATGAATTACGAAGTAAAGCATCATAAATATGATAGTTTTCGTAAACAACTTTCATACCTTCTGCCATCACCTTCTTCTCTTTGTTCTCTGTTCCATACGTTTCAAGGCTCTGACGCCAGCGATAAATCTGACTTCCAGGGGTTACCTTTGCAGGACAAACGCAGTCACAACTCAGACATAATGAGCATGCTGACACATTACCACTGTGCTGTTTTGGATTCTTTAGCATACCAAGGTCAACTCCAATAGGACCAGGAATAAAGTAACTATATGAATAACCTCCAGAACGACGATAGACAGGACAAGTATTCATACATGCACCACATCGAATACATTTCAGTGTCATCCAATGTTCTTTATTAGCAATCATGTCACTACGACCATTGTCAACTAAGATTACATGCATCTCACCTCCTGGTCGAGCCTTACGGAATTGAGAGGTAAAGGCAGTTGATGGTTGTCCCGTACCGCTACGTGCCAATAAGCGTTGGAACACTGCTAAAGAGTCATAATCAGGAATCACTTTCTCAATACCCATAGCAACGATGTGTAGCTTTGGTATTGAAGTTGACATATCAGCATTACCTTCATTGGTGCAAACAACACAATCTCCTGTTGCAGCAACACCGAAGTTACAACCCGTCAATCCTGCTTCTGCATCCATAAAATCACCTCGAAGGTTCTCACGTGCACAACGAGTGAGATAGGCTGGGTCGTGATTGCCTTTCTCCTTTGATATTCCCTTTTCTTCAAACATCTCCCCTATCTCATCACGAGTCAGGTGAATAGCTGGCATAACAATATGTGCTGGTTTCAGATGCATGAGTTGGAGAATACGCTCACCAAGGTCGGACTCAACTACATTTATACCTCTCTTAATAAGATAAGGATTCATCTCACACTCCTCGGTAAGCATAGATTTAGACTTAACGAGCTTCTTTACTTTATGAGACTCAAGTATCCCATAAACCATTTCGTTGAACTCCTGTGCATCTTTAGCAAAATGAACAATAACACCATTACGCTCCAGACTATTGGTGAATTGCTCTAAATAGTCTGCTAAATGGGTTGCGGTGTGTTCTTTAATACGACTTGCATGCTCGCGTAAGTCCTCCCATTCTGGTAGCTGAGCCGCAGCAGCATCTCGTTTCTGACGTAATGACCAGAATGTGCGGTCGTGTCGTTCAACCTTCTTAGGGTTCTTCAGAAACTCTTTTGCTCTTTTTGAATGATATGTTGACATAACTTTGTTGTCCTTCTATAAACCTTTTATATATATCATAAACCTGCAGCCAAGATCTCAGCTACGTGCATGAACTTGATTGGATAATGGTTCTTTGCTGCTATGCCCTGTATGTGCATTAAGCATGAACTATCCGAACCTGTAATAATCTCAGCACCTGTATCCATGTGACGTTTCACCTTATCGGTACCCATAGCCGTGCTAACATAAGCCTCTTCGACAGCAAACATACCACCAAAACCACAGCACTCGTCCTTACGATCAGGTTCTTTTACGGTAATACCTTCCTTTAGTTTTAATAACTCAACTATCTTATTAGTAGGTTTCTCTTGAAACTCTGAAGGCGTACTAAGTGTTAACTCACGTACACCATGGCAAGAGTTATGAACTGATACGACATGAGGAAAACTTCCAGGGAGTTCCTTTACCTTCAAAACATCATGTAAGAACTCTACTAACTCCACTGTCTTCTTAGGGGTCTGACACTCATGGTCGAGTATCTGTGGATAATTAACACGCACAAAAGCAGCACAAGATACACTTGGTATAACTACATAATCAAAATCCTTAAACTTATCCTCAAAACGCTCAGCGAGATGATCAGACATACGCTGGAAACCACCGTTTGCCATAGGCTGACCACAACATGTCTGGCGTTCGGGATAGACTACATCTACTTTAAGCTTTTTCAAAAGCTTATAGGTTGCTACGCCTACATGTGGGTAGAGTGCATCGACGTAGCATGGGATAAAGAGTCCAACTCTCATAATTTTATCTTTTCTTGTTCGTTTCTTTGCTACAAATTTAGATAAAATAACTTAGATAGAAAAAGAAAAACGCAAAAAAAGATAGGTATGAAAAACAGTTTAGATCTCCTATCGAATATTTTTCTTACCTTTGCAAAGGTGAAAAGAAGGAGTGTAAGGTATAGGAAGAGATTTGATATAGTATAAAGCATGAAAGTTTGCATAGCCGAGAAACCAAGTGTAGCTAAAGATATTGCCCGTATCCTTGGTGCGAATAGCACACGTAACGGGTATATGGAGGGCAATGGATATCAAGTAACATGGACCTTTGGCCACCTTTGTGAGCTAAAGGAACCACATGACTATACCCGTAACTGGAAGTATTGGAGCCTTGGGTCTCTGCCCATGATTCCTTCACGCTTTGGTATTAAGCTGATTGAAGACGAAGGAATAAAAAAACAATTCGATGTTATAAAAGGTCTTTTTCAGGCTGCTGACGAGATTATCAATTGTGGTGATGCTGGTCAGGAAGGTGAGTTAATCCAACGATGGGTTATGCAGAAAGCGGGAGTAAAGTGTCCTGTAAGACGACTTTGGATTTCGTCTATGACGGACGATGCTATTCGTGAGGGATTTGCCAACCTCAGAGACGAAGCGCAATATCAACCCCTCTACTTAGCTGGCTTATCTCGTGCTATCGGTGATTGGCTTTTGGGAATGAACGCAACACGCCTTTATACGTTAAAGTATGGCAATAATAGCTATGGTAGAGGGCAAGTGTTGTCTATTGGTCGAGTTCAGACACCAACCTTAGCACTCATCGTTCAACGACAGAAGGAGATAGATAACTTTAAGCCAGAACCTTATTGGGTATTGGCTACAGTCTATCGTGACACACAGTTTACGGCTACAAAGGGTAAGTTCACCTCTAAGGAAGAGGGCCAAAAAGCTTTCTCTACGATTGAGGGAAAGCCGTTTACGATTACAAGTGTCACTAAGAAGAAGGGTTCTGAACTGCCCAAACAGCTTTATGACCTCACTTCTCTACAGGTAGATTGTAATCGTAAGTTTGGTTTCTCTGCTGAGATGACACTTAATACAATCCAAACTCTATACGAACGCAAGCTTACTACTTATCCACGTGTTGACACACAATTCCTTTCTGATGATATTTACCCAAAGTGTCCACAGATTATGAACGGACTCTTTCAGACTGCCTTTGCTGGTAAAAAGCCTTATGCTGACATCGTAAAGGCGTTGGGTGGCAAGCCTTTACCTAAGACAAAGCGTGTCTTTGACTCCTCAAAAGTGACGGATCACCATGCTATCATCCCGACAGGTGTACTACCACAAGGGCTGACAGATGCTGAACAGAAGGTATATGACCTCATTGCTCGCCGCTTTATTGCTGCTTTCTATCCCGACTGTAAGTTCTCTACGACAACTGTATTAGGTGAGGTGGACAAAATAGAGTTTAAGGTCTCTGGCAAAGAAATCTTGGATTTAGGTTGGAGAGTATGCATAGATACGTCAGCAGGTACTTCCTCTACCCCATTGGATGAGGGACAGGAAGGAGCAGCAACTGGCTCACCATTACTACCAAACTTTAAGAAAGGCGAATCAGGACCGCACACCCCTACTCTAACAGAAAAGCTTACTACTCCACCAAAGCACTACACTGAGGCCTCTTTACTCCGTGCAATGGAAACGGCTGGTAAGCTTGTTGAGGACGAAACCCTGCGTGCAGCCATGAAAGAGAACGGTATCGGTCGACCTTCTTCACGTGCAGGAATTATTGAGACGCTCTTCAAACGCCACTATATCCGCCGTAAAAGAAAGAATATAGAGGCTACAGAGACAGGTATTGCACTTATTGATACGATTCACGAGAAACTTCTTACATCAGCCGAATTGACGGGTATCTGGGAGAAGAAACTCCGTGATATTGAAGCTAAAAAGTATGATGCCTCTCAATTTATCAACGAACTGAAAGAGCAGTTGACTAATATTGTTAATGACGTATTAGCTGACAATTCTACGCGAAAGATTGGTGAGATTGAAGATAATAAAGGGAAGTAAAGCATTGTTTGTAATGCTTCCATCGAGATAAAAATCTTCTGATAGGTGACGTGATTTAGGTCTTCAAACAAGTGAAATATTATAGCAAAATATACAAGAAAAGTTTTGTTTTAAGTTGCTGTCACATTTAACATTTCACGTAACAGTACTGTAAACTAACGTGTTAAGTATTGACTTTGACTGATAGCAATGACAGCAAAATTGGTTTTAAGTTAGATCTCTTTTTGTCAGTACGCAGAGGAAGAGTGGTTATGGATTTCAATTATCATAGAGAACTCAAACAATTTCGGATGAAATGTGAGTAGATGCAATAAAGGACCAGCTGCTATATCATTTGATGTGTTGGATGAACATGAAATAACAGCAATACTGTTGTATATTATGTTATGTATTGATAGAATTATTTATTAGCAGAAACAGTGTACTATTATTCATTAAATTAGCTCATTTTTAATGATTTACATCTTCTTTACATACCAATCATTGCCTACATACTTATACTCTTGTTTATGTTCTTCAAAAAGATATAAGCTATCGTGATAGTCTTTCTTTATTTTTATATAGTCAATGCCATTAGAAATTACTCTTATTATCTTCCCATTATCTACACGACAATATGATAAGTTTAATCTTTTGTAAGTCTTAATAAACTTCATAATCTCTTTATTTTGTAAGGGATAGTTTTTTGGCCTTTTTACTATTTTTAGAGTCTTGTCAACAAACACAAGACCGCTACCTTTCGTCTTAAATGACTCGAAAAGTATCATATCAGCATCTCTATTATAGATTAGGCACCCATCTAAGCTACGATAATCATATTTTGTTATCTGACTATTATAGCTTACTTCGGACGAACAACTGCCGAAGAGAAATTGAGATAGAAATAAAAGCAATGTCAATATCTTAGAATTCATGTTGTTGTTTTCTGCAAAGATATAAAACTTCTTTTCTAAATCAAAATATCAACTTCGTTCTTTTAGAAACTTTCGAGAAATGGATTGATTAAGCTAATGAAAGTAAGATATTGAGAAGAAACAGTAGTTTCTATGAGCTCTATACAGATGCAAAAATTTGATACTCTGATGAGAATGAGATTATTGTTGCATCTCTTCAAGACTATTAATAAAAGGAGTAAAAATACTATATGTGTAAGTGTGAATTGTAAAGATGTTTCAGTGATAGTTTCTTTCTTTATTCGAGAAAAGCTCGGTGAGGAGACAAGAAGAGGCCTTTTTACGTTCAAGAACATGCCCTTCTTGCGTGTTAAAGACGCCCTTCTTGGGGCATGAAGAGCATCTTATTCATAGCTATTCATAACATTCTGTTTTATTGACTGTTATGAGCTTTGTTGTTATAAAAGATATACTCCTGCGTTAAGGTTGTTTTGTTTTATGCTTTGTAATATTATTTTACTGTCTTAAAGACTTTTTCGAGGTGTGAAATGATTACTGAGGTTCATCTATGGAGATATAGATAAATGTAGTAGTGTGTGTTTTTTTTTACAGAGCAATGCAGAGAGTATTCTTATTCGGTTACAGATGTTTACCTGTATTAAAGGATGGCTATTCGTATACCCTTTGTCTACCTAAACCTTGGGAAGCTAATGCTCTGAAAGAAGAAAGGGCGATAGAAGTCCGTTATCGGATACCTCTATCACCCTTTTAGAATTTATCTGAAAAAAATAGGAGTACTATATCTTAGTAAGCATGGTCGTCCTCAGCAATTTCCTTACGGTCAATAGCCTTCTTGTCGATTGCTCGCCAAGCATAAACTATGTATGCCAAAACGAATGGAACAAGGAAGCTAACATAGAACATTGCCTTCAATGTGAACTCACTTGAAGAGCTGTTCTTAAGTGTCAATGAGCTTTGGAGTTCGGCTGTTGATGGATAGTAAGCTGTGTTGTTCCATCCTGCAATGAGGAAGAGGACCAAAACAACCAATACAACACCAATACCTGCAGGCCAAATACCACGGACATACTCTGGCTTAAGAACAGTTTTAACGATTCCAAAAAGCAAGAGAACAACACCTACAAGCAGAATGATAGCCAATGGCCACATTGCTAATAAGTTGTTCAGATACTTCATTGGCTCCATAACGATAACGCCAGCTTCGTTTATTGCGTAGCCCTCGCCAACCAATGTAACAATCAGGAAAGGCAAGAAGAACAGTAAGAAGAGAACGGTGTTAACGAGCAACTGCTTGCGAACACGTCCACGGATAATGTCATCGTCCACATTATTATTAATATAGAGCGTGCCGAGGATACGTGCAAGGAATACTACTGAAATACCAAAGATAACTACCCAAGGATTGAGCAGTACGTCAAGTCCACGTGAACCATTTGCCCAATGAGAGATAACAGGCTGCATGAAGTCAGTAATGTTACCTTTCTCTACGATGAAATTAGAACCAGTAAAGAAGGTTGCAACAGCTCCACCTAAGAGCAAAGGACCAAGAATACCATTGATAATCAATCCGATCTGGAAGGTACGAACGCCAAAGAGATTGCCTGCCTTGTTCTGGAACTCATAGCTGACAGCCTGAATGATGAATGTAAACAGTATCAACAGCCATACCCAATAAGCACTACCAAAACTCGTACTATAGAACAATGGGAATGAAGCAAAGAATGCTCCGCCGAATGTTACAAGTGTTGTAAAGGTGAACTCCCACTTACGACCTGTTGAGTTAACGAGCATGCGACGCTCTTCTTCAGTCTTACCTAACTGGAAAATCATGGAGTTTGCACCCTGTACGAAAAGTAGGAAGACAAGCAGTCCACCTAAAAGTGAGATAATGAACCACCAGTAGTGTTGCAAAAAATCGTATGTCATAGTTCTGGTCCTTTCTTAATTTGCTTACACATAATACTTACTTCGACTGCTAACATTGCAGTAAAGAGAACAAGGAAGAGGAAGAAGGTGAATGCGATACCGCCACTTGAGAGGTCGCTCACTGCTGCCCATGTTGGAAGCATGTCCTGGATGGTCCAAGGCTGACGGCCAAATTCGGCAACAAGCCAGCCACACTCACTGGCAATATAAGCCAATGGGATGAGTGCAATACCCACCTTCTGCAACCAGCCAAAACGGGTAATGTCTTTTCTATAAACGATGAACAACATCAGTGCAAACACAGCGATGAAAAGGCATCCAAGCCCAACCATGATGCGGAATGACCAGAAATTAATAGGAATGAATGGTACAATCTGCGTAGCATCTTTGATGTATCCATAACCAAAGTACTTCATGTCCTTTTCAAGAACCTTGAGGTTAGCCTCTTTGTTCTTACCGGCACGATAGTCTTTGAGGGCTTGAATGGCATTACGACCACGTTCTTGCTTCTCCTTCAGAGATGGTTCCTGTGTGCCGTCAGCCTTCTTATAACCACGGATAATATCCTTTACACCAGGGACATAACCATGAGCATCCTTTGTTGCAAGGACAGAAAGCATGTTAGGAACCGCTATTCGCATAGGTGGCTCGGTCTGCTTCATATAGTCAGGCTGGTCGAATGGGTTTACCCAAGCTACTGCTGTTAAACTCTGATCGTTACCTCCTTCATAGAGAGCTTCCATTGCTGCAAGCTTCATAGGCTGTGACTGTGCTACCATATAAGCAGAGTTGTGACCTGTAGAACCTGCTAAAAGAGAGGCTACAAGACCAACAGCTGCACCCACTTTGATACTTGCTTTTGCAAGTTCAATATGACGTTTACGAAGCAGATACCAGCAACTTACTGCAACAGTGAATGCTGCTCCTAATACCCAAGAAGATGTAACAGTGTGTGTGAACTTGTCGATTGCGAATGGACTCAATGCAACGTCGAGGAACGAGGTCATCTCGTTGCGCATCGTATCGGGATTGAATGTACAACCGATAGGATATTGCATCCATGCGTTTGCTACGAGAATCCACCATGCTGAGATAGTTGCTCCTAAGCCAGTAAGCCATGTTGAAGCGAGGTGGAAGCCAGCTGAAACCTTGTTCCAACCGAAGAACATCACTGCAACGAAGGTTGACTCCATAAAGAAAGCCAGGATTCCCTCGATGGCAAGTGGTGCTCCAAAGATGTCACCAACGAACCAAGAATAGTTGCTCCAGTTAGTTCCGAACTCGAACTCAAGGATGATACCAGTGGCAACACCCATGGCAAAGTTAATACCAAACAATCGCTGCCAGAAACGAGCTGCAGTACGCCAAAACTCCTTTCGAGTGCGATAATAACAAGTCTCCATGATTCCCATTACGACAGCTAAGCCCAGTGTCAAGGGAACGAAAAGCCAGTGATAGATGGCTGTCAGCGCAAACTGTGCACGTGACCAGTCAACAGTGCCTGGATCAATGGCTAAAAGTAGGTTTTCCATTGCTTTTTGTTATTTGTAATAATGTTATAAATTAAATATATATACTTGATTCTTTAAGGTGGTGACGTAAAGCAACTCATCGCTTCATGAGCTGTTGCTCGATGAATTCACCTTCTTTTCCTGCCTTTGCATTCTCCTTAAGAAAGTTCGGGAAGAAGAATATCTTTAAAACAAGAAACATGATAGCCAGTTTGATAATGATAACTGTCCACAACGTTTTGCCCAATGTCATGTGTCGAAAACCATCGTAATAGAGGTCAAAGACACGGTAAAAGAAACTGCTTTTGTTCACTGTGTGAAATGTTTTCGTACTTGTATTTTATACAAAAGGATTGTGCAAAGATAATCAATTATTTCTAAAGTTGTTCTAAAACTCCCTAAAAATAGACATATTTTTGTATTTTAATGAATAACAACTGCAATTCTCTTGCATATCAATCTAAAAGCACTAATTTTGCAGATAGTACTTTCAGTGATATTTAATAATGATGAAGTTATTTACTATAGCAGTGCTATTGGGGTCATCTTTGTGTGTTCAAGCACAGGAGGTGTACTCGTTACAAAAGTGTAGAGAGTTGGCTTTGCAGAACAATCGGCAACTGAAAATCTCGAACATGACTGTAGATGTAGCAGAAAACACGCGTAAGGCGGCTAAGACTAAATATCTACCACGTGTAGATGCACTTGCTGGTTATCAGCACTTTTCACGTGAGATTTCACTCCTTAGTGATGATCAGAAGAATACTCTGAGCAATCTTGGAACAAATACCTTTGGGCAGTTAGGTGGTCAGATAGGCCAAAACCTTTCCTCTTTGGCACAGCAAGGTGTTCTTAGTCCACAGGTGGCTCAGCAGCTTGGTCAGCTCTTAAGCAATGTTTCTACACCACTCACTCAAGCCGGTAATAACATCGGTCAAAGTATTAATGACGCATTCCGTTCAAACACGAAGAACGTATATGCCGGTGGAATTGTAGTCAATCAACCTATTTATATGGGTGGGGCTATCAAGGCAGCGAACGATATGGCGGCTATTGGTGAGCAGGTTGCACAGAACAATATCAGCCTTAAACGACAGTTAGTACTCTATGGAGTCGACAATGCATATTGGCTTGCTATCTCTTTGAAGAAGAAGGAAGCGTTAGCTATTCGCTATCGTAACTTAGCACAAAAGCTGAATGAAGATGTCAAGAAGATGATACGTGAGGGTGTTGCTACTCGAGCTGATGGATTGAAGGTTGAGGTAGCTGTTAACACAGCTGATATGCAAATCGCTCGTATACAAAGTGGTGTTTCATTGGCAAAGATGGCCTTATGCGAACTTTGTGGACTTGATTTGAATGGTGATATACAATTGTCTGATGAAAGAGAAGCCGACCTCCCTCCTACTCCTTCAACCCAGTTTGATAATTACATCATCCCTGCTTCAGACAGTACAAGACTTAATGAGACTCGTCCAGAGCTACGCCTTTTGCAGAATGCGGTTGATATGAGCAAACAGAATACCAAACTTCTTCGCTCGCTTTATCTCCCTCATATACTTCTCACAGCCGGTTATTCTGTATCAAATCCTAATCTTTTTAATGGCTTTCAGAAACGTTTCACGGACCTATGGAACATTGGTGTAACTGTTCAAGTACCAGTATGGACTTGGGGAGAAAACAAATATAAGATACGTGCAAGTAGGACTGCTACAAGTATAGCACAGTTAGAAATGGATGATGTACGTAAGAAGATTGACTTAGAGATAGAGCAGAACAGACTCCGTCTTAAGGATGCTAATAAGCAACTTGCGACGTCTCATAAGAATATGGCTGCCGCTGAAGAGAACCTTAGATGTGCAAATGTGGGTTTCAAAGAGGGTGTTATGACGGTAACAGAAGTTATGGCAGCGCAGACTGCATGGCAGACTTCACGTATGGCAATCATTGATGCTGAGATCAGTGTTAAGCTGGCTCAAGCTGGTTTACAAAAGGCTCTTGGTGGCTTATAAAGTGTGTTTAAACCATGAGACAGGTCTTTAAGAGATAGTTGAAAGGTCATTAACACATATACAAGAAGTTAAATTAAGTAGAATAAATACGTAACATATAAATTCAAACCACAATAATATGTCAGCAAAATCACAACATAAGAACATACTTTTAGCCGTTCTGGGCTTTGTATCTGTGGTAGTCATCGTAGCTGTCATTGGTTATTTCACCATTGATCGTACAGAGGATACCATCCAAGGAGAGGTAGAAGTAAGCGAATACCGTGTAGCTTGTAAGTTCCCAGGACGTATCACAGACATCAAAGTAAAGGAAGGTGATGTCGTTCATAAGGGCGATGTCCTTGCAACATTGGCTATTCCAGAGGCAAGTACACAGGAGAAAGTGGCTGAAGCAGCGGCTGGTGCAACAGATGCATTGAGTGCTTTGGCAGAAGGTCCTACACGTCGTGAGACCGTTGAAAGTGCTTATCAGGTTTATCAGCAAGCTATAGCAGCGAACGGTATAGCCGAAAAGACTTATGGTCGTATGCAACGTCTATATGATGAAGGAGTAATGAGTGCGCAGAAACGAGACGAGGCTATGGCAGCATACGAAGCGACGAAGGCTGGTGTAGAGGTTGCTAAATCACAGTGGGAACTTGCTAAGAACGGTGCTCAACGTGAGACGAAAGAGGCTGCAAGAAAGCAGGCGCAGGCTGCCCGCTCTGCTGTTGATGTTGTTCGATCAGTGTTAAAGGAGACAGTACAGCGTGCTACTGCTGATGGAGAAGTTGAGACAATCTATCCAAAGGTAGGCGAACTTGTCGGCTTAGGTAGTCCTATCATGAGTATATCTATGGTCGATGATATATGGGGAACATTCAATGTACGTGAGGATCAACTTAAGGATATGAAGGTTGGAACTGTACTGAATGCCTACGTTCCTGCGCTTGATAAGAATATAGAACTGCGTGTAACCTCCTTAAAAGATAAGGGGTCTTACGCCGTATGGAAGGCAACAAAGACTAATGGCCAATATGATTTAAAGACATTCCAAGTAAAGGCTAAACCAACAAAGAAGGTTGAAGGGTTAAAACCTGGTATGTCTTTGATATTAAAGAAGTAGGCTCGCTCTCTACGCTCTCGGGGGAGGTGAGCTACCTAAGGAGATAAGTTTAATGAAGGTTTCGTGCTTTCCTTAGAGTTTCTTCCTTAGAGGTTAATCATCAGATAATGGCAATAACACCCCTCTCCCACCCTCTTCTATGCTATTTTTTACAATCATCACGCATTGAGTTGTTAACAAATAGCAATGGCGTTGAGGCTTGACACGCATATTCAAAACACTTATTTCGCCAAGTGACTATAACGTTTTATAATTATAAAGACCATCCTTCCAAAGGCTATTAAAGCCATTCATCGCTTCTAACATACCTTTATAAAAGGAGTTACAAGAGTTTACTAATTATAATGAAGAAATTAGGTATATATATAAGAAGACTTATCAATCTCTGGGCTCGTGAAGTTGAATTGATGATACACAACCCCATCTACATCTGCTGTATGGTGGTCTTCCCCCTTATTGTCATCTTCTTCTTTACTTCTTTGATGAGTACAGGACAGCCAGAGAAGCTCCCATGTGGTGTAGTCGACCAAGACAACACTTCAGTAACACGTGCAATGATTCGTCAGTTGGATGGTCTTCAAGGAACTCAGGTAGTAGGACATTATAACAATGCAACCGAAGCGCGTAAGGCTATACAGCGTAATGAGATATATGGTTTTCTCTATATTCCAGAAGGAACAACGGCTAAACTTGTTTCTCAACGCCAACCTGAAGTGTCTTTCTATTATAGTAATGTGACACTCGTAGCAGGTGGTATGTTGTTTAAAGACCTAAAAACAGTTACTACTCTGACCTCAGCAGCTGTCGGCGCAGCGAAGTTACAGATGCTTGGAAAGACTCCTAACGAGATTAAAACAATCATACAACCGATAGGACTTGACGTACACATGATTGGTAATCCATGGATGAATTATAATGTTTACTTGAGTTGTATCATGATACCAGGTATATTAGTCCTGTTTATGTTGCTCATCACGGTCTATTCTATTGGTACTGAACTAAAGTTTGGACGGGCGAAAGAATGGATGTCTATGTCTGGTAATAATATTCTTATTGCACTTGCTGGTAAGCTATTACCACAGACACTTATCTTCTTAACCATCTTCTTAGGTTATGAGTGGTATGTCTATGGATATCTGAATTTCCCTCATCCAGGCGGACTGAGCATGATTGTTTTCCTTGCCATCCTTACTGTCTTATCCTCTCAAGGGTTTGGTGTGTTTGTCTTCGGCTTAATGCCTTCCCTTCGAATGTCAATGAGTATCTGCTCTCTTTGGGCTGTTGTTGGCTTCTCTGCCTGTGGTGCTACCTTCCCATTGTTCGCTATGGACGGTATGATTGAGGCCTTGGCACAGATTATCCCACTGCGACATTACTACATGATATATCAGATTTGTATCTTCAATGGTTATCCTTTAATTAATGCGTGGGTGAATGTTGTGGCCTTGGTAGCCTTTGCATCCCTTCCTATTTTGGTCGTTAGGAATATTAAGCGAGCGATGATAGAGTATGTGTATATACCATAAGACGGTATTTGTCTTACTAATCAATAGTCAGCAGAGGCAAATTTATATGCTAAATATGGCAACAGACAAAGTGTGATTATGGTTCATTTCACTATTAATTATTCATTACTACGTAGATAACCTTTCGTAGAAACAGACTCAATAAATTGTCAATTATGTCAGAAACAAAGAATACTACAAAGCCAAATAATAAACGGAAAGCAAGCTCAGGACCGCTGGGCTTCCTCTCTTCTCTTTGTTATATATGGTGGTTGGAGATGAAGAGTACGATTAAAGACGAAGGAGTTTTAATCTTCTTCCTACTTGTTCCTTTAGCCTACCCTCTGCTTTACTCATGGATATATAACAATGAGGTGGTGCGTGAAGTACCTGTGGCTATTGTTGACTTGTCTCATTCTGCCTCTTCTCGTGAGTTCATTCAAGACTTTGATGCGTCTCCTGATGTGCGTGCTGCTTACTATTGCAATAACCTACAAGAGGCCGAAGCATTAGTTGGAAAGCAGGTTGTACATGGCATACTTTATTTCCCAAGTGATTTTGATCTCACTTTACACCGTGGCGAAAAGGCTCACGTAGGAGTCTACTGTGATATGAGTTTAATGCTTACCTATAAAGCTATCTATCAGACAGCACTGGCAGTATCAATGGAGATGGGTACTGACATGAAGAAGGAGCAGTCCATGTCTTTTACAGAAAGAGATGAAGAGGTAAGTACAGAACCTATGGTTGTAGACGCAGAACCCATTTTTAATACAACAGGGGGATATGGTAATGCAATCCTCCCAGGTGTGTTAATCCTCATTCTACAGCAGACCTTGCTTCTTGGTATTGGTCTTTCTGCTGGTACAGCACGTGAAAACAATCGTTTTCAAGACCTTGTCCCTATTGGTAAACACTATAATGGAATTATGAAGATAGTACTTGGTAAGTCCTCTTGCTATTTCATGATCTATTGTGTTATGGCTGCATACGTAACAATGGCAGTACCCCATTTCTTCAACTTTACAATGCTTGCGCGTCCTGCTGACTTGTTTTGGCTTCTTTTGCCATACCTGTTAGCAGTAATCTTCTTCGGTATGACCATCTCTTGTCTTGTACGTTATCGAGAGAATGTAATGCTTTTGGTCGTCTTTACATCAATTCCCTTCCTCTTTCTTACGGGTGCATCATGGCCACAAAGTAGTATTCCTGGCGCCTGGCAAGGTGTTAGTTGGCTGATTCCCTCTACCTTTGGTGTGCGAGGATATCTGCGTATTGCATCAATGGGGGCAACAATTGATGACGTATTACCAGAAGTTCGTGCGTTATGGATACAAGCAGCTGTTTACTTTGTAACCACTTGCTTTGTCTACAGGTTCCAGATTATCAATGCACGTAAGCATGCTATCTCACACTATCAGATGATTCAAGACAGAATAAAGACTGCACGTGAGAAGAAACCTACGGGTAAATAATTATGTTGGAGTAAAGACTTTCGGATGTAATACACTTTGTAGACGAGTCGTTAAGGTCCTTCCGATAAAGGACGTGATTAGTGAGGTTGCCCTTATAAAGTAACTCATAAAAAGCAGATGGAATACTAAACATGACGACACAAAACGTTAAGATTTTTCAATAATCATTCTCCTCTCTATTCGAAGAGAGGCCATTATAGAAGCAAGAAGAGGCCTAATTGCATTTGAGAACATGCCCTTCTTGACTATAGAAGACGCCCTTCTTGAAGCAAGAAAGGCGTCTTCTTTGTTACTATTTGTAACCTTTTGATTTAATGAAAGTTATGAACTAAGGCTTAAGGGATAGTATATCTCTGAGATAAGGACGTTTAGCTTGACATGATGTAAAGATATTTTACAATGTTGCTAATGGCTCTCATAAGTGGAGACATTCTTAGTATGTCTCTATTGAGATGGTGTCAGATTTAGTAGAAGATTACATCTCTCACTTTAAGAAACAAACTTTTATACACTTGTTGATGCTATAGAGAATTATTAGGAATGTTTTAGACAAGAGTTTAAGTTTCTTCTGTCCTTAATAAAAACAATGAGAATACAGGTTTATACGTCTACTTTTATACATTTGCAATAGGCGTATAAACTTGCATCCTCATAATGATTGTATCTTTTTATCTCATCTTCGAGCAGATACAAAATCTCTGTGTAGATAATATAAGTAAGCTAACAAGGAGCTAAAGAAGAATGTGGTTACATCTTAGTCTCTCTATGTAGCACACTTCCACTTGCCTGATGGGTTGCAAGGACAAGCACTTCAGCTATCTGAACATGGGCAGGAGCGGAAGCAGCATAGAATACTACGTCAGCAATGTCAGCCCCTGTAAGAGGTTTAACTCCTTCGTACACCTTGTCTGCTCGGGCATCATCACCATGGAAACGCACGTTAGAGAAGTTGGTCTCAACCAATCCTGGTTTCACATTCGTTACTCGTACAGCGGTGTGTGCAAGGTCGATACGAAGTCCGTCGGTAATAGCCTTAACCGCAGCTTTCGTACCACAATAGACATTACCACCAGCATAAGCAGCATCACCAGCAACAGAACCGATGTTAATAATGTGTCCACAGTCACGAGCTACCATCCTTGGTACGACAAGACGGGTCATGGTTAGGAGTCCTTTAATATTTGTATCAATCATCATGTCCCAGTCTTCAAAGCTCCCTTCATACTCTGGTTCTAAGCCAAGTGCTAAGCCCGCATTATTAATCAAGACATCAATCTGCTGCCATTCTAATGGTAAACTTTTGATAGCTGCAGTAGCCGCTTTACGATTACATACGTCGAAGGCAAGTGCGAGCACCCTTACTCCGATTGCTTCAAGCTCTTTCTTTAGGTCTGCAAGGAGCTGGGCTCTACGCCCAGTAATGATGACATCGTATCCACCCTGTGCAAACTTACGTGCACAAGCTTTGCCAATTCCACTGGTTGCACCAGTGATTAATGCTATTTTCTTCATATTATGATTAAGTAATTATTCAAAGACTTTGTTCTTATGTCAGTGCATGATATTTCTAATCTGTGGTCGAGTTGACGAGAGATAGTGTCTTCTTAATGAGCTGAAATCCCCTATCTTATTTATTCGAGACAGCTACACCTATCAGAATCAATGCGCTTCCCACATACGCTATGGCCGTCATTGGCTCATTGAGGAAGATAGCGCTGGCCGCTACTGTGGTGATAGGGTTAAGATAAAGATAGTTTGATGAGGTCATAGCACCAATCTTCGCAATGACTAATGTCCACAGTACAAAGCAGAGGAAAGAGGCTACAAGACCGAGGAACAATAGGTTTAGGATTACTTTCGGCGTAAGAAGCATAGAGGTAGTAGCCGTCCATGGATCAAAGAGAAAGGCTGGCAGTACTGTCACAAGCCCATAGAAAAATATCTTACGGGTGATGAATACTGCAGAATAACTATGTGAAATCTTCTTCATCAACAAGGAGTAAACTGCCCAACATAGCGATGCTAATAAGGTGAGGAGGTCGCCCCATGGATTTAGGTGGAGTACGAAACTACCATTGAAGATGACAGTTGCTACTCCTAATAACGCTATCAAAGAACCAAGAATCAGCGACCAACTTGCTTTGATGCTCTTTACAAAGGTTATACCGAGTAGTACGGTGAGCAATGGAGCGGTACATACAATGAAACTAACGTTATTGACATAAGTTAGTCCTACGGCATAGTTTTCTGCGAGAAAGAATACTGATCCGCCCGTAATACCTAATAAAACCATGATTAATTCATCACGCCATGTACGAGAGAAGAGCTGGCGCGGCGAGATAAACCATATACAGATATAGGCAATGACGAAGCGTAGGAAGAAGATTTCCAACGGTGTTAACCCACTGTTATAAAGTACTTTTGTGTTAACAAAGGTCGTGCCCCATACGGCAACGATGGCAATGGCAAGGATATGCCAAAGGATGTTTTTATTCTTCATGATTGGCAAATTTTCTAAGAGGATTAGGTAAGGTTTTGCCCTTTGTGATAAGGAGTATTACGGAGGTTATGATGAGTACACTACCAATAACGACTGATGTCGTAAGTGGTTCGCCCATGAGTGCAATACCGATTGTCATTGCTGTCAATGGTTCAAAAGCACCTAAGATGGCCACACTGGCTGAGTCAATCAAGGTTAAAGAGCGTACTAAGGTAACATTACTGATAGTAGTTGGGATTAAACCCAATAGTATCAATGACAGGAAAGAGTCGGCAGTAGTGATTCTCTGTACGCCTCCTGTCGTAAATGTCGCATAAAGAATTAGTAGCAACATTGCCATAAAGAAGATATAGAAATTAACCTTCAAGGCTGGTAGTTTACTGATACGCATGTTGGGGAAAAGTACCATATAGATGGCATATAACAGTCCTGACGACATTGCAAGAGTGACGCCCCACATCGATTTAATACCATCTGTATGCCCTATCCCACCAAGAAAAGCCACTCCAGCAATGGCAAGTAAAATAGCTAAAGATATGCGAATTGTGAGCTTCTCATTAAAGAAAAGGATGAGGAGTATCTCTGTCCACACAGGATAAGAGAATAACAACGTTGTTGCTACACCACCTGGCATATATTCGTAACTGCTGAAAAGGCATACTGCCGACACTGCATAAAGGATAGAAAGGAACGTAATACGGAGCCCATCTCCCCATCGTATATGTAGATTCTGCCTACGCCATAGGAGGACAGCCATCATAAAGAGACATCCAAAAGCAAATCGATAGATCAATACTGACGGCAGTAACATACCTGACTCCATTACCGGAATGGAGAAAAGCGGTATTGTACCGAATGTTATTGCAGATAGGCTGGCATAGCCATAACCCTTTATGGTGGATGAATTATTCACGGTTTCTATGTGTGTTGAATATCTTTAATATGAATGCAAATTTACATAATTTTCTGTAATAATGCTGTTGAAAATCAATAAAAAAACATGTCTTGAGGTTAGTCTGATGCTTGTAGAATGGCTTATATGTGTTTTTTCTATTTTTATACTTCTAATATAAGATTTTAGTATAGCTTTGCTTGCTTGGAAACGCATGGGAGTGTATGGCTGACTCGTAAGTAGATGACTGTCTTAAACTTTTGCGTAAGCTGCTTTAAGGACACTGAACTAATAGCTAAACGCATTGCTTAAAAGTTGGTATTCCCTGTTTTCTTTCTTTCACTCATCTAAGACCCGAAATATAGAAAAGATAGGTATGTACCTCAAACCCATAGACTCTGTAATTTTCAAAGGAATATACTTCAACATTGTTGCTTCTTTGATAACTATAAAAGTCTTCTGTTGAAGCATTCTGTTAACCCAATAGTGCGACTCTACATCCCGTTTTTTTACATCCACATGATATAGAATCACATCCCCAGAAAAGTAATAACAAGCAATGAGCTGTTTATAATCTTTTTTCGAATAATACCAACAACCTGATGATGAAACGATGTTTCTATCGTAAGTATATTCAAATGGTGATAGTCCTAAATCATACTTATAAATGCCTTTCTGAGCATCTAATGCAAAGTCTTCATTAATGTATTGTTTATAGTCTGCCGTGTCCTTGGGATTTATAAACCTCCGAATACTGGCATTATCCTCTACTTTTACATAGAAAGGGTATGTCTTGCCGTTCACTGTTATCGTACGTCCTAAATGACAATAAGTGTTCTTTTGTTGTGAGTGGTGGTCAGGTAACGCATAAAAACTTTGTACAATCCCGTCTTGAATATGCATAATTTTTGCCGTTAATTGCGCATTCAATATAGTTGCTTGTAGTGAAAAGACTATGCAGAGTATTCCTTTGAGATAATATTTAAGGGTCTTCATTTCTTTTATTCAGTTTATGTTTGGCTTCATTTCTATGCAGTTTAATCCTATCGCATTACTTCTTAACCATATAGAAAGATGATTAGTTTGATGATAAACAGTTCACAAGGCAAAGATAAAGATTTCCAATTATAAACAACAATCTTATTAGCTGATTTTTTACTCTTTAGGCGTAATAAGGCTTAGAATGATAGGAATGGAGCCACTAAACAAGCAACAATTATTCCTTCCGTCCTGTGCTTGTATTCTTACCAGAATGTTAATATAAACATTTCACACTTAATTAGTTAAGAAAGAATGATAAATTAATGGATTAATATGAAAGTTTTGTTTTATAGAAGATGCCTACTGCCACCATAGCTATTAAGCCATAATAGAAAAGCCAACCGTTAGAATCTCATCAACTCCTCGTCTATAATAATGTTGACCATTCTCCTTGATCTATAAAAGGTAAATATTTGCAAGTATTACAAATTATATGTACCTTTGCACTGGACTAAGTATTTAAGTTGAATAACTTAGATATAAGAGATTACCTGAGGTCGTAAACGAATAAAGAAATCCCTTGACAATCAAAAAGAAAGGGATTATTTATAGTACATATAATAATTAATTCAAATTAGGTAAATAGCAATGAGGATAGCATTTTTCGACGCAAAGTCGTATGACATTGAGTCTTTCAACGAGGTAAACAAGGATTATAATTTCGATATTCGCTATTATCAAGAGCGTCTTAGTATAAGTACAGTACCTTTGGCAAAGGGTGCTGACGTGGTATGTATCTTTGTTAATGCAGAGTGTGACGCACAGGTTATTGACGAGTTGGTGAACAATGGAGTCAAACTTGTTGCTCTTCGCTGTGCTGGTTTCAATAATGTTGACCTCAAGGCTGCCGAGGGTCGTATTAAAGTAACACACGTTCCTGCTTACTCTCCACATGCTGTTGCAGAGTATGCCGTAGCCTTGATGTTGAGTCTTAACCGTAAGATTTATCGTGCTGTGAACCGTACACGTGAAGGAAACTTCACCTTACACGGTCTGTTGGGCTTCGATATGTATGGTAAGACAGCTGGTGTTGTTGGTATGGGCCGTATTGCAAAGGAACTTATTAAGATTTTGCACGGCTTCGGAATGAATGTTATGGCATACGACCTCTACCCAGATCAGGAGTTTGCTAAGCAATATGATGTTAAGATTGTACAGCTTGATGAACTTTATGCAAACAGTGATATTATCTCTCTTCACTGTCCTTTGACACCTGATACTAAGTTCCTAATTAATAAGGAGAGCATTTCTAAGATGAAGAAGGGCGTGATGATTATCAATACTGGCCGTGGTCAGCTTATCCATACAGAGGATCTTATCGAGGGATTGCGTACTAAGCAGGTGGGCTCAGCAGGTCTTGATGTCTACGAAGAAGAGAAGGAATACTTCTATGAGGACAAGAGCGACAAGATGATTGATGATGATGTCTTGGCTCGTTTGCTCATGGTTCCAAATGTAGTACTAACTTCTCATCAAGCTTTCTTTACCAAGGAAGCACTCTACAATATTGCAGTCTCAACCCTTAGCAGTGTGAAAGAACTCTCTGAGGGCAAGTCATTAAGCTGCGAGGTGAAGAAGTATTAAGTCTTTGATAATCCTTAGAGATTATAAAGGACAGTGTAAGCTTTATAATAAGGTGGATTGAAAAGAAATTTCTTCTCAACCCACCTTTTTCTATGTAATTTATTACTCCTTGAAAGATATAAGTACTATTTAACACGAAAACCTTTGTGATTGCATCAGTTTCGTTTAACTTTGCGCCCGTAATAAACAAGAGTATTCAATATAGAACGTCTCTTTTAAGGAATTAAAAAGCCTACGGAGAGAGGTGAAATAAAGGATAACTATAGAAAAGAATATACTTAACAAAAAAACAAAGAGTTATGAAAAAGATTTTAGTTGTAGCTGCACTGATGCTTTCATCAGTATCTACATTCGCACAGCACGCAGTTGGTTCATTCAACCTCCAGCCAAAAGTTGGTGTTAGTATTGCTAATCTCACAGAATTCAAGGGCACTGATCCTCGCGTAGGAGTTGTAGCTGGTGTTGAAGGTGAGTATCAGGCAAGTGACATCATCTCTGTAAGTGCAGGCGTACTCTACTCTATGCAGGGTGCAAAAGGTAATATCGGTAATTCTAATGATGCTACAAACCGCCTTGATTACATTAATGTTCCTATCATGGCAAACGTTTATGTTGTTAAAGGTCTTGCTGTAAAATTGGGTGTCCAGCCTGGTTTTAATGTGAGCAATAAGATTAAAAAAAATAATCTTAATGCCGTTGACAACCCTATCAAGGCACAGTCTGTAGACGTTTCTATTCCTGTTGGACTTTCTTACGAATACAGTAATTTCCAGCTTGACGCTCGTTATAACTGGGGTGTAAGCAAGGCTCTAAAATGGAGTGACGCTAAGAACAGCGTATTCCAGATTACTTTAGGCTACAAGTTCGACTTGTAAATCATTGATACACATACTTTATTGTTAAGAGGGAGCCGTTTGGTTCCCTCCTTTTGTTTGTATTTTTTCTTCCTCTCTAAAGTTTACATAATCCTTAAAAACAGTTTATTACGAATTATTTTCATGAAGATAAATGTTTCTTGTCATGTAAATAATCATTTCTCTTCATGATAATAAATTAGAATGATCTACGTGTTAGTTAACATTCGGGGTGGTTCACTCATTAACATAGAGGTTATCATGGATCGGACAGACACGTTTTACTTATACAGGAAATAACGTTCTATTCTATTAACAATATCGTGTTATTATCATTAGAAGAGTAAGTAATTTAAGAAAAACGCATGAAAATACAGTTATTTTTCGTACCTTTGCAGCGCACTTAGGATAATATAATAGCAATAAATAGTATGTCATATCAATTTTCAAAGTACGAAACACACTATCGAAACCTTACTTATTTAGGTGTTCCAATTATTATCGGACAATTAGGAAACCTTATTCTTAATTTTGCTGATACGCTAATGATTGGACATCATAGCACAAAGGAATTGGCAGCAGCGGCATTTGTCAATAATATGTTTACGCTGGTCATTATCTTTGCTGTGGGTTTCACATACGCTATTACAGCCCTCGTCGGTACGTTATATGGTCAAGAGAAGACGCATCGTATTGGCGAACTCATGAAAAGTGCAGTAGCCGCAAACACTTGTATGGCTGTGTTTTTATCGGCTATTATGTGGGTATTGTATATTAATCTTGGTAATTTAGGACAGCCAGAGGAGCTGTTGCCCCTTATGCGCTCTTACTTTGTCATTCAGCTTGTGTCCCTTCCTTTTGTCTGTTGGTTTAATACCTTCCGACAATTCACTGATGGTATTACCGATACGCGAGTAGCTATGTGGATTTTAATCGGGGGAAATATCATGAATGTGTTTGGTAATTGGGTTCTTATCTATGGCCATCTGGGGATGGAAGAGATGGGCTTGGTTGGAGCAGGACTTTCTACTATGATTTCTCGTATCGTAATAGCTATCGTCATGGTTAGCATCTTCTTCTTTAGCAAGCGATATAAGGAATATAGAAAAGGATGGCGTCAAGGGAGTATCAATCGCACTGATTTCAAGCAAGTTACCGTACTTGGTTTACCTCTTGCACTACAAATGGGTATGGAGACAGCCGCTTTCAGCTTGTCAAGTCTGATGGTTGGTTGGTTTGGGACAACTGCCTTAGCAGCACATCAGGTTATGCTTACGATTTCGCAATTGGGTTATATGATTTATTATGGTCTTGCTGCAGCTGTAGCTGTACGTATCAGTAACTTCATGGGACAGCGAGATTATACGGCTGTGAAACGTACGGCAACAGCTGGAATACACCTTGTCTTCTTCTTGGCCATGCTGACTTCAATTCCTGTCTTTATCTTCCGTCATAGTATCGGAGGACTATTTACTGACAGTTCTGAGGTAGTATCGATGGTTTCTATGACTATTATACCATTTATGATCTATCAGTTTGGAGACGGAATGCAGTGTAACTATGCGAATGCCATGCGTGGTATAGCCGTTGTGAAACCATTGATATGGATAGCCTTCGTTGCCTTCTTTATCGTTTCATTGCCATTGGGTTATCTCTTTGGAGTGGTTATGAACTATCAGCTCATTGGTATCTGGTATGCTTTTCCATTTGGCTTAACAACAGCCGGATTACTCTATTATGTATATTATCAAAAGGGATTGAAACGTATTGAGGAGTCTGCTAAATAAGTCGTAGGGGCATAATACTTCTTTGAGAGTTAAACGTCTTTGTGGCTTACACTTCCTATAAGTATTAAAAAATAGCTCCCCCTATTGCTTGTATGGGCAGTAGGGGGAGTTTGTATTTGTACGCTAATTCATCTAAACCCAATGAATCATGTTGGATTAAAGGGATAGGAAGCGTGTCTTACATTTAAGACAATGAATCTTCTCATCATATTAATACTGATAGATTAGGATTACTTTGTTCTCTTCTAACGTTCAATTGATATGTTTACGTCGAGAGCTTGTAAGGTGCTATGCTATCAATATGCATGTTGCATAACGTTAGCACCATAGATTTCTGCCTATAAAATGATGCGTGATGAAACATAATACCAAAGGAGAATGTTAGGAGAAAGGTCTATCACTGTCTGTGAGTGTTATGCCGTGAGAAGCTGATAACTAACTTACTTGGGTAAGTTCTATAGTACAATTCTATACTAAAATAGTTGACAAAGTTATTGTCAACTATTTTAGTAAAGAATAAATCACCTTATTCTTTATAGTGAATAGCCTCCATAAAGCGCTGTATAACCTCTGGTTTGCCTGTATGCTTTCCTTTATCTTCAGATATTTTGCAAGTGTCATTATAGAATGGCCACCGCTCAGTTATCTTAACTGCAACAAGTTTGATAACGATGTTCATTGGTTTTACATGTGGGAAATCGTTAGTGAAATGAGTACCAATACCAAACGATGGTTTCACACGATTCTCTGCATAATGCTGTATCTCAATTGCTTTGTCAGTATCCAATGCGTTTGAGAATAACACCTGTTTGTCACGTGCATCGATGCCAAAAGACTTATATTTCGCTATGATTTTCTCTAATTGTTCGAAATTGTCACCAGAGTCTATGCGTAGTCCCTTGAATTGATTAGCAAAGTCTTCTGAGAAATTGTAAGAGAAGATGTCCCAGCCAAAAGAGTCATACAAATAGGTTCCTAACGCTCCACGATAAGTCCGACGCCAGGCCTCCATTGCCATGTAATTGGCCATTTGAGGACCAAACATACCACCGATAGCACAGATAAACTCGTGTGCCATTGTTCCGACTGGTGTCAGATCGTATTTCATTGCAAGGTGAATATTACTTGTACCGACAAATCGTCCCTTCCACTCTTTACTATCATAACAATCCTTCATGGCTCTCACAGCAGTTTCTTCTGCTACCAAACTGGCACGGCGGCGAGTACCGAAGTCTGAAAAGACACAGCCTGCTTCAAGTAAACGCTCTGTCTTATGGTAAGTGTTGTCATAAAGTTCTTGATAATCAAACTCCTGTGCCTGCTTGTTAAACATGTAGAATAACTCAGAGATGATAGCAAGTATCTTCACCTCTAACAGAATAGTATCTGCCCATAAACCTTCTATTTCAATATGAAGATGACCTTCTTCATTTTGCCAAACCTTGACCCAATCGCGTGAAAAGCGGAAGCCACGGAGATAGGTTAGAAACCATTCGGGAAGATAATTACACTTCTTTCTTAGGAAATCTATCTCTTCATCGGTTATAATGACTGTTTCCAGTAATTCTATCTGGTGCTCCACTTCCTGTGCGAAGCCTTTGGGATATACCGTATCATCACGATCTACGAACTGATAACATACGTGTGCACGTGGGTAATTGTCAATGACTGCACAACACATCGTTAACTTGTACAGGTCATCATCAGTGAAGTGATTAATGATTTGTCTCATCTTTTTTTAGCTTTTTCAGCTGCCAAAAGTATAAAAAAGATATGGAAGAACAAAGCTTTTTGATAAAAATATAGTTTCATATAGGTGTTGATAGGTTATAAAGAGAATAAATACTTGCTATAACATGAGAAAGTTTCATAACTCATTACTCTCTTTACATGATATAAAGAGGTTAAATATATGGTATAACATGATCTTCTTCTTTTCATTTACGCACATCTTTCATTTTTTGCAACCCTACTTTCTTTTTTATTTCAATAATGTGATAGAGCAAGGAGTTGACAATGTAGATAGAAAGAATGTTCTGATTGTAAGAATGATATTCGGAGAGAGAGGTGTGATGCTTGATGGTTGATAGTATGTTTGTTTACCACGGCTGTACCATTAATTTCTTATAGGCAGAAGAAAAGACAAAATAATTTTGCTGTCATATCTGTCATACTTTACGAATGAGTAAATTGTTTATATTCAGATAGTTAATTGTAAATGTTAAAATGACAGCAACTCTACTAAAAACTTTTTTTGTGTTTTTTATTAATGTTATTCTCATTATTTTCAAACAAATCTTATCTCTTCAACTATCGTATAAGTCGAAAAAAACTGTATCAAAAGTTATGTTGCAACTCTTGATACAGTGTTATTTTTTTAAGTCTAAATGAATGGTAATAAACCTAACTCTAACTTAGATTATATGTATGGACACTGACACCTTGCGCAGAAGGAAGATAATTAATTCCCCACCAGCACATCTGTAGTAGACAGAAAGCTATGATAAGTATCCATAAAGCTGGACGAACAGTGCGAGAATGGTATTGGCGGTAGTGTACATAGACCAAATAAGCAAGCCAAGTGATGGCAGCCCATGTCTCTTTGGGGTCCCATGACCAATAATGTCCCCATGCCTCCTTGGCCCACAAAGCTCCCATCAGCATGCCAAGTGTCATAAATGATAGTCCAACGTAGGCGAGGTTATCGGTTATCTCCATCTCTTTGTCTATGTCTGAACCTTTCTTAAAGAATAATAGATAGACCGACATGACAACTGCTGCACCCAAGAGAGCGTATGCCATCATGTAGACTATGACATGAGGGGCAAACCATGGACTCTGTAAAGCAGGCATGAGCGTCTTGGAATGAATCTCTGGTTTGAAGAGGTTGACACATACAAAAACTGTGGCAAGCAGTGTTGAGAAACTCAATATCCACTTATACTGCCATCGACTAAAGACTATTACACCTGCTAATGGTAGGAAGAAACTATACCATAAGCGTGTTTCTCCCATCGTACGGAGCGGTGGACGCTCCAGTGTTATCCACATAATAAGAATATAGGAGAAGAAAACTGCAAGACCAAGTCCTGTTGTAACAAATGCTAAGGTTCTTCGGTTACGCCATGCACCCCATGCTCCTATAGCCCACAGAATGACTGATACGACTGCAAATATAATAAAATAATTCCAAATCATAGCTTAACCTCCTTCTTACGACTTGCTGTTAAAAACATTCCTACAGCACCAAATAATAACATGAATATACCGACATAAACAACTGGCATCCAAGGATCTGTTACTAATTCAAAGATACTTAGATTACTCCATTTGCCCATCTGCTCATTATAACTAAGTTGATAGATTTTCCATCCATTAATGGTAAATGGCTTGTTTACTTCTATCTCGGTATGAATATTCTTTCCATCTTGTGTATAGATGTCTACAAGAGAGGCAAAACGACGTGGCTCACGATTGGGCATAACCAATCTACTACCATCAATAAGCTTCAAAGATTGATAAGGGAAAAGATAGCTTCCACAAGTGATCCAACCAGTTACAGTATGTTGCTGACCTTTAATTAAACCAGAATCACTGCTTCCATTAGCATTTACACCTATTGTTACCTTTACATATAACGCACATGCTGTACCTGTAGCATCCGAAGCTATATAGCCATCCTTATTACGTGCCTGTCCTAAAGAGTCCATACGAATATTGCCCATCATACCACCAGGTATCTTACCAACCATCTTACTAAGCATAACTGGCATAGCATTATCAATGCGCTTGAGAACCTCAATCTTACAATCTAACAGTTGACAAGACTTTACATTCTTATCTAAAAGGATATTCTCTGGCTTTCCCTTTGGAAGCGGAAGTCCCATCTTGTCGATAAGCATCAGCTTCGGAGGATATTCATCAATAGTGAACTTATCTAATTGAATTGCTACAGGGAGGTGATGAACAGCACTAAAAGCATCAAGACCACGCCACTCAACCTGTCCTTGTTCGCAGAACATCTTCACTCGAAGCATATCAGCACTACCAAGTGTACCGCAAGTGAGGATAATAAATAAGCCCACATGGCTCGTTAAGGTTGGTAGTCGACGCCAAGAGAAATGAGCAATTTGATTTAATGTGACTTCTCCTACAATGGCTGTCATCCATAGGTAAACAAGGATAAACGGCCAGAAATTGAGCATCTTTGTCAGTCCAAGCGGGTCAACAGGACTCTTTCCTTCTGCTACTTGTTTGGTAAGTCCCATAAGGAGAGTGAGTATTGCTGCAGCAGCAATTGCTGGGATAGCAGCCTGCATGGTTGACATGAAACGACAGAAATAAGACCGCTTACGAAGTGCATAGACTATGATAAGTGCCAGTACGAGTAAGAATAATGTAATAATGTTGGCTGGCCAAGCAAAGATACCCCACTCTAAGGGACCTATTGTTACCTGTAATAATCCACCTGTAACCAATAAACCAACGACTATTGCTGTACCTTCTCTAAGTGTATAAGGTTTATTCCACATAGTAAAAGAGGCTCTCCCCCACTATTAATAAGGTCTTGAAAACTTTATTTTATGTTTGTGAAGTACGAGCAGATAAATGATTTCGTTTTGATATATAAAATATTAGGATACAAGAATATTCTTCAAATAGAGTATTCCTATTTTACTGAACAAGATTCCTCCCCTAATGGGAAGGAATCCTGTGTGTAAGTTTGTTTACATCGGTTTAGTTATAAACCGCTTATTCTTGCGTGCCTGCTCTATCCATTTCGGAACGATAGTGTCAAGGAACTGCTTCTTTTGTGCATTAAGCTTAGTCATATCTAAGCCAATGTAAGACTGTGCCTTAGCCTTAGTAGAAACGTCAGGAAGAGGAATCTGTCCTGTAAAGCCGTGACGAGCAACTACACGTGCGATCTGTAAGCGTGCATCCTTTGCATATTCCATTGCACTTCCAAGGAGTCGCATTACTTCTTGTGGAGCATGGAAAGCAGCACCGTGGCTGGCTACAGCATAATCCCAACGCCACTGACCCTTACGAAGATCTTTCAAAACAGGCTCCATCTCAGCCTCAGTTGCACCCTTTTCCCATGCAAATTTAGCTTCAATATGTGCTGCAGCAAGTTCTCTTTCAACATGAGTACGGAAGTCATAAATCTTCTGTTGACGCTCATATACATTCTGACGAAGTGTTTCAGCATCTTGACGGTGACAAGTCTGGCAAGTACGACTGATGTTTGCTAATGGACTTGTAATATGGTGATCTGTATATTTCACACCACCCTCAGAGATGTAAGGCATGTGACAATCAGCACATGAAACACCACGCTGTCCATGGATTCCCTGTAAATACAATTCATAACCAGGGTGCTGTGCCTTTAAAATCTTCGCCTTTGATAGTGGATTAATGTAATCATAGAAGCCAATACTATCGTAGTATTCTTCTGCTGCCTCACACGTCATACCCTTTTCTTGAGGGAAATGTAGATAGTTACCATTCTCTTTCTCGAAGTAATATTCCGTGTGGCACTGTGCGCAGACCAGGCTACGCATCTCCTGATGGCTGGCTTTTCTCACGTCTTTACCGACACGAGCCCATGCCTCATAGAGAGCAGGACGAGCGGGACGAAGTTCCATCGTCCTTGCATCATGGCAGTCTGAGCAACCGACGGTGTTCATGACCTCTGGTCCCCAGTCGCTCCACTTGGCAGCATAGAATTTATCAGTTCCTTTCTCACGCATTAGACGTGGAACATCAGGACCCTTGCAGGTCCAACAGGTTCCTGGCTGTATGTCATCTTGTCCATCAACACCTGGACTTCCTGTACGCATAATCTTACGTAAGTCATCAATACAATGACGGTGTCCACGTGGTGTATTATACCCTCTTGAGAAAGAATAGCCAGCCCATAGGATAACCATTTCGGGTCTCTCAGCCAGTACATCTACTTCCTGGGAAGAATTGTACTTACTCACGAAACTTGTGTCTTCTGTCATTGCCCACGTCTGATATTCACGTGGGAAATCAGCTGCAAATTTCTCATTCTGAGATACAATGGAGTCAGTCATCGGTGTACGTCTGTTGTTGAACACACTTACAACCTCAGCTCTTCTTTCAAGCATTGAAGAACAGAGCAGTCCAAGAATGAACACGAGAACCATTGCTCCTCCGAAGAGCAACCAGCCTTGCCATTTCTTTAATGTCTTTGCCATAATTATTGGTTTTTAGTTTTTATTTTTCTTACCTAATATATTTTGTAACCATTCTGGTACTGGAGATGGAGGCATCGGTTCTACGAACTCAGCCCCTGGAGTACTGGAGAGAGAGTTCATCTTCATGTGGGCTACGTCACGATGACAATCCCAGCAGGCTTTACCCTCACCTCGTTGTGCTTCCATATAATCAATTCGGCCAGTATTAACAAACTCTTGGTTCAATTGTTTATGACAACGAATACAATTATCCATTATCACTTCTGCCGATGCTGATTCAGCCTGAATACTCTGTGATTCACTGAAAGTAACGAAATAAGCAACGTGCTTCATACCATCCATTCCTTTGAAGGCATAGTGTGCAGCAACATTGTCATTAGGTACGTGACAATCGTTACATGTGGCGTTACGAGCATGTGCAGAGTGCGACCATGTAGCATAATAAGGTGACATAATATGGCAATTAATACATGCTGCCGGGTCATCACCTATTATATAAGTATGCATACGTAGCAAATAGAAGAATAACCCCGTAAAGCCTACTATCACACCGCACAAAATGGATAACGTAATCTTTTGCCGATATGATATGCGTGATAAAAAATTATCTATCACACGTTTCAATTTGGTAGATATGGTTTTTAGTGTCATAAGAGTTATATCTTGTTTCGTCCACAAATATAGGTCTTATTTTTTTATCAGCATGTAAAGAAATAAGAAAAAATCATTATTAATTATGATTTAGACTAAATCTAATATATTTTTATTGTGTTACGTCATATTCTCTTCATAAAGTTGATGATATAAAGTAATTGTATAAAGGTTAACAAAAAGACTTGATAAGCTTCGGAGAAGCCATGTGAGAAGTAATATCATCCATTTTTCAAACACCCTGATTTTAACTTTTTTTTATTGTAATATAGTAGTTATATCATTTTAAAATGGTAACTTTGTGCGAATTTAATCAGTAAGTTGTGACTCGAGATATAGTCAAAAAAAGAGTTCGCGATATTCTGGATGAATATCTCGAAGCTAACAATCATCGCAAGACATCGGAACGTTATGCCATTCTCGATGCGGTGTATGATATGAAGGGGCATTTCTCCTTAGACGAGTTAGGTGTAGCACTTGAAGAGAAGAACTTTCGAGTTTCGCGTGCTACACTTTATAATGCAATGCGTCTTTTCATAGAGTTGCGCCTTGTTGTCAGACATCGTTTCATAGGACAAACCAAGTATGAAGGTTGCTACAACAATGAAGATCATATTCATCAAATTTGTACTCTATGCGGTACAGTGACCGAAGTTGATTCTCCAGAGATAGTAGATGCAATAAAGAATACGAAATTTCATCGTTTCCGCAGAGATGGCTTCTCATTATATATATATGGTATATGTTCACGCTGTCAAGCAACCTTATCGCGTCAGAGAAGCAAGTTTCTAACACAGAAACAAGTTAAAAACTCACATAAAAGTAAATGAACACAGGTAAAGTAGACGTCCTGTTGGGTCTCCAATGGGGTGATGAAGGAAAAGGTAAGGTCGTAGACGTGCTCACACCACGTTACGATGTAGTGGCTCGTTTCCAAGGAGGTCCAAATGCAGGGCACACTCTTGAGTTCGAAGGGCAGAAATATGTTCTGCGTTCTATTCCATCAGGAATATTCCAGGGTGGGAAAGTTAATATCATTGGCAATGGGGTTGTCTTGGCTCCAGACCTCTTTATGGGAGAAGCTAAAGACCTTGAGAAGAGTGGACATCCTTTGAAGGAGCGTCTCCATATCTCAAAGAAGGCTCATCTTATCATGCCTACGCATCGTATTCTTGACCGTGCTTACGAGGCAGCAAAAGGTAAGGATAAAGTAGGAACAACAGGTAAAGGTATTGGTCCTACCTATACTGATAAGGTTAGCCGCAATGGTTTACGTGTTGGTGACATCCTCAGCGACTTTGAAAATAAGTATGCTGCACATAAGGAACGTCACATGAAGATGCTTGCAGCATTGGGCTGGACTGACTTTGAAGGCTTCGAAGAGACAGAGAAGTTGTGGATGGAAGGAATAGACTACATGAAGGAATTCAAGTTTGTTGACTCTGAGATAGAGGTCAACCATCTCCTTCGTGAGAATAAGCACATCCTTTGCGAAGGCGCACAAGGAACAATGCTTGATGTTGACTTTGGCTCTTATCCTTTCGTAACCTCTTCAAATACCATCTGCGCTGGTGCTTGTACGGGTCTTGGAATAGGTCCGAACAAGGTGGGCAATGTCTATGGTATTATGAAAGCTTATTGTACCCGTGTGGGCTCTGGACCATTCCCAACAGAGCTCTTTGACGAGACAGGAAAGACAATTCGCGACCTTGGACATGAATACGGAGCTGTGACTGGGCGTGAGCGTCGTTGTGGCTGGATTGATCTTGTACAACTGCGTTATTCCGTAATGGTCAATGGCGTAACCGAACTCATTATGATGAAGAGCGATGTTCTTGATAGTTTTGATACTATTAAGGCATGTGTTGCTTACGAGTTACCTGATGGTTCTGAGACAAAGGATTTCCCATACGAGATAGATAATGTCAAACCTATCTATAAGGAATTCCCTGGATGGAAGAAGGACATGACGAAGTGTAAGTCACAAGACGAATTCCCACAAGCTTTCCGAGATTATGTGGCATTCCTTGAGGACTATCTTGAGACACGTATCGGCATTATCTCTGTTGGTCCTGATCGTGAGCAAACAATAGTATTATAATCCTTTCTTAGGCTGTAACTTACGTTTATAAGTAATCAAAGAAGCTTATATTCGTAACTTACAGCCTAATATTTTATTTCAATATATAATCATTAAAGCAAATGGCAAACAAACCTTCCATCCCAAAGGGTACTCGTGACTTTGGTCCTGATGAGATGGCTAAAAGAAATTACATATTCGATACTATCAAACGTGTCTATGCGCTCTATGGCTTTCAGCAGATAGAGACTCCTTCTATGGAGACTTTACATACTCTGATGGGTAAGTATGGTGAAGAAGGCGACAAACTTCTCTTTAAGATTCTCAACTCTGGTGATTATTTGAAAGCAGTAAGTGACGACGAACTCAAGGAGCGTAACACACTTAAGATGCAGACAAAACTCTGTGAGAAGGGGTTACGTTATGATCTAACCGTTCCTTTCGCTCGTTATGTAGTAATGCATCGTGATGAACTGCAGTTGCCTTTTAAGCGTTATCAGATTCAGCCTGTTTGGCGAGCAGACCGCCCACAAAAGGGACGTTATCGCGAGTTCTATCAGTGTGATGCTGATGTTGTTGGTTCTGATTCATTGCTGAATGAGGTGGAGCTAATGCAGATTATTGACACTGTCTTTACTGAGTTTGGCATCCGTGTACAGATAAAGATTAACAATAGAAAGATTCTCACAGGTATTGCAGAAGTGATTGGTGAGAAGGATAAGATTGTTGACATCACTGTTGCTATTGATAAGCTTGACAAGATAGGACTTGACAATGTAAACGAAGAGTTGCGCAGTAATGGTATATCAGAGGAAGCAATAGAGAAGTTACAGCCTATCATTAAGTTAGAAGGAACTAATGAAGAGAAACTTAAAGTTATCGAAGAAGTTCTGAAAGAGAGTGAGACTGGAATGAAAGGTGTTGAGGAGTCTCGTTTTATACTTGACACATTAAAGAGTTCAGGACTTAATAATGAGATACAACTCGACCTCACCTTGGCTCGTGGACTGAACTATTACACAGGTGCTATCTTTGAGGTAAAGGCGCTTGACGTACAGATTGGCTCTATTACTGGTGGTGGTCGTTATGATAACCTGACAGGTATCTTTGGTATGCCAGGACTCTCTGGAGTTGGTATAAGTTTCGGTGCCGACCGCATCTATGATGTCCTTAACACCCTCGACCTCTATCCGAAGGAAAGTGTACAGGGTACGCAGCTTCTCTTTATCAACTTTGGTGAGAAAGAGACAGCCTACTGTCTGCCTATTGTTGCAGCTGCACGCAAGGCGGGCATACGTACCGAGATGTTCCCTGACAAGGCCAAGATGAAAAAGCAGATGAGCTATGCAAATGCCAAGAACATTGCTTTTGTTGCTCTTGCAGGTGAGTCTGAGATTCAAGAAGGCAAGATAACACTAAAGAACATGACCTCTGGTGAACAAGAACTTGTAACGCCGGAAGAATTGATTAATAGATTTTAAGCATATCCCTCTCCCCTTATCATTCAAGGTGAGGGGGATTTATCTTTGCTTTAAAATGAACCATGTTTTATTCGCTGAATAATATATAGGTTGAGACAAACACTTTTTGTATCTCTCAAAACAAAACGTTATCAAAATCACTAAACAGAGAGGTAAATTAATACACATAACTACGATAAAAGTTTAAAATCAGTTTGCTGTCATTTTTAACATTTCGTGTAACCCTGCTGTAAACTAAATAGTTAGGTGACAATGACGGCTGACAGAAATGACAGCAAATTTATTTTTGAATAAACCTCCTTGTCTTTGACATACGAACATACAGGTGGTAAACAACGTAAAAATTGTATTGTAAAAAAGTTCATAGCATTGATTGGTTGTGCAACTTTCCCAAACAAGTATTCGTCCTTATTTCTTCTCCTTTTTATCATGCGTTGAAACTTTGTGACAAAGTGGGTTATGCGCTTCAAAAATCAGTAATTGCTATCTCCTTCCTCAGATGGTACTTCTCCCCTCCCCTTCCTCGCAGAGAGAAGCGTGATTAGTGGGTTTAACCTTGTAAGAGAGTTGTAAAACGAAGATGGAACGATAAATGCGCAAGCTGAAATTGTTGGGATATTTCATTAGTTACTCTCCTACTCATTTGGAGAAGGGCTGAGAAATGAAACAAGAGGACACCCTTCAATGTTCAAGAACATGCCCTTCTTGCATCTTGAAGACGCCCTTCTTGAGGCAAGACAAGCGTCTTCTCCTTTACAGTCTGTAACATATTGATTTATTGCTGATTATAAGCTTGATATGAGTGATAGCTATACTCCTATCATGAAGGTATTTGACTTAATGATATGTAATGATAATTCATAATAGTACAAATTCCCTCGAAATGTGGAGAGGTCACAACCCTTCCTAAATAGAGATACTGGTAAATGTAAATGGGATACGTTCTTCCCTCATAAAGAAACGGACATAAAAGCTACTAAGAAAGTTAGAAAGAACAATTGAAAAGTTGTAGAACTAAATTAAATCAATGGTTTTGATAGATACTATCGAGGCTTATTTAAGAAAAAACTAAACATTACTTATAAAATGAAAAAGATTATCACACTATGTTTTTTACTCTTAGGTTGGTTACACTCAGCCTTCGGGCAGGCCACATTTAATATTGATGGGTTTTCAAAACAGTACTATGGTAAGGTTTACTACGCCGACACATCCGCACTTACTACCGGTGGTTGGGTTGAGGTTTATGACCGTACTACAAAAAAGAAACTAATCCATGTTGATGCAGACGACCTCCCTTTTGACCTCCATGATGGTAAGATTAAAGCAAATATAGCGGAGTTTCCTTATGGAGAGTATAGTGTCTTGCTTTATGAAGACTATAATTTTGATGGGAGAAAAGATTTTGCAATTATGGACGGGAACAATGGTTGCTATAATGGTCCATCCTTTCAAATATTCTTAGCAACGAATAAAGGCTTTGTATATAATGCTGATTTCACAGAATTAGCACAGGGTAATTGCGGACTATTTACCATCAATAAGAAAGAAAAGACGCTTACAACAATGATAAAAGATGGTTGTTGTTGGCATCAATACTCAGACTATAGTGTAGTTAACAACCGTCCAAAGCTTATCCGTACACAGACTGATGATAGTTCGAAATCTCCTATTTACACGTTAACAATAGAAGAATGGACTGGCAAAAAGCCGATTAAAAAAGTTTTTAAGGGTATCAATCTTGAGAATGAACTTGTCAAGGACTACTTCATGTTCCATGTCGATAAGGTAAATAAAGACGTTATTCTTTATAATCTCGATGACTGTTTGCTCTATTATGCTGTCCTTGATGCAGAAAAGAGTGTAGAGTTCTATTACCCAGCAGATAGACTTCAAGAAGATTCAAAGTTTAAGTATGATAAGAAGAAGGGTAAGTTGACCTTTAGTAATAAGGATGCAAAGTATTCTATATATGAGAAGTCTGGCACCGTAGGAATTGATATTACTTATAAAGGAAAGACCTATCAGTGGAAAGGAAACCCTAAAAGTCAACATGGCAGTATGGTTAAGCTCTTGAAAACTAAGTTGGATAATGTTGCGTATCAATAGACAATAACGCTCTAACCACACGCCCATAATGGAGTAGCCGACTGAATTTACTTCTCAAAATGATAAATGCCCAGTAATCGTTTTTACCTTTGTTCCGTAACACGTTTACTGGGCATTAATGCTGTCTCTACGCCTTTATCTACTAAAAATGGGCTGATATAGTTTTGTAAGAAACAATGACTTTCAAATGTAAAAAGATTTACATCTGATAATCCTTAGCCAGTCCTCCAGCACTTGTCTCCTTATAAAGTGATGGTATGTCGTGTCCTGTCTGCTTCATAACCTCAACAACACGATCGAACGAAACACGATGGCTACCGTCACTGAACGATGCATAAAGTTGCGCATCCAGTGCACGACAGGCCGCAAAAGCATTTCGTTCAATACAAGGAATCTGTACCAAACCACACACAGGGTCGCATGTCATACCTAAGTGATGCTCCAAACCCATTTCTGCGGCATACTCTATCTGTGAAGGACTACCACCGAATAACTGGCAAGAAGCCGCTGAAGCCATTGCACAAGCTACTCCTACCTCACCTTGGCAACCTACTTCAGCACCAGAGATAGAAGCATTATATTTGACAATATTACCAAAGAGACCAGCCGTGGCAAGGGCATGCAATATCTTTGTCTCAGAAAATTCATGTCCTTTTGAGAGGTGATAAAGCACTGCAGGGACTACACCGCAGGCACCACAAGTGGGCGCTGTTACTATCGTACCACCAGAGGCATTCTCCTCACTAACCGCCAATGCGTATGAATAAACCATACCACGGCTCTGCAAAGAAGGCTTATAGCCACGTGCCTTGATATAATAGTTGGGGGCCTTTCGAGCAAGATTTAACGGACCAGGTAGAGCTCCTTCGCTGTCAAGTCCACGCTCAACAGCAGCCTGCATGGTCTTCCAAACCTCTCGAAGATAGTCCCACAGGTCGTCTCCCTCACATTGTTTGACATACTCCCAATAGCCACGTCCATGATGCTCGCACCATACCTGAATGTCTTTTAGGGTGTGTAAGTCATAAACAGTCTCCTTCTGAAAGAAATCGCCTGTCGCTTTTCCCTCTGATAAAGCACCTCCACCGACACTATAGACGGTCCATTCATCTAACAAGTCTTGGCTGTCGTTAAAGGCACGAAAAAGCATTCCATTAGGATGATAAGGCAAAAAAATGTCTGGTTCCCATATTATTTCGACTGGTGCCACTTGCTTTAGAACATCAATTATGGCCTTGTCAGTCATGTGTCCCTTACCTGTTGCAGCCAGACTACCATACAAAGTCACTTCAAATCTTGCTGTTTCTGGATGTCGTTCAGCAAAGATTGTTGCCGCACGTTGTGGCCCCATCGTATGACTACTCGATGGTCCTTTACCAATTCTAAATATCTCCTTTAATGATTCCATATATGGTTTGTTCCCAAATACCTCGTATAAATTAAGCCACAAAATTACGAATAAAAAACGTCAAAGATGAAGAAAAGGACATATAAAATGGTAAGAAGCATCATTTATCATCGTCATACTACATTTTGGGTAGAGTCAATACAATAGCTGAGGAGTTTAGAAGAGGGTAAACAAAAGGGTTTGAGTGATGAGAAGAGTTATTGAAATTAAGGCTATTCGATACTTAGCTTCTTTGCTGCCATCTGTTTACGCTATACGAGCTTAGTATCAGTATGCAGGGAGAAAAGCATTAATATCATTAATTTATATGGTCGATTAGGTGTTTTATCGGTGCTTTTTCGTACCTTTGTCCACGTACTTATATTGATTTAGAATGAAATACTCCGTCCTAATATTATCAGTTCTGGCATTGTTAGTAGCTGGTTGTAAAGATAAAAACAACAATGTTGAGCCAGCCGCTAAAGCAATTGACACAATCCCAATGTTGGTGACACAGGTACAACAGTGTTCACGACTTTACACGATAGAATATCAGATTCATAAGATTATCACGCATGATGATAAGATGAAAGTGTCTGGTACGTTCTTAAAACAAGACTTCAGTGTGAACCTTCCCTTAGGTGAACGTAGTATTGCTATCCCTATGGATGCAACGTTGAAGGCATATATTGACATGTCTATCTTTAGCGAAAAGAATATACAGCGTCGTGGAAAGGAACTTCTTGTCACCTTACCTGACCCCAAGATAATCCTCGTATCGACAAAGATTGACCATAAAGAGATAAAAGAAAACGTACCCTTGACACGTCGTAACTTCACTGATGCCGAACTGACGAACTACGAACAACAAGGTAGGAAACAGATTATTGCATCCATCCCTCAAATGGGTATCATCGAACAAGCACAAGAGAGTGCTGCCCGACAACTTGTCCCTATATTCACAACCATGGGATATAAGGAGTCAGATGTGACTATATCCTTCCGTAAGAAGTTTACGATAAAGGATTTAGGTAGTTTGTTTGAAGTAAAAGCAAAGGATTAAAGATGGAAAAGAATACACCAAATAATAACCTCGCTAACCAGAAGGATAAGGAGGAGAAGAAGGATATAAGAGGAATACTAAGCCATGTCATGTCGACTGGCAAAGGTTGTCTCCTCTCTTGTATAACCATTGTAGTGTTAGGAGTCGGTCTCTTTTGGTGGCTTAACTCGTCTAATAAAGTTAGTGTCGATGCTGATCAGAAGATAGAGATAACGCCAACACAGATACAACAGATACAAAACATCGGACAATGGGAGTTCCTTGCTATCAATGACGAAGAACTTGTAGACACCATCAGTCGTGGCTTCTTCACGGATAGTGAATTGGTGCGTATCTATTACGGTGTGGCCCGCTTGGGTATAGACCTGCATCAAGCAGAACCTCAATGGCTACGAGTTGAAGGCGATAGCATCATAGCTACACTCCCACCTATCGTTCTCTTGGATCGAAACTTTATTGATGAAGCACGGACAAGGTCGTTCTTTGAAAAAGGAAAGTGGACTGACGATGATCGTGAACAACTCTATAAGCGAGCTTACAGAAAGATGTTAAAGCGTTGCATGACAACGAATAATATCAAAATAGCCGAGGATAACGCACGTCAACAGTTTACACAATTCCTTCGTTCGATGGGTTATAAGAAGATTAGAGTAGATATATCTACTAAAAGAAAATAAACATTTAGCCCTGAGGCCTAACTCTCTCAAGACGAAACATAAGGCAAGATTTAAGGATAATAAGAGTAATTATGGCATCAGAAGAACAAACACAACACATTTAGAGTATGACAGAAGGTGCGCCATCACGCGCAATATTGAAGTTTGCCATCCCTCTTATTCTTGGTTATTTATTACAACAAACCTACTTAATCATTGATACTGTCATCGTAGGAAGGTGGATTGGCGTGGGTGCATTAGCCGCTGTTGGAGCGTCAAGCAGTATTATGTTCCTTATTATGGGCTTCTGTAACGGTTCATGTGCAGGCTTCGCTATCCCTGTGGCACAGGCCTTTGGCGCAGGTGACTATCGAAAGATGAGATGTTACGTGAGTAATGCGATGCGCATAGCATTGGTGCTTGCAATTGTCATCACGTTACTTTCCTGCTTCCTTTGTGATAAGATTCTACAGATGGTAAACACGCCAAAGGATGTTTTCAACGATGCTTATATCTTCCTATTCTTACAGTTTTGTGCCATCCCTTTCACCATTGCTTATAACCTGTTGTCTGGTCAGATCCGAGCATTGGGTAACTCTAAACAGCCTTTCTACTTCCTCATTGCTTCTTCAGTATTAAACATTCTACTTGACATAGTGTTCATCTTATTATGTGGAATGGGCGTTGAAGGAGCCGGTATTGCAACGCTACTCAGTCAGGTGTTCGCCTCTTTATTATGCTGGTGGTTTATCAAACGGCACATGACAATCCTTGTTCCGAAAGGTGACGAACGTCAGTTTGATAATAAGAAGATTAGTATCTTATTGAATAATGGTGTCCCAATGGGATTGCAGTTCTCAATCACTTCTATCGGTATTATCATGCTACAAAGTGCTAATAACGCCCTTGGAACAGTGTATGTAGCCTCCTTCACGGCTGCTATTCGTATTAAATACCTCTTTACATGTGTACTTGAGAACATTGGAGTAGCCATGGCAACCTATTGTGGACAGAACCTTAGAGCAAAGAAAATAAGTCGAATAAAGACAGGTATCAATGATGCCATGTGGCTTATGTTAGCCTATTTCGCTATTACCGTTGCCATCATCTATCCTTTTGCAGACAACATGATGATGCTGTTTGTCAATGGGAATGAACAAGATGTAATACTGAATGCGGCCCGACTGATGCGTATCTCTAACTGGTTCTATCCAGCATTAGGAATACTCGTCATCCTTCGCTACAGTATTCAAGGGCTTGGATATAGTAATCTTAGTATGATGAGTGGGGTCATGGAGATGATTGCCCGTTGTGGTGTGAGTATCTGGCTGGTACCAATCTTAGCATGGACAGGAATCTGTTACGCAGACCCTGTTGCTTGGATAATGGCCGATATCTTCCTTATTCCAGCTTATTTCTGGCTTGTAAAACGGTTAAGGAAGCAGTTGGGATAGCGTTTTAATCGCTTCCTGCATGTCTTCTGCGAAACGAGTATGCGTTAAAAGAAATTCGTCACGACCGTTTCCTAATCGTTTATAAAGTTCTGAATTCATTTGTTCAACATACAGACTGATGGCATATTCAATGTCATCTTTCTGTTTATCACTATTTGAGAAGGCGTAAACCTGGTACTTCTGATGAAAGAAGCAGTAGGCGGCTTCAATACTATCTTTTGTTATCATCTTTCTGTAAGGTAAAATATTTCCACAATGGAGCTACCATTAATGCTTGAATAAAATCGCCACGAAGGAGCATTTCTTTTACTTTCTCCTTAGAACAAAGGAACACTTCTATATCTTCTGTGGCATCAAGATGCTGATTATTAGTCTTTTTCACGCCACGAGCATAGAAGCAATGGCAGAGATTATCCATAACCCCAGGATTAGGAGCTATCGTCATTATCTCCTCCCATTCACCACCAGTATAACCAGTCTCTTCCTCCAATTCGCGTTGTGCAGCATGTAATGGTAATTCACCATCCTCCACTACTCCAGCACATATCTCCGTTGAAACAACACCAAGACCGTGTCTATACTGACGTTCCAAGATAAGTTCTCCGTCCTCTGTTTCGGCAATTACGTTTATCCAAGTTGGGTATGAAAGCACATAATACTCGTCATAAACCTTTCCATTGGGCAACTGAACCGTATCACGACGCGCCTTCAACCAAGGTCGGTTGATAAGTTGTTCGGAGGAGAGTGTAGACCACTTCATCTCTTTGTCACTACGTTGTTTTGTCTTATCCATAACATCATAAACTATTGTTCATTAGCTACAAAGTTATTATATTCCCTCTTAATGACCAAATATTCAGCTTGTTGTTTTCTTGTGAAAGGTGGATTACTTTTTCAACAATAAGTGTAGAATATCAATACCCACGCAACTCTCTCCTCTTTATAATAGAAAAAATCAATCAAAAGATTTCTTGTTTATTGACAATAGTACCATTTTATTATCGTATATTTGTAAACAAGATAACAAGGATTTGCCGCATCCTAAATCACTTACTACCAGAGGCATGCTTTGCGGCAAGGCTACTCTATGGAGGACATAACTATGAAACGTAAACCAAAGATGCACAATGAGCAAGAGTTTAACCTTGATAACATCTATCAAGAGGACGATCGTCAGCTTGATAATTTAGACGATACATCCTTTGATATGAGATATAAATAACGATTACTTAGGCCATAACATTTGTGGAATCTCCTCGTAAAACGCTTGGTATGAGTAGCAATGTTATAGGCTTACAGACATTAGTTACATTCTACAAAACCTCCATCTTAACATGAAGGTAGCTTGTCATGTGTTTGTACACATGGGCCTAATGACAGGAAACAAGGGAGTAGAAATCTTGTGTATAGCATCTGTAGTTTCATAGATTTATCCTCTTTCAAAGCAGAGATATGTGCTGCAAATGCTCTAATTATTGTTAATTAAGTAAGAATAATCCCCCATTATTATGTTACATAACATTAATTTTTAGTAACTTTGCACCCGATTATGCCGTTCTGGGCTCAGAACAAGTGCTGAATAGATGCTCAGCCGCCCAACGGTACAAACCCGTTTACAATATAAATAATGTACGCAATTGTAGAAATTAACGGTCAGCAGTTCAAGGCTGAGGAGGGCAAGAAGCTCTTCGTAAACCACATCAAGGATGCGGAAGAAGGCAAGGCTGTTGAGTTTGACAAGGTTCTGTTGGTAGATAACAACGGAACAGTCACAGTAGGCGCACCAACTGTTGAGGGCGCAAAGGTAGTAGCTGAGGTAGTAGCTCCTCTCGTAAAAGGCGACAAAGTAGTTGTCTTCAAGATGAAACGTCGTAAGGACTACAGAAAGAAGAACGGTCATCGTTCACACTTCACTCAGGTAGAAATTAAATCAATTAACGCTTAAAAAGGAGGACTTAAGAATGGCACATAAAAAAGGTGTAGGTAGTTCTAAGAACGGTCGTGAATCAGCTTCAAAGCGTTTAGGTGTTAAGATCTGGGGTGGACAGAAGATTGTCGCAGGCAATATCATTGTTCGTCAGCGCGGTAACAAGCATTTCCCAGGCGAAAACGTTGCACAGGGTAAGGACGACACATTGTATGCTCTTGCAGACGGTGTTGTTTACTTCCACAAGGGCAAGTACAATAAGAGTACTGTTTCTGTCCTTTCAGAGGAGGTTTACGCTGCTAAGACAGTAAAGCCAGAAGCTTAAAGCGAAACAAACAAACAACTATTCCAAACAAACAACATAATCCCGGTCTCCTTATAGGGGCCGGGATTCATGCGTTTATAGGGTCCCCTTCATTCCTTTATCTTTAGCGGAATGTCAATAATATTTACTCTCCTCGCATACATGCCATGCTTTTCAATCACATAGAAGAGGCCTAACTCTATTCAAGAACATGCCCTTCTTATGCGTTGAAAATGCCCTTCTTGGACCAAGAGAGGCGTCTTCTTTATAACGATGTATAATGTATTGAATTAGTGGATGTTATCAACAGTATCTTAAGTGCTACATTACCTATATTTTGATGATGTTTAACGTGATTACATGTAAAGGTTTTTCATATCTTTATTAGTTCTTCATAATTGTACAGTGATTATTACAGCGTGGATTGATGACTAAGACATTATTATTTGATAAGCAATGGTGTGATGGTAAAGAAATAAGAAGAACATTTTGTATAGGTTTATTCATAGTCAAAAACAATGTAACACAGTGATAAAGAGAACCAGTTTCATGTAGGTTTCCCCTTATCATTCTATATAAAAAATGATTCTTTTGTGTACTATATCAACTCCAATTTTGTATCATCATGTTACTTTGTTATAACTAAACATTCCATTGGAAATTACTTTTCCTGTCATATCTGTCATCTAAAAAAGCTATTCAACTAACTGAAAACCAGATTATTTAGTTAAAATGTTAAAAGTGACAGCAAATCAAAATAAAACTTATTTCGGTAATAATGGGTATTAAATATCCTCTCACATTAGTAATCTTTAGTCTTCCATTCTTCATAGGTTTGTGGACTGATGGTATTATAATAACAACAAAAGTCACCTATGGTTATTTACTCCTGAGAGGATAGTATAAAGTTGCCTGCTAATGTTGAAATTACTTACTCCTTTCGTTCTTCAATATATCTTGCATACGAAAGACTTCGTCTGGGTGCTCTGCAACGACATTATTTGTTTCGTATGGGCTGACTGTCATATCATAAAGCTGTGGCACAGGGAGGTTACCTGTTTCTATCTTCGGTCCCCACTGAATCATCTTTGGTCCATTGCTTGGTTCGATATAACGGTATTGCGGTGTCAAGACAGAAAGGACATGCGTGTTAGATTGGCCTATAACATAATCACGTCCCTTCTGATCACTACCGAGAATAGTAGGGAGATAGTTGCGACTATCAGGTGCACTACCCTTAGGGAGTCGTGCATGAACAAGTGAGCCCAATGACGATAATAGGTCTATCTGACTCACAAGGGCTTTTGACACGACTCCTCCTTTAATCTTACGAGGCCAAGATACAATGAATGGTACGGCAGTTCCACCTTCAAAGGCACTATACTTATTGCCACGGAAAGGCCCTGCAGGACTGTGTCCATTAAGTAATTCTTCGGCACGATCTTGATACCCATCATCTACAACAGGTCCGTTATCGCTTGTAAGAATAATGAGTGTATTGTCATCTATCTTTAGTTCATGCAGCTTCTTCAGTAACTGTCCGACAGTCCAATCAAACTGAACAATAGCGTCTCCACGCACTCCCATTGGATTCTTCCCACGGAAACGCTCATGAGGAAAGCGTGGAACATGAACATCATTCGTTGCGAAATACATAAAGAAAGGCTCTTTCTTATGTTTGTCAATGAATTTCATAGCATGAGAAAGGATGGAGTCTGCAATGTTCTCATCCTTCCATAGAGCTTTACCCCCACCCTTCATATATCCTATTCTACCAATGCCATTGACGATAGACATATCATGACCATGGCTCGAACGCATATTATAAAGGAGTTCTGGGTTCTTACGTCCTGTTGGTTCACCATCAAAGTTTTTCACGTATGACACTTCTATTGGATGAGTTGGGTCATAGTTAGCTACTACCCCATTCTCGATAAAAACACATGGGACACGGTCTGCTGTGGCAGCCATGATATAATGATAATCAAAACCGAGGTCACCTAAAGACTCTGGTAAAGGTGCATTCCAGTCTTGTTCACCACCCTTATCGCCCAAGCCGAGGTGCCATTTGCCTATAGCACAGGTCGCATAGCCACGACTCTTAAACATGTCAGCCATCGTAAACTGGCTGGGTTTGATAATCATTCCAGCATTGCCAGCAGCAACATCAGTACCTTCTCGACGCCAAGCATACTCACCCGTGAGAAGTGAATACCTTGAAGGAGTACTTGTAGCAGCAACAGCATGGCCGTTCATAAACTGAATACCAGACTTTGCAAGTCTATTGATATTAGGTGTATGAACGTTTTTAGCACCATAACACTCTAAATCACCATAACCAAGATCATCAGCTAATATGATAATCACATTAGGCTTTTCTGTTGTCGTTCCACGTGTCTGTGCTATCATTTTCTGTCCCGTTCCGAAAGCTGAAGATAACAAGGCTATTGTCAAGAGTTTTTGTTCCATTTTGTTTTTAGTCTCCAATTAGGTGTGTTGTCTGAGTTTATATGATATTAACAATTACACAATAGTATTTAAGTGTAGGTCATTATCACAGACAAAAGTGACCACAAAGAAAGCAAAAATAATTGAGATAATCAAACTTTTCGTCGTTTTAAATACTCCAATCATGTACTCTGTATTGGGTTCTCATGTGTTAACAAGAATCATAACAAAAACATGTTAGTTAACAGAAATATTTGTTTTGTCGATAAATATATAGTGTTTGAATATAATTAATAAAAGCAAAATTAACATTTATGATGGTAAAAATATTGTTGAAAAACTTGTAATAACGAAAAAAAGAATTATCTTTGCTGCGAAAAGAAAGAAAAGGAGGTTTTTATTATAGTTGAAAGGAAGATTATTATTTACCGTCTACGACCAGCCTTCATTGGACAAGGTTCAATGAAGAAGAGAATGTCCACGATAACAATAATATTTAATTTTTTAGGCTTATGACGGAGATTTCACTTATAGCATTTGATGCTGACGACACACTGTGGGGTAGCCAAACCTACTTTGATACAGTGAAGAAAGTGTACTGTGAGATACTTGCCCCATACGCTTCGGCTGATGAGGTGTCCCATGCTCTCCGCGCCACTGAAAAGGCTAACATACCACTCCTTGGTTATGGAAGTAAAGCTTTCATGTTATCACTAATAGAGAATGCGGTCAAAATCAGTCACGGAAAGGTAAAGGGATATGACATAGGGCAGATTGTTGAGGTTAGTAAGGAATTACTACGACTACCGGGTCACCCTTTCGATGGTGTTAAAGCAACATTGGCAAAGCTTCGTGACACTGGAAGATACCGAATGGTTGTGTTTACTAAAGGAGAATTGCTTGATCAGGAAAATAAGTTTCAACGTTCGGGACTACGTCCCTACTTTGATGATATTGTTATTGTATCGGAGAAGACGCCTGATGCTTATAATCGATTATGCAAACAGTTTGGCGTAAAGGTAGGGCAACTACTGATGGTTGGAGATTCGTATTCAGAAGATATTGCTCCTGTTTTGGAGATAGGAGGATGGGCTGTTCATATCCCTAATGATATGGACAGTGAAGATATAGAATATCTTAATAAAATTCATCCACACCTATTAAGATTGTCAAGGTTTGCTGAACTTATAGAGTTCTTAAGTCCTTATCCAAGATTAATAGACGAGAGTATACTCTCCTGATGTTGTATCAATGACAGATTGTGCATTATGTTCTTTAAGATAGATTACTTTAACATGTACATGTATTGAGTATTCCTTATTAAGGAAATAATATGCTAACATAATGATGAGTAGGAAGAAAACGAAGTGGTTTTCTTCCTACTTTTGCTTTTTACCATCCTTACTAATCTTATACATGAGGTTTGTAAGCATTTGTGTCAAATACTTGCTCCACCAGAGAAGGATAGTCTTTTTGTTGAAAGTTAGTATCTACTGGTAGTAAAACAACACTTTATTATTATTTAATATATAATAATTTTATAAGCAATTCATCAATATTTAATAATAAATAATAGGATTTATTGTGATAACTAATGCTGTTGGTTTCATTATAAATCATTATTTTTGCAATATTATAAGAAGTTAAGACACATAATCTTATACGACAAAGAGGAATATAATTACTAATAAGTTACAGTAGAATCTATGGGAATAAAGAATTTCTTCAAACGCCAAATGAGGACCGTCATAGAGTGGAAAGAGCAAGATAACAGACTTCTCTTCCATCAGCTGGAAACCACAACTGACGAGATAAAAGATGCCAGTAAGCTGATAATTGCACCTGGACAGGGCTGCATTGTCGTTTATGATGGACAGGTAAAAGCCACACTTACAGAGGCTGGAGTGTATGAGATGGAGTCTGATAACCATCCTTTTATCACAACTTTACTTAATATCTCACAGCAAGCAGAGAGTGAACACAAAATGAGGTTCTATTTCTTTCGTACGGCCGAGATGGTGAATATCCTGTGGGGAACAGCTTCACCAGTGAAATACATAGAGCCTGACTATCAATTACCAGTGGCTCTTGGAGTTTGTGGAAACTTCTCTGTAAAGATACAAGACGCTGCACAAATGTTTGTAACACTGCTGGGAACGATGTCTAACTACTATGCGGAAGACGTGCAAGAACTTGTTTCTTCTCGCATCGTAACACCTCTCACCGCCTTTCTTGCAGTCAAAGCTTACCCTTATCGAGAGATTGATACCCATTTAGGTGAACTTTCCACGGAGTTGCGAGATAAGACTTCTGAAGAGTTATCACGTCTTGGTTTACAGTTGACCGACTTCCGCATTGCCTCAGTCACATTCGATGAAGATACGATGGAACGCATTGGTAGGATTGCAAACATGACTACTGAGAAGCATGCAGCAGCCGAAGTTGACCTTGACTACACTGGATTGCAGAAGTTAGGAGCCTTACGTGATGCTGCAAAGAATGAAGGTGGACTGGCAGGAGCTGGCTTGCAAATGGGAGCAGGACTACAGTTAGCACAAGACATATTCAAGTCGGGCGATACCAATAGTGACCCTACTCTACGCCTACGAAAGCTCAAAAAACTCTTGGATGAGCAGCTCATCACAAATGAAGAATATGAACAAAAGAAGAACGAAATACTTTCTAAATTATGAATAAAGTCCTAATCCCCGCCATATCAGTCCTCTTTGTCAATATCATTGCAGGTCTCGTCCTCTCTGTCTATCCTTTGGCAAACATGCTCTACACGAGTGTTACCATTATAGTCAACACTCTATTGGTTGTAATGTTGTTTGCTCTTGGTGCTGAGCGTACTCATCGTTTGAGCCTTGGTATGCTCTTCCTTATTGCAGGAGTAGTAGAGTTTGTCAGTGGATTAATAGCACCAAGTAGTGTAAAAGATAACTGGTGGATAATTCTCTTTGCCATCTTTACAGCTGTAGAAGTTATTTTATGTTATCTAACCATACACTATAAAAAACGATAAACATACAGGAACGTAATTCGATGTCAATAAAGATAAGACCAATAAAGTGCCCGAACTGTGGTAGCGAGAAGCATGATCAATTGAATGAAAAACTCTATCGCTGCAAAAACTGTGGGACAGAATACTTTTTAGATGACGATGACATAACAGTTCATGTCAAGCATGATTTTAACTACGCTGGCTTTACGCAACCTAAAAGAGAGTCTAAAAACTCCTTTAGTAATACGAAGAGGAATTTCGTAGTTATTGGTATCGTCTTTTTGTTTCTGATTGGTGCTATGTTTTTGTGGGATGGAAATAACAAAGGGAAAAATCGTCTTTTCTCAAGTGACTTATTCTCAAACGACTCCATTAGTGTAGTGGATCAATATAATATCATCCTTCCAATGATGCATAAAGGACGAGTTTGTTTCTTCTATATAACGGAACGTAATATTGATTATAAGATTGATGATGATAAGACTTTAGCCGATGGTTACTATTATGGATTTGTCGATGCACAGACTGGGAAAGTGTTAGCTGATAAGCTCCTCATCAGTGATGATGAGAGCAAAAGAGTTGATATGACATCGATTAATGGACTTAAGATATGGCATCTTTACCAAGCAGATAAGTGGTTATGCCTCATTCCTAAGCAGTTTATCTATGAGATTAATCCGCAAACACTCACTATGAACAATATCTCAAAGACTATATTTGCTAATAAGAAAGCAATGTCTAGTGGGATTTCATCAGTGGATTTTATCTATCGAACAAGCGATTTCTTTGATTTTTCATTAGAGGGAGATGAGGGCTTAGAAATATCTAACAACTTGGCAGAAGTTTACTATTATTTCCCTGCCACAGACCATCTATATACAGAAGAAGCCTATAATTACGCAAAAGAACTACCATCATCTGAATTAAAAGGAGAGATGCGTGATAGCGTATTATACATATTAGAAAGCAAGAAGTCTAATGCCTCTTCAAGCAAAGAAAGTCAAAACAAGCTAACAAGAATACAATTCACGTATCACCTTGGGAATCCTAAATACTTTAGCAATCCCTCAAACAAGAAATACGATTTTGTGGCTAAAGACATACAAGTAGTTGGCCGTCAGGAAATATCAGACTGGTTCACAGGATTCGATGCAAACATTATTTTACAAGATTCAACATACATACTTATTTGGTATAAAACCAATATATCGGAGAATACACCAGCTGTTCTTCAGCTAAGAAACACTAATGGAAAGATTCTATGGACGCGTTCTCTTGAGTATCCTATACGGCTTTATGCTACTATAAGAGACAATCGTAAGATATGGTTTAGTGCAAGTAAAAAGACCCCAGAACATTATGACGAAAATTACATAATAAGCTTCACATTGAAAGAAGGCAAGCTAAAATACGAATATCAGTTTGATAGAAATCATAAAGTAAAGAAGCACTAAGTATTAATAAAAGTACAGATAAAGTAATACAATGTCAACAAAGATAAGACCCATAAAGTGCCCGAATTGTGGTAGTGAGAAACATGTCCAATTGGGGGACAAACTCTATCGCTGTAAAAGCTGTGGGACAGAATATTTCTTGGATGACGATGATATAACCGTTCATGTCAAACATCACTTTGATAATGGAGGCTTTTCCAGCTTCAATGGAAACTCCAACGTCTCCATAACTAGTATAGCCAAAGTATTCGCCATCATAGGTGTTATCACTTTCTTTCTACTCTTTATGATAATATACGGATTGAGATCTTCCAGTCCAAGTGTTAGTTCGCGCGATTCTATTAGCGTTGAGGATACATATAGAGCCATTGTTCCTGTAAGATATAACGGGCGTGTTTGTTTCTTCTATCTAACCAATCGCAGTTTCAGTAACTGGTATTCTGACGACGAAACTCCACCAACGGGTTACTATTATGGCTTTATCGATCCAGATAGCGGAAAGGTGTTAGCTGACAAACTTTTCATCAGTGATGACGACGCAAGGAAGATTGGTATGACAGCTTTCCACATGCTTGAGATACAGTATCTGAATCAAGTCAAGAAGTGGTATATCACGATACCTTCTCAGTTTATACTTGAGATTGATCCACAGACACTCACGTTGAAAAACGTCACAAAGACTATCTTTGCCAAGAAGAAAGCTATGTCGAGTGGTATCTCATCAGTAAACTTTATCTCTGATACCTATGAAGACCATGCAAGTACGTCGGGTGTTGGTGAGGGACTCAAGGTAGTTAACAACTTGGCTGAGACTTATTATTATTTCCCTGCCACAGACCGCCTTTATACAGAAGACGCATATAATTACGCAAAGGAACTACCAATTTCAGAACTCAATGGAGAGGTGCGCGATAGTGTATTTTATATATTAGAACGAAAGGATGCAAGTGAAAACTCAAGCCAAACAAGCCAAAATAAACTTTGGAGAATACGCTTCATGTATCACTTAGGTGACCCTCAGGACGCTGGTTATTTCCTATATGGTATGGAAAACAAACGTGGTGATGATCGAATGATTAGCCATAATCCAATAACAGGATGGTTCACTGGTTTTGAAACATTGATAGATTATCAAGATGCGAAATATATCCTTATAGAGTATAAAACCAGTATTTCAAAAGATGCACCTACGGTTCTTCAGCTGAGAAATACTAATGGTGTAGTCCTTTGGACACACTCTCTTGAACTTCCAATGAAGATTCGGGGCATCATGCGAGATAATCAAAAGATATGGTTTAGAGCGACCAAAGAAAACAATAGTGGTGATGACGAAGACTACATAGCGAGCCTAACATTAAAGGAAGGTTATCTGAAATACGAGTATAAGTTTGCTACTAATCATAAGGTTCCAAAGTAATAAGTATTAAACACAAATATATATGAGAATGATTAAAATCCTTCTAATTTCACTAATCGCACTACCTTTAGCATGTAACGCACAGGTAAAGAAGACTGTAGAGACCTACGACAATGGACAAATAAAGTCGATTTCTTATAAAAATAAAAAGACAGGCTTGCTTGAAGGGCATTGTGTTAGTTATATGGAAGATGGCCGCTTGTTACTGGAAGAAGACTATAAGGAAGGCCTACGAGACGGACAGGTAAAGTATTACGATAGATATGGTAATATCGCAAGTATCGTGAGTTATGTCAAAGGAGAGAAGCAGGGTAAGCTCTATATGTATAAAAAGACAAGTTTTCCCGGTGAGACTCCTCGACTCGACTACATCGAGAACTACGAGAAAGGAAAGCTACAGGGAATGACCTATGTGTACGATCAGTATGGGCAGAAGATTATCGAACGCGCACGTTATGTAGATGGTTTATGTATCGAAGATACCACTACAATTCCACGAGGTACGCTCTATGAGTGGGTGACGAAAGGACCTGACGGAACTTATTTCACGGGTATACACAAGAGTAAATTTGTACCAGTAAAGAAGAATGTGACTGTTCGGCAAATTATAAGGAGGGCTCCTGTTGTACAACGCTCAACAACAGCGAAGAATGTTAAGGCTAAGCCCGTTCTACGACACAACCCTACTCCTATCACTAAGCCAAAACCCCAATCACAGCCTAAAATAGAGTCTAAACCACACATGAAGACGAACGAAGATGGTACAATTAGAATGGAGTAGAATTACGTTGACAAAGTAGTATCAAAAACAAATTTATCTTTTGGTGTTATTCTGTCTCTTGTATATTCCCTTGAAAGGATTAAAAAATAAAAGACTGGGACCTACTATGAGTTCCAGTCTTTTGCGTTTAGTTGACTTTAATACTATTCATTCATCAAGGCAAAAGTGACAAAACCAACGATAACTGTTATCTTTTCTACGATAGATGTGTTTGAATAGATGACAGTTTATCTGCAAACATGCTTAAAAGAAGGCTACTTAAAGGTTCATCTTTTCATTATGTCATTAGGACAAAGCTTGTTTTCTAATTAGAACAACACAGGCTTATTAATACAAATAGAAACTGCTCATGAAACCAATTTCTGGTCTTAATGTAAACATTTTTCGCCCTTCTAACCTCTTACACATGGTCTTTAAGCTTATAAAAGAGGCCTATTTAGCTTGCAGAACATGCCCTTCTTGCGTGTTGAAAACGCCTCTCTTGGCGCAAGAAGGGCGTCTTTAACAATGCTATAGGTAACATCTTGATTTATTGATGGTTACATGATTCATTCTAAGGTGATTTATACTCTTTTATTGAATGCTTTTAACTCGTTTATATGTAATATATTTTTATTTTGACACGGGTTCCATTAAAGGATGTTGTAATTACAGAAATTACGCAATGATGATACAAGTCAAATTAAACTTAAAGTCCAATTTAGTTTTAGCTAACATAATCCTACTTGCTTTAAGATTAAGCTTAAAGGATGTCGAATTGTCTAAATAAAAGAAGAGGTAATATGATGGAATATAGAAAACATTGTGTACTTTTGTAAATTAGAAAGTATATTGTAAATAAAAGGCATCCTTAGTTTACAATATAATCAACTGAATATCAATGGACTTAAATCATGTATAAACAACTGACAACACTAATCCTTGCATTACTACTAAGCAGTAGTTTTTATGCTCAACAACTCTATGTGGGCACATATAACATCCGTTACAATAATCCTAATGATGAACATGAGGGGAACGCATGGGCACTACGCTGTCCACCATTATGCGATTTCATTAATTTTGAACAGCCAGAAATATTCGGTACTCAGGAGGTTCTTGTAGATCAACTACATGACTTAAGCAAAGGACTGAATGGTTATGACTATATCGGTATAGGACGAGAAGATGGAAAGGAGAAGGGAGAATATGCAGCAATCTTTTATAAGAAAGATCAACTCAGACTATTAGACAGTGGTAATTTCTGGCTTTCTTCAACTCCTGAACACTCCTCATTAGGATGGGATGCAGCTTGTATTCGTATTTGTACATGGGGAGAATTTCAAGATAAAACATCTGGCAAGAAGTTCTTTTTCTTCAATACTCACATGGACCACGTGGGTGTTGTAGCACGGAGAGAGAGTGCACAACTAATTCTGAAACGCATTAGTCAACTGGCAAAGGGTCTCCCTACCATTCTAACGGGTGACTTTAATGTTGATCAAACAGATGAGATCTATCAGATATTCTCTAACTCTGGAATACTACACGACTGTTATACCAACGCTCAACAGCGTATGGCACCCACAGGAACATGGAATGATTTTATACAGGATAGCCGTAGTAAATCTCGTATTGACCACATTTTTGTTACAAGAGATTTTGATGTTCCGCATTACGCCATCTTTACCAACAGCTATTGGCTCGGTAAGTCACGGCGTAATATATCTGATCATTATCCAGTAATGGTAAAACTCTCTTATTCAAAAAATAAGACTTTACAAAAGTAATATCGATTTCCTTTTATTCTGAAGTAAGTGAGATAGAAAGAAATACAATATTAGTCGGATATACTATCACCTCTTATACAACAAAAGAACAATTGCCCCTTTATTTTTTTAAGTACCGAACACCATTGGAGATAAACACTATTCTCCTTTGGTGTTCGCATATTGCATAGCTATTCCGCTTTACTTTTCGATTATTATTATTCTAACTTCTCCGTATAGACTATATCTTAAATAATATCTCTTTATTACTTAGATGCGTATTTAAAATTTATATTAATAATCAGAATTATCCTTACTTAGATACCTTTCAAGTCACCTCTAAATGCCATGAGAGCTTTACGTGGAATTGAAGAAAAGATAGAAGCTTTTATTTCACGAGGCGAAAAGCGATAAAACCGATAATAAAGCTGTAATTTTCTATAAGTAGTAACAAGGAAATATTGGGCCTTAAACTTGAATTTTCTATTATGCCCGTGAAAACCAAAGTTACCACCGAACCATACAATATCCATAAATTGATCCATTCCTTTTAGAGACTCGCTATCAGAAGGTAGCGGTAAAAGTATATACTTCTCATCCATCCCTAAAACATTTACCAATATTAACTGTACTACTTCAAAAGCTTTTCTAAAATCTAATGCATCTAACCAATTAAGAAATTTCTGCTTATCAATAACACCATAATAACTCTTCAAAAGAATGGCGACATCAGAGAACTGACGTAATCCTACTCCCAACTCAATTAGATGATGATAAAGATGTAGGAAAGTATACAGCACATTTAAAGTTGGTTCTAACGTAGGAACTAAACACCCATCTACTTCAACATATGTAGGAGAAACTGAACGAAAGATATCATCCCATATCTTTTGTGATTTATCACTTGCAAATCTCATCAAGCAATGATGCAGCTCTAAAATAATAGAGTTGTGAACTAACTCGTAGTGTTGTTCCGTTGGTTTTCCTTCTGTATGTATCCCCCATGTGTTTGCCATTGCAGTTATAACCTTAGGAAGATTTCTTTTATCACAATAAAAATCAATATCTCCTGGTGTACGGGTAAGGGGATTTGGATAATACTTACCAACCGTTTGACCCTTAACGATTATAGAGTTTATGCTATTATCTATAAATAATTTACATAATAAATGTAGTTCTGAATTAAGAGTCTTATTTGCAATAGCAATCCTACTTTGGATTGCTAAGACCTTCATAACATCTTCTCGCTCTAAAGAAACATTATTTCTAATTAAACTATTAGCAATTATGCCCAATACAGCCTGCTTAGAAGCTAACTCGTAAATGGAAAGAAACTCTAAATGACTTAGAGTTAGTTCCAAAGGGGTTTGCCATAATTCGCTCCTTAAGAGTTTTAAGAAATTAGAAATAGAAGCAGACTGAATATTGGTCATAAATCGAATTATTTATCGAGGACAGAATATTTACTATTATTACTTACATACTCTGGAACGATCTCCTTCATCTTCTCAACAATTGCCATATTATCGTAAGTATGACTTAAAGCAATTAATGCTTCAATTTGCTTGTTTACCTCATTGTAGTCATACTCACGAACTTCCGCTATACGGATCTTCTCATGGAAGCTTGGGAGAGTATTTTCCGTTGTACTTAATACTTCTTCATATAGTTTCTCACCAGCACGTAAGCCCGTGTATTCGATATCAATATTCTTAGCACCAGAAAGCTTTATCATTCGCTTGGCAAGGTCAGCAATCTTGACAGGCTTACCCATATCGAAGACAAAAATCTCTCCTCCACCTCCATGTGTACCTGCTTCGAGCACTAATTTACATGCTTCTGGAATAAGCATAAAGAAACGAATAATATTTGGATCAGTAACAGTAACAGGTCCGCCAGCTTTAATCTGCTTTTCAAATAAAGGTATTACAGATCCATTTGAACCTAATACATTACCAAAACGAGTAGTTACAAATTGTGTTGCAGGTTTACCGTTAGCCTGGTCATTAATCATTTTATTAAGACTTTGACAATAGATTTCACAGATACGTTTAGAACAACCCATTACGTTTGTTGGGTTAACTGCCTTATCTGTTGAGACCATGACAAATTTCTTAACACCATACTTTACACTGAGGTCAGCAATAACTTTCGTTCCCCATATATTGTTCTGCACACTTTCTGATGGATTATTTTCCATCATAGGTACATGCTTATATGCTGCAGCATGAAATACATAGTCAGGCTTATATGTCTTGAATATCTCCTCCATACGGTCATAGTTAGAAATACTCGCAACAATAGTATGAGCCTTAATATCAGGCCATTCAAACTGCATCATTAAGCGAATATTATGCTGGGGAGTCTCTGCTTGGTCAATAAGAATAAGCTCAGCAGGCTTATATATAGCAATCTGACGTACCATCTCCGAGCCAATACTACCAGCAGAACCAGTAATCATAATCTTCTTATTACGTAAGAGATTACCAATGGAATCCATGTCTACATTGATTTGATCACGTGGTAATAAGTCTTCAATACTTATCTCCTTAAGCTGTACCTTCGTGTAATCATCGTCTTTAGACCACTCTTTTTCAGCATGACTCATAAAGATCTGAACTCCAAGATTCAATAGGATATCTTGTAATTTCGTATCATTACGGAAACGTGCGTTCTGTAATGGAGAAACTAAAACAGCCTTTATTTTCAATGCTTTAATGCGCTCAGCAAGATTATCATCAACCAGATATATCTTCTGCCCCATAAGTATTCGACCACTAATGGATGGGTCATGAGCTATAAAACCTTTCAGAAGGAATTTGCATGGCTTATCTGTTCTTATGCTTTTTGCTAATCCAACACCACCATCCTTCACACCATAGATAAGCGTACGAACACCTTTATCAGTGTTAAACAGCACATCATAAAGTGATTTCGTTATGATACGGAAAGCCATCATACCTATTGTTGCAACAAGATACATTGCTGCAATTTGTCTACCTTGTAAACGAACAAACTCAAGATTCCAATGATAGACAACATAATGCATTACCTCCGCAACCGCAAGAGACAATAACATTGCTAATACTACTCGCTGTAAATCAACAAAAGAGGAGTAGCGAATGATACCTGAATATGTACGGAAAATTCTGAAACCAATAAGGTTAAAGATCATGTACATGAAGATTGTTTTGGATAATAATACAATATGCTGAGGAGAAACCGCACCATGAAAAAACATCCAAAACACAAAGATACCTGACAGATAACAGATAACAATGTCAATAGCCAATATGACCCAATATGGCAAGGCATTTCGCGAAAGATACCAATTTAGTAGCTTATCAAATATTTTCATAATCACATTTAATTGTTTATAGGTAATTACTCACCTTATTTTATGAGTCTTCTCGTTCTCTTTTAGTAGAAAATATAATTTATCCTGCAAATATACTAAAAAAAAGTAAATAGTTAGCTGAAGTCTATAAATATTTATTTTAATAAACTAAAAAACTTCTATTCTATCTTATATCCATCTGAATGTGATATAATCCAGCATAGAGATTTGGCTGATGAGTAAAGGTAACAACGACTTCATGTTCACCGTAGTTTGTTGAGTTAGCCTTAGGCTCAAGTACAAAATTACCATTCGTTGATTGATAATCTAATCCACCAAGTGGCTTATATCCGGCATTGATAGCTTCTTGGGCAATATGATACATTTCTTCTTCCGACCATGTAAAAATATTAATGCGCTCTATCGTTAGCATTTTCCCTAAGGCTGTACCAAAATAACCAATCTGTCTTGGATTGTTACCCGTAATCTTATCATTGCTGTTTTGTACATCATAAGACATGTTATGATGGAAGATGAATTCCTTTTGTGCACCAAACCCATCAATAATTTGTGAAGTATTGAGTTGGAATTTACGACTAATATCAGTCAAGACATCTAAACTTTTAACCCTCTCATTATCATTACTCAACATGCTAAGGAGGTATGAAAAGTTAAACATTCTTACCTGTGTAGAATTTCTTTTTGAACTCTTCTCTACTTTAACAGGTTCTGTTTTCTCAGCTGAACTATCAGGATACTTTATATTAGCAACGTAACGATCTTCTTTTGTTGAATTTGTAGAAGCTTCTTTCTTTGTGCCCTTTGAAGATTTAACATCATCTGTAGTTGCTGTACCTTGTACTATCTGAGAACCTTTATAATCCCGTGTAAGATTCTCTTTGGTCGTTTTTGTATCCTTAACCTCTACAATCTTTTGCTTGTCATTATTTCCTCTCGCTTTACTAATACTTTTAGACTGTGCCATTAGCAATGCCTCGTCATGACGATAATGTTCACAGAATTCATCTTCGTTTGTGTTTTTATTAATATAATGATCCTTACCACCTTTGATCTCATTTACCTTAGTACCATTACGCCAAATGGTTGTATATTCTAATCGGCCACCTTCTGTATAAGTATAACATGGGCCGTCAAGTAGACCATTACGATAAGACAATTTCATTCCTATATTACCATTAGGAAAGAAGGAGAGCGCTCGACCATTAGCTTTTCCATTCTTATATTGCAAGACAGATTCTACCCTACCCGACTTATGGAAAGTCCGACAAACACCGTTCAATATTGTGTATTTATCATTTTGTCGGTTAATACTTATATAATGCTTCTCGGCTTGTAATTGTCCAGTAATGTAATAGTCATAAAACATCTTCTGTCCTTTATCATCGAGCGCTAAAACTCTATAATATGAAGCATTATTAGCATTGGGTACTCCCTGCCATTGGCTATTATAGAAGAAAGCACCATGAGGGATATAAGTACGTGTTACACGTTGTGCTGTCGCAACTGTAAATAAGGTACTTAAAAGTATTATAAAGTACAAACGTTTCATATACAAATCTCTAATTCATTTGCAAATATACACCAACCAATACAAAAAAAAGAATTTTCTCATGTTTTTTTCTTTAAATATCGACCGTATATCAAAACAAAGTATTATCTTTGTCACAATATAAATCTATAACTGAAAATCGATTAACTATGCCTGGAGAAAGAAAAATTATCCATGACTTTAAACAGCTAATTCATCTTCTTAATGAAAGAAAGATTTGTAAACGAACAGTAGTTGTATGGCCAGAAGAGAACCATACACAAGAAGCTGTGTGTAAAGCTGTACACGATGGTTTCATAGAGCCTATATTAGTATGCTCTAAACAAACTATGGAAAACTATGCTAAGAAGAACTCCTTTCAATCAATTCTTGCTGAATCACCAGAGGATGCAGCACGAAAAGCAGTTGAAGTAGTGAGGAAAGGTGATGCTGACATCATTATGAAAGGTTTCCTTAATACCGATGTCCTCTTACGTGCTATACTTGATAAAGAAGTAGGAATCCTACCAAAAGATACGGTCTTAACGCATATTACTGCTGCAAAGTTACCAGAGTATCATAAACTACTTTTCTTTACAGATGCTGCTGTTATCCCTTCTCCAAATGATAAGCAACGCAGAGCACAGGTAAAATATATTGTAGATTTCTGTCATGCCTTTGAGATAGAATGTCCAAAAGTAGCCCTTATCCATTGCTCAGAGAAGGTAGACGAGCGCCATTTCCCATATACTCTTTCATATAGAGCACTAAAAGAAGAAGCTGAAGCAGGAGTTTTTGGTAAGTGTACAATAGATGGCCCATTAGACTTAATAACATCTTGTTCAGTTGAAGCTATGAAGATTAAGCAGATAAACTCCCCCATAAATGGCGAAGCCGATGCTTTGATTTTCCCTGATATAGAGGCAGGCAATCTGTTTTATAAGACGATAACACTATTCTGTCATGCCGAGACTGCTGCTATTCTTCAAGGAACTATGGCACCAGTAGTGCTCCCAAGTCGTGGTGATACTATTGAATCTAAATACTATAGTCTCGCCCTTGCGAGTCTTATCTCCAGATAGTCTATATACATTATATATAAGGTATACATATAAAACATTATGGCTTACAAGATTTTAGCTATCAACCCAGGATCGACATCAACCAAGATATCGCTTGCAAATGACGATCAGCCCGTCTTTGTTGCAGACATTGCGCACTCAAGAGAAGAGCTAAGCAAATTCAAGCGCATATCCGACCAATATCATTTTCGCAAGCAGGTCGTTATTGAAGAATTAAAGAAAAGAAATATACCTTTAGACTTTGATGCCGTTATAGGACGAGGTGGACTTGCAAAACCAGTGTCAAGTGGTGTGTTCACTATCACAAAGCAAATGATAATAGACCAACAACGAGCTATTCATCAACATGCTTGTGATCTTGGTTGTATGATTGCAGACGAAATAGCACGAGATATTCCTAACTGTAAGAGTTTTATTGCTGACCCTGGTGTAGTGGATGAAATGGAACCAGAAGCACGTCTGTCTGGTTCTCCTCTCATGCCACGTATGTGTATTTGGCATGCTTTAAACCAGAAAGCAATAGGCCGACGCTTTGCAAAAGATATGGGAACATCATACAATAAGTTAAACCTTATTATATGTCACTTAGGTGGAGGAATCTCTATCGCAGCCCATTCACATGGCAGGGCAATTGATGCGAACAATGCGTTAGACGGTGAAGGACCATTCTCACCAGAGCGTGCTGGAACTCTTCCTGCAGCCGACTTAATTCATCTCTGCTTCAGTGGAAAATACACAGAAGAACAGTTATTGAAGAAAGTCAGTGGCCATGCAGGTCTTATTTCTCACCTTGGAACAAATGACCTACGTGAGATTATTAATTGGATCAATGCTGGTGACAAGCATGCTGAACTTGTTGTATCAGCTATGATATGGCATATTGCTAAGAATATAGCTGCAGAAGGAGCGGTGTTATGCGGCAACATAGATGCCATTCTGCTTACTGGTGGTATGGCAAAGTCTGATTATATCATCGAACGACTCAAGCAACGCCTTTCGTTCCTTGCACCTATTTATGTTTATCCAGGCCAAGATGAGATGCAGGCATTGACGGAGAATGCCTTAGCAGTACTCCGAGGCGAGCGTGAAGCGAAGGATTATTAAACAAAAAGAACCCTAAACAATTAACATATAGTTTATAATTCAAAACTAAATCTTATGAAGGTACATGAATACCAAGCAAAGAAATTCTTTGCAAGTTATGGGCTTCCAGTAGATCGCAACATTATTTGCCGTACTCCTGATGAAGCTGTTGAAGCCTACAAGCAATTAGGTGTTGAGAAAGCCGTGGTGAAAGCTCAGGTTCACACGGGTGGACGTGGCAAAGCTGGTGGTGTTAAACTTGGTAGCAACGAGGCCGAGATTCGCCAACATGCAGAAGCTATCTTGGGTATGGATATCAAGGGATTCATTGTAGACAGAGTGCTTGTCAGCGAAGCTGTTGACATTGCTTCAGAGTACTACATGAGTATCCTTGTTGATCGCAAGTCAAAGTGTCCTATGTTAATGCTTAGTCGTGCTGGTGGTATGGATATTGAGCAAGTAGCAAAGGAGACACCAGAAAAGATTGAGAAGATTGTCATTGACCCAGTTGTTGGTATGAGCGACTATCTTGCACGTGAGGCTGCTTTCAAGCTTTTCGATGACATGGCACAGGTTAAACAGGCCGTACCAATCTTCAAGAATATTTATAAACTCTTTACAGAGAAGGACGCTTCACTGGCAGAGATCAACCCATTAGTAATGTTGAAAGATGGTTCTTTGAAGGCTATCGATGCCAAGATGACCTTTGACGACAATGCTCTCTTCCGTCATCCAGATGTTGCTGAATTATTCGAGCCTACAGAGGAAGAACGCAAGGAACGTGAAGCAAAAGACAAGGGATTTAGCTATGTGAACCTTGGTGGAAGCATTGGTTGTATGGTTAACGGAGCTGGTCTTGCTATGGCAACCATGGATATGATCAAGTTATATGGTGGTGAACCAGCCAATTTCCTCGATATTGGTGGTAGTTCTAACCCAGAGAAGATTGTTGAAGCTATGAAACTTCTCTTGAGTGATAAGCATGTAAAGGTTGTGTTAATCAACATCTTCGGTGGTATTACCCGTTGTGATGATGTTGCTAACGGACTCTTGGAGGCCTTCAAGGTTATTGAGACAGACATCCCTATTGTCATCCGCTTGACTGGAACTAACGAAGCAGAAGGTAGAGCCATCCTTGAGGGAACTCACTTCACTGTCGGTACAAGCATGGCAGATGCAGGACATAAGGCTGTAGAACTAAGCAAAAAACTTTAAAACACAAGAGTTATGAGTATTCTAATTAATAAAGATACAAAGTTAATCGTACAGGGCATTACAGGTCGTGATGGTAGTTTCCACGCTTCAAAGATGAAGGAGTATGGCACCAACGTGGTTGGTGGAACGTCTCCTGGCAAGGCTGGTCAGGAAGTATGTGGCATTCCTGTATTCAACACAGTTAAGGATGCTGTTGCAGCAACAGGAGCCAACGCATCTATTATCTTCGTCCCAGCCCCATTCGCAAAAGATGCTATGCTTGAAGCGATTGATGGTGGTGTAAGCCTCGTCATTTGTATCACTGAGGGCGTGCCAACGCTTGATGCTGTTGCAGCACAGCGTTATGCTAAGATTAAGGGAGTCAAGGTAATTGGTCCTAACTGTCCTGGTCTTATTTCTCCAGAGGAGAGTATGGCTGGTATTATGCCAACTAATATCTTCAAGAAGGGACATACTGGTGTTATCAGTCGTAGTGGTACACTTACCTACGAGGTTGTTTATAACCTCACACAAGCTGGTTTGGGACAATCCACAGCAGTCGGTGTTGGTGGTGACCCAGTCGTTGGACTTTATTTTGAGGAGCTTCTTCGTATGTTCCAAGACGACCCAGAGACAGACAGTATAGCGCTCATTGGAGAGATTGGTGGTGATGCTGAAGAGCGTGCTGCTAAGTTTATTAAGGAGAACGTTACCAAACCTGTTGCTGTATTCATCTCTGGTCAGCAAGCTCCTCCGGGTAAGCAGATGGGACACGCTGGTGCTATCATCTCAAGTGGCTCAGGTTCTGCAAGCGAGAAGATAGCAGCTTTTGAGGCCGTAGGTGTACCTGTTGCACGTGAGACAAGTGAAATACCAGAACTCCTTAAGAAGCAATTAAAGAAGTAAAAAGCTTGGTATTTAAGCCAATTTCTATAAGATTTAGAGGAATATCCACTAAGGGTATTCCTCTATTTGATTTCTAACAATCCTATTGTAAATCATCATTTTGAGCTGGTTATCAACACCTTATCTATGTAATACACATGGGGCAAGGTTTCTTTAACTACTAATCGAACTTTTAAGTGATTAACAACAGAGTCACCATATATTCTATAAAGCTCTTCTGATGTTGGTGTTGCCGAAAGTTGTATAAACTCCCCTTTATACTTACATCGAATACCGCTACTACTTGACCTGCTTTCTCTTCCTATAGGAGTATAGTGCTCAACGCCAATATATTCAGTTAAATGTCCCCCTACACTTTTGCTTCTCGCCACATTTAATGCGTAGAAACTAAACCATACTACAAAGAATATACATCCTGTTGCATGAAGATAATAACGCAAAGCATCAATTCTTTTAAGCAGCATATAGGACAATATGAATATAGGAGTATTCAAAGAGAGCGCATAGATGTATGTATCTATTATAAAATTTCTTCTCAAATATAACAATAGAAATAGTCCTGCTACAGCTAAGAAGTACCATAAAGTATCTTTCTCAAGAAGACCTTTTAGTTTCATAATCCTATTTGTTTGTATAAACGCATCGTCGCATATAACCTTTATTACAAGGATAAGGGGCGTACTGAAGAAAAGGTTTCATTGCTTCCCACCATGATAACCTTTTATATAATGATACATGCAGATGATTGAAAGTAAACCTATAGAGAGGAATCCAGCTCTAACAAATATATCATCTCTTATATCATAAAACAGTATATCAGTCCATTTATTATAATACAAAGGCTTATATAGCTTGTTTTCATTAATATCTTTTCTACTTACAGTGACGGTGTAATCCTGTCCCATATATCGTACTATAATATAAGAGGTAATATTTACAGCTCCACTATGCTTAGATACGATTTCGTATGACTTTATAGGTCCGATCTCAAGTGACTTATTATCGTAATAAACAGCAACTATGCTGTAAACCAAATATATAAGCCAAACCAGCACAACTAACAAGATACATTTCCGTATTTGACGATATTCTATCCTATTGACCGACATAGTCTTTATACTATATTGCACAATCTTTTAAATCTCAACTATCTTTCCCTTGCAGCTTACGAACGTTTCTCTTCGAAGAAATAACCAATTGAAAGTAACGCTACAAAGAGTCAACACAACGTATAACAGGCAGCAAAACGTATGTAGGAAATGAACTGAAAGCTTTATCGAGACTTCTTACTTGAAAATCTTTTGTACAAAATTAGCCAGATACTCTCTCCAGTTTCGCCAAGTATGTCCGCCTTTCGTCTTAAGATAAGAGTATTTATAAGATTCTTTATCCAATGCTGCACGGAGACTATCATCATCCTTTGAGAGAAAATCGTCCTTACCAATACCAATCCATATAAGCTTAGGAGATTTCTTACACAGCGTCTTAAACTTCTCGTCAATATTCTTATATATATAAGAAAGCGTATCGCCATCCTTCGCCATTCGATTGACTGCAGAAGAGAACAAACCAATATAATTAAAGGAGTTTGGATTATTTAAAGCAATATAAAGCGAATGAAAGCCACCCATAGACAGTCCTGCAATCGCTCTGTTTGCCTTATCCTTCTTCACACGATAGGTCTTTTCTACAAACTGTATAATATCAGGAAAGGCTTTTTCAAAGTTTCCATCCATTGTTTTTGGATACTGCGTTGTAGCTACTACAAGTCCTTTAGATCCCTCACCCGGAGCTGCTTCCTGCGAAATATTACCATTTGGCATTACTACTACCATTGGTTCTGCTTTTCCTTCAGCGATAAGGTTGTCCAAAATCTGTGTGGCACGTCCTAACTCATCCCATGCATCTTCATCGCCTCCCATGCCATGAAGCAGATAAAGAACAGGATAGCTTCGCTTGCTCGTTTCGTAACCAGCTGGCGTATAGACAGTCATACGACGTTGAAGACCAGCCGTTGGACTATCATACCATACCTTTCTAACAGTTCCATGGGGCACATTCTTTACAGCATATAACCCATCTACACCACCGCCAACAAGTACTACACTGTATCTATTACCAATGTCACGCACTGTATATATATTCTTTGGATCCGTAATCTTTACACCATCAACTATCAAATTATAACTGTAGAACTCTGGTTTCAAGGGTGGAGTTGTCAGTGTCCATCGTCCGTTCGCATCTTTATTCATCAACTGTGGGCGCCAATCTCCATCCGCATACTTATCTGGAGTATCTTTCCCAGCATATAAGAAATTGCCAGTCAGCTCTACCTTCTCAGCATTTGGAGCAAAAAGACTGATAGTAATAGAATTGTCATCATTCACTACTGGTGAGACAATCTCGTTATCTTTCCAATTAAGCACTTCCTGTGCTGCTACTAAGGAGAAACTTGCAAGGCAAGCAAAGAACAGGACAAACCTTTTCATGATTTCGTGTTTTAATTTATTGCATTAACTTTTTTTTCAACGTATAAGTACTCAACTCTTAAAGTGTAGATACACATTTAATTATATTATGTACGTAATTACAGCTCAAAGAAATTTTTACCAACAGAACTAAAAGCTATGAGACAAGTATATGAAGAATCTCCCCACTCCCTCAAACGCTCTTTCACAATACCCCTGCTTATACTCAATAAGCATAAATTTGATTTATAGCTCTGTTGGAATCTGTCATTTGAAAGTCTATTACTCTTTGGCAAAGGTAATCAAAAAACATATAAATTCAAATTCATAAACAGAAAAACTAAAATTCAAGGATACTATCAGTAATTACCAACAGACGCTATTATACAAATAATTTTAATTTTGTTTTGCTGTCAATTTTAACATTTCATGTAAACATACTATAAATCAATTAGTTAACAGCTAATATCAGATGACAGCAGTGACAGCAAATTTCATTTTGAAAATTCAGCTTTGTTTTAAACACATAAAAGATAAAGCAAAAAGACTCAATCAACCAAGTAGGCTTCGTTCTTCCTACTTAGGAGAAATAAGGTTGTTTATGAGGTTACTCCTTCAAAAGCAGCCTTCCCCTTTCATGAACTAACTGGCAATGACCAAAGAGACGTAATGAAGAACGTAGTAAAATGTGTAGTCACCCCTATAAGACTATTGAAAAAGGAGAAGCAACGGCATAAATACAGAAAGAAAGTGTAAAGATATTTTAGGACACACTGTCCACTTCCTATTGAAAAGGGCTGAGAGAAGTGTGTAGAAGAGGCTTATCTGCGTTCAAGAACATGCCCTTCTTGAAGACAGAAGACGCCCTTCTTGAAGCAAGAAAGGCATCTTCTTCGGCCATACTTATAACATATTGATTTATTGTATGTTATAAGCTTAATTATTACAGACACTACACTTTTACCGTGAAGATGTACACCTTTGCATTATGTCATGATTTTTCATCGTTCTACTGATTGTTTCGTAATAAGGAGTAAGTACCGAACTATTTTAAGAGAGATACTGGTAAATGTAAGAGAAAACAATCTTCTCGCCCAGAGAACTTACTTAAAAGCAATATAAAACGTATGAAAATGCAACTAAAAGGTCGGATGAGATAAAATTGAAACATCATGAATAATTTTCCATTGGAAATTTGGTAGATAGTAAAATAATACTTACCTTTGCAACGTTTTCCTAAGGAAAGCAAAATGAACAATAACAAACCGAGTAACAAAAAGACTTCGGTAAAATAAAGATTACACATATAATGAAACGTACAGCAACACTTGTAGTGGCTATCATGGCATTAACACTGACTGCTTGCAAGGCAGATAACAATCCTAAAAAACAGGATAACAGTGCAATGACTACAGAGCAAACAGGAGTAACTAATCAAAATGAAGGAAAGGAAACAAAGATGACTGTAACAGAAATGAACTCAGAGATGTTCCAACAGAAGGTTATGGATTTTAAGAGTAATCCTAAGACATGGAACTTTAAAGGTGATAAGCCTGCTATTATAGACTTTTATGCAACATGGTGTGGTCCTTGCAAAGCAACGGCTCCTATCCTTGAAGAGATTGCTGGTGACTATGCAGGCCAGATTGATGTATATAAAGTTGATGTAGACAAACAGCGCGAATTGGCAAGCCTTTTCGGCATTCGTTCAATCCCATCAATACTCTTCATCCCTAAGACTGGCGAGCCATCAATGCAGACAGGAGCTATGAATAAGGCTCAGTTTGAGGAGGTTATTAAGTCTGTCTTATTGAAGTAAAGACCAATAATGGATAATCATTGCATCAGTAAGATTCGTGAAATATTTCGTGTCATCACCTCTTTTGAAAGTAGACTACAACAGCAAATAGGCTTGAACATCAATGAAGCGATGTTGTTATGTCTACTCTCAGAGAGCGAAAAACCTATGTTGGCAGGCGAGATAGCCGAAGAGATGGGTTTGACACGCTCTAATACTTCAAAGGTGATAGCCTCATTAGAGCAGGCTTCACTTATTCGCCGACGTGCTTGTTCGGAGGATGGTCGCTGCCAAAGATTCCATATCACAAAGCATGGTTTAGACAAATTAGACCATTTGCATTGTGACTCTATAGCGGTGCCTGAAGAGTTAAAGGAAATAATATAGAATATATTGCAATCTTTCTGAGCAAGAATAAGCGTTAATAAATATAGGGACGTATAGACAGTGAGTTGCCAAATGGCCTGTTAAATACTCACGAACTATACGTCCCTATGCTTATTCTATTATCTAAAACCACCTACCCTATAAAGCTCCTAAGTATTATTTAGCTTTTAGAGTCTGCTCGATACCTTGTTCTCTGTGCGTTATGTGTACTTCTATCCCATATTTCTCATTAAGATGTTCAGCAAGATGCTGTGCGCTATAAACAGAGCGGTGCTGTCCACCTGTACAACCAAAAGAAAACATCAAGTCGGTGAATCCACGTTGCATATAGCGCTCTACATGATGGTCAGCAAGCTTATAAACAGGCTTCAAGAAGTCGAGTATTTCTCCATCATCCTCAAGGAAGCGAATGACAGGTTCGTCTAATCCCGTAATCTTCTTATATGGCTCGTATCGACCAGGATTATGAGTACTTCTACAGTCGAACACATAACCGCCTCCATTACCAGATGTATCTTCAGGAATACCCTTCTTAAAAGAGAAACTAAACACGCGCACTACCAGCGGACCCTTACCATCATATTTAGAGAATGTGGCAGGACCATCTAATGGATTAGCCTTATAAACATCTTTCTCTGCTGTTTTCAAGCCATCAGTCCTATTGGCCGCAGGCTTCTCTATATGCGCAAACTGTGGCAATAATGTCAGTCGCTTCAACATATCCATCATGTAAGGATAAGGAAAAACATCATCTCCTAAGGCCAAGAGATCACGTAAATTTTGTATCGCAGGAGGGATAGAATCAATGAAATGTTTCTTCCTTTCAAAATATCCACGGAACCCGTATGCACCTAAGACCTGTAACGTACGGAAGAGAACAAACAACGACAATCGATTGACAAAATGGCGTTTAGAAGGAACCTCCGTATAATTCTTAAGGCTTTGATAGTATTCAAACACCAATTCACGACGCAGTTTAAAAGAGTACTTTGCGCTTGCCTGCCACAGAAATGACGCAAGGTCATAATAGAAAGGTCCTTTTCTTCCACCTTGAAAGTCTATGAAATAGGGGCTTCCCTCCTTGTCTAACATTATATTACGAGCTTGGAAATCACGATAGAGAAAGGAGTCCATTTTCTCCGAAGTCAGGTCTTTCGCAAACATACGGAAGTTTGCTTCAAGCTTTAATTCATGGAAGTCGAGCTCAGTTGCTTTAAGGAAGCAATACTTAAAATAGTTCAAATCAAAGAGTACACTCTCCTGATTGAATTCTGGTTGTGGGTAACAATTAGAGAAATCTAACCCTCTTGCGCCACGCAATTGAATATTTGGCAATTCTCTTATAGCATTGCGTAACAGTTTTTGTTCAGCAAGATTATAGCGTCCTCCAGCCTCTCGCCCACCCCGTATCGCATCGAAGAGCGACATGTTTCCAAGGTCTGTTTGTAGATAACAAAGTTCATCTGCAGAAACAGCCAATAGGTGTGGTACAGGTAAACGCCGCTTTTCAAAATGCTTGGCAAGATAGATGAAGGCATGATTTTCATCTCGGCTTGTTCCTATAACACCAATAACAGCATTACCATCTTCATCAAACAATCGATAATACTCACGGTTGCTACCTGCGCCAGCCAACTTTTCTACATTTGAGGGTCTACTACCCTTCCAATTCGTATATAGTTCTAATAGTTGCTCCATAATCCATTTTGTATATGTAGGCTAATTGCAGAACGACTCGTATTGTCTCGTTCTCCTTCTACATAATGACCTCTATGATTTTATAGCTTTAGAATGATTAAGCTACAAAACCACATGTCTAAAATTAATCGTCTTGCTCCTCAAGCTTATTCTTAATATCTTCAGCATGTTTCTCACCTCGCTTTTTATGGTCGTACTGACGCAATAAACCATCTATCAACAGTAGGATAGCAAGGACTCCACCAGTAATAAACCATGACCTTGTGAGATAGTATATGCACCCGATAACTATGAAGAGCACAACAAATTCTTTCCAGTTAATCAATCGTTTCATGCCTACAAAGTTAACGAAAAGATTATAGATAAGGAATGAAACAGACAAGTTTTTATGTTATTTATTCTAATCTATCGTTTTCCCTGATTTGATATTCTTGCTGCCTGATAACCATGTGAGTTTTGTTTGTCATAGGCGAAACAGGGGCTTACTAATTGCAACTTACGTTTTTCGCAATCCCAATCTTACCATTGATTAAGCTTTCAAAAAATCAGTACTAAGTCTTCGTGATATTATTAATAAGCCCTTGTACACAGATTGAGAATAAGAAATAATAAGCAGGATAATCCCTTAAAAAATTAGTAGAAACTGATAAATTTGACATTGAAATTGGAATATAATACAACAAATATGGCTTTGAAAGGAAGCAGAATGGTCTTTTCTACATGATACCAGTAAATTATTAATAGGACAGGCTGTTGTCTAAAGGAAATATATTACCTTTGTAATCTAATGATAAAAGAGCAAGATAACATAGAAAAGATGACAGATGCAAAGATAATAAACGACCCTGTTTTTGGATTTATAAAAGTGCCACGTGGATTGTTACTTGACATCGTTCGTCATCCACTTATGCAACGACTTACACGCATAAAACAATTAGGGCTGACACAGGAGGTGTATCCAGGTGCACAGCATACACGTTTCCAACATTCTTTAGGTGCTTTTTATCTTATGAGTGAAGCTCTTGTGTCGCTACAACAGAAAGGAGTCTTTGTCTTTGATAGTGAGGCTGAGGCTGTACAAGCAGCTATTCTCATGCACGACATCGGTCATGCTCCCTTCTCTCATGTCTTGGAGAACACACTCATCAGCGGTATAACACATGAAGAAATATCATTGATGATGATGGATCGAATCAATCAAGACATGCATGGAGCACTAAATCTTGCTATTAGTATCTTCAAAAACGAATACCCAAAGTCCTATCTCCATCAACTTATCTCCAGTCAACTTGACATGGATAGGCTTGATTACCTTCGTAGAGATAGCTTTTTTACAGGAGTAACAGAGGGTAATATCGGTTCAGCACGTATCATCAAGATGCTTAACGTGGTTGACGATGCGCTGGTGGTTGAGTCAAATGGAATCTATTCTATTGAGAATTATCTTACTTCCCGACGGCTTATGTATTGGCAGGTATACCTGCATAAAACAACAGTCGGATGTGAGAATGTTCTTATAAATGCTTTGCACAGAGCCAAACACTTAGCAAAGAAAGGGGTTGAACTATTTGCCTCACCTGCCCTTCGCTACTTCCTTTACAATGACATAACTGCCGATACTTTCCATAAAGATGGAAAAGCATTGGATAACTATATAGCATTGGATGACAACGATATATGGAGTGCCATTAAAGTATGGCAACAACATGATGACAAGATACTTTCACTCTTGTCATCAAATCTAATAAATCGGAAAATATTTAAGGTGGAAGTGCGAGAGAAGGAACCTACAGAAGAAGAACTTAAACAGCTTAAACAACAGATTTCAGAACGATATGGAGTAAGTATCACTGACTGCGATTACCTTGTAGGAGTAAATCGAGTACAGAAAGATATGTACAATCCTTTCGACGACCACATCAGTATTCTCTATAAAGATGGTACGATGAAGGATATAACCGAGGCGTCAGAGATTTTGAACATAGAATTACTCTCAAAAAAAATATGCAAATATTACCTCTCTTATCAACGTTTCTAAATAAAAATCCCTATCTTTGCACAAATAATAATCAATAAACGGCAATATAAATGGAATTCTCTGCGAAACAAATATCGCAATTCATACAAGGTTGTATTGAAGGTGATGAAAACGTTACCATTAATACTTTCGCCAAGATTGAAGAAGGTAAGAAAGGAGCTATCTCCTTTCTTGCAAACCCTAAATATATACATTATCTTTACGAAACAGAGTCCAGCATTGTCCTCGTAGATGAAGACATTCAAGTAGATAAACCCGTTAAGCCTACGCTTATCCGTGTGAAGAACGCACGCGATTGTGTTGCAAAGTTGCTGCAATTATACGAGGGTATGAAGCCTAAGAAGCAGGGTATCGATTCTCTTGCCTTTGTTTCATCTAAGGCAACCGTTGGTAAGGATGTGTATATTGGTGCCTTCGCTTATATCGGTGACAGTGTTACTTTGGGTGATGGCTGTCAGATTTATCCTCATGCAACGATAATGGATGGTGTGCAGTTAGGTAACAATTGTATTGTTTATCCAAATGCAAGCATCTATCATGATTGTAAGATAGGCAACAATGTCATCCTCCACTCTGGCTGTGTGATTGGTGCTGACGGTTTCGGCTTTGCTCCTAATCCAGAGACCAACAGCTATGACAAGATTCCACAAATTGGTATTGTCACAATAGAAGATAATGTAGAGATTGGTGCCAACACCTGTATTGACCGCTCAACTATGGGTAGCACATACGTACGTAAGGGTGTTAAACTCGATAATCTCGTTCAAATAGCACACAACAACGATATTGGAGAAAATACTGTAATGTCTGCGCAAGTGGGTATTGCAGGTTCTACCAAAGTTGGACAATGGTGTATGTTTGGCGGGCAAGTGGGTATTGCTGGTCATATCACTATTGGTGACAAGGTATTTCTCGGTGCACAGTCAGGAGTTCCTGGTAGCTTAAAGAGTAATCAACAACTCATTGGAACCCTTCCAATGGAACAGCGTGCTTACTTTAAGTCACAAGCAATCTTCCAACGTTTACCAGAGATGTACAAGCAGTTGAATGCGCTACAAAAAGAAATAGAAGAACTGAAAAAGAATAAATAACATACATGGAAACAGTTAAGCAGAAAACATTAAAGGGAAGTTTCTCTCTCTTCGGAAAGGGACTTCATACAGGATTGAGTCTTACTGTAACATTCAACCCTGCCCCAGAAAATACAGGCTACAAGATACAAAGAATTGACCTTGAAGGACAGCCTATCATCGACGCTGTTGCAGAGAATGTTGTCGACACTCAACGTGGTACTGTATTGGCCAAGGGTGAGGCACGTGTTAGTACGATAGAACATGGAATGTCTGCCCTTTATGCAATGGGTATTGATAACTGTCTGATACAAATTAATGGCCCTGAATTTCCTATCCTTGATGGTTCTGCGACGATGTATGTTGATAAAATCAACGAGGTAGGTATCGTTGACCAGAATGCTCCAAAGGATTACTACATCATTCGTAAGAAAATAGAGATTAAGGACAAGAATGGTTCTGTCATTACCATTCTTCCTGACGAACAATTCTCTATCACTGCTATGTGTAACTTTGACTCTAAGTTTATTAGTAGTCAGTTTGCTACGCTGGATGATATTAACACCTACGCAACCGAGATTGCTCCAGCACGTACCTTCGTTTTTGTACGTGACATTATGCCGCTCTTGCAGGCTAACCTTATTAAAGGTGGTGACTTGGATAATGCCATTGTTATCTATGAGCAGCAGGTTTCACAAGAGAAACTTGACCAGTTGGCCGATCTCTTAAAGGTTCCACGTATGGATGCGAATAACATTGGTTATATTCAGCATAAGCCATTACAGTGGGATAATGAGTGTACACGTCATAAGCTTTTGGATATCATTGGTGACATGGCTTTGATTGGTAAGCCTATTAAGGGTCGTATCATCGCTACTCGCCCAGGTCATACTGTGAACAATAAGTTTGCTCGCTTAATGCGTAAAGAAATACGCAAGCATGAGGTGCAGGCTCCTATCTATGACCCAAACGAAGAGCCGTTAATGGATAATATCCGTATCCGTGAACTCTTACCACACCGCTATCCAATGCAGTTGGTTGATAAGGTCATTGCAATGGGCTCAACAAGTATTATTGGTATAAAGAATGTAACCAGCAACGAACCATTCTTCCAAGGACATTTCCCACAGGAACCTGTGATGCCAGGTGTGCTACAGGTAGAAGCGATGGCTCAGTGTGGTGGTCTCTTAGTACTCTCTCAAGTAGAAGAGCCTGAGCGTTGGTCAACCTATTTCCTGAAGATTGATGACGTAAAGTTCCGCCAGAAAGTCGTTCCAGGTGATACCCTCATGTTCCGTGTTGAACTGCTCGGTCCTGTACGTCATGGGATTAGTTCAATGAAGGGTTATATGTTTGTTGGTGAACGTGTAGTAGCAGAAGCCACCTTCACAGCACAGATTGTTAAAAACAAGTAATTATAAGATTATATTATCATGAATCAAATAAGCCCATTAGCCTTTGTTCATCCAGAGGCGAAACTTGGTGATAACAACATAATTGGACCGTTCTGTTATATCGATAAGAATACGGTTATCGGCGATAATAACGTATTCCAAAATAGCGTAACCATCCATATAGGTGCACGCTTAGGCAATAACAACGAGATTTTCCCTGGTGCCAGTATATCTACTAAGCCACAGGACTTAAAGTTTAAGAACGAGGAGTCAATTTGTGAGATTGGTGATAATAACTCTATCCGTGAGAATGTTACGATCTCACGTGGTACCGCTTCAAAGGGTGTCACTAAAGTTGGTAATAACAATCTATTGATGGAGTGTGTACATATTGCCCATGATTGCGTCATTGGCTCTGGTGATATTATTGGTAATGCGACGAAATTTGCAGGTGAGGTAAATGTTGATGATAATGCTATCATCTCTGCAAATATTCTTTGTCATCAGTTCTGCCATATCGGTGGATACGTTATGGTACAGGGTGGAAGTCGTTTCTCTATGGATATACCACCATATATTATTGTAGGTAAAGAGCCTGCACGCTATATGGGTATCAATCTTATAGGACTTCGTCGCCGTGGTTTCTCAAATGAACTCATCGAACTTATCCACAATGCTTATCGTATCCTTTATGGTACGGGCACGCGTGCTGAGAACATTCAGAGAATTAAAAGCGAATTACAACTCACTCCAGAGATACAATATATCATCGACTTTGTTGAAGCATCAGAACGTGGAATTATAAGATAATAGTTCTCCCCCTTCTCTTTTAAGAGAGAGGATATGTCGTTTGATAAACAAGTGTATAAAGCATTTCCATACAATTAAAAAGTGCAGTGCAAGTCTGTTATAATTATTTATCAGCTTGAAAAATAAGACATTAATAATAATTACTGGACCGACAGGAGTTGGTAAAACAGAAGCTACACTGCGTATCGCAGAACATTTTAATGTGCCTGTTATCAATGCTGATTCTCGACAGATATTTTCAGAAATACCTATAGGGACAGCTGCACCAACAGCTCAACAACAACGGCGTGTACCACACTATTTTGTTGGTAATCACCACTTAGAAGATTATTATTCAGCAAGTTTATATGAGCAAGATGTATTGAATCTCATTAATAGCCAAGACACCTCTATCTCTCTACTATCAGGTGGATCAATGATGTATATTGATGCCGTATGTAAAGGGATTGATGATATACCAACAATCCGACCCGAGATACGTGAAGAGATGATGCGACGCTTAGAGATTGAAGGGTTGGAAGAGATGTGTAACTTATTGAGGAATCTTGATCCAGAGCATTGGGAAATTGTAGATAGGAAAAATCCACGACGTGTCCTCCATGCACTTGAGATATGTATCCAAACGGGGAAGACATACACTTCCTTTCGTTCAAACACTACAAAGGAACGTCCATTTAATATTATTAAGATTGGACTAAACCGGGATAGGAATGAGCTCTACGACAGAATCAATCAACGAGTTCTAAACATGATTGACGAGGGGATGATAAAAGAAGCATTACGTGTCTATCCTAAAAGGACGCTTAACTCACTTAATACGGTCGGATATAAGGAGATGTTTGAATATCTTGATGGATTAACAACACTTGATGAAGCCATATTTAAGATTCAGAGTAATACACGTAAATATGCTCGGAAACAACTTACATGGTATAAAAAAGATGATGACCTTCAATGGTTCAATCCAGATAACGTTGAAGAAATCTTAAAATATATCAGCACAATAGTTTCATATACAAGTAAATAGCTATCTTTGTATAAGATAGCATGGCTCCCTAAGAAGCTCGTTTACGAACGATATCAACGGGTAAGCCTTTTCATGATGAAGAATAACAATAAATGGTAAAGAAGATTTTCAAATTTATTAAAAGTATCATCCGAGGGATTATAAATTTCTTTCCTTGGTATGCTAAACTTTATAAAGGGCGTGCTTGGTATACCAAGACAGCGGTAGGAGTAGTATCGTTTATTGTCGCTATCTTCCTCTATTTGGGAATGGTAGACATTAATTTCCTGTGGTTGTTTGGTAAATCACCAGGGTTTATTGATATCAAGACTCCACCTACATACGCTGCATCTGAAATTTATAGTGCTGATTCTGTTTTAATAGGTCGGTTCTATAAGGAGAATAGAACCCCTGTGAAATATGAAGAAGTTAATCCAGCTTTTTGGAATGCACTCATTAGTACAGAGGATGAACGCTTCTATAGCCATCATGGAATTGACTTTATGGGTATCGGAGGTGCTATAAAAGACGCTTTAACACGTGGTGGTGGTCGAGGTGCTTCAACGATAACACAGCAGTTAGCTAAGAACATGTTTCGTGTCCGCACGCAGTATTCTTCAGGCTTATTAGGGCATGTTCCAGGTCTTCGTATGCTCATCATGAAGAGTAAGGAATGGATCATTGCAGTTAAATTAGAGCTTATATATTCTAAGAAAGAGATTCTTACAATGTATGCTAATACTGTTGACTTTGGCAACAACTCATTCGGTGTTAAGACAGCAGCAAAGACTTATTTTAATACAAGCCCTTCTAAATTGTCTATTGATCAAGCTGCAACCTTAGTAGGTATGTTGAAAGCTACAACTTACTATAGTCCTATATTACATCCAAAGAATTCTATACGACGTCGTAATACAGTGTTATATAATATGGTTACGCATAATGTGTTGCCACGTAATGAGTATGCCACATACTCTAAGCTACCAATGAAATTAGATATACACGTCGAAGAGAATTATGACGGACAAGCACAATACTTCCGTGAATATATATCTGAGTATTTCAAAGATTGGATGAAGGATAATGGTTATGACCTCTATAGTAGTGGCTTAAGAATATATACTACTATCGACACTCGTATGCAAAAATATGCAGAACAGGCTGCAACAAAGCAAATGGAGAAGGTACAGCAGAATTTTAATAACCATTGGCGAGGTATGCAACCTTGGCGCGATGCACAAGGAAATGAGATTCCAGGCTTCATTGAAGGGATTGCAGAGCGTCAACCTTTCTATAAGAAACTATTACAGAAGTATCCTAATCAGCCTGATAGCGTTCTCTATTATCTGAACAAACCACACAAGGTAAAACTTTTCGACTATGAGAAAGGGCAGATAGAGAAAGAAATGTCTTCAATGGACTCTATCCGTTACATGGTTAAGTTTATGCACTGTGCTATGGTTGCAATGGAACCTGAGACAGGCGCCGTAAGAGCTTGGGTGGGTGACATCGACTTCAAGACTTGGAAATATGATAAGGTGGTTGCACAACGTCAACCTGGTTCTACTTTCAAACTCTTTGTCTATTCAGAAGCATTTAACCAAGGATTAACACCTTGTGACAAACGTCGTGATGAGTATATCAGTATGCAGGTTCTCGATAAGAAGACGGGCCAGATGAAGACATGGACACCACACAATGCAAATGGTAGATTCTCTAACGACTCAATCACATTGAAGAGTGCTTTTGCTCGTAGTATCAACTCTATCGCTGTACGAGTAGGCCAAGAGATGGGTATTAAGAATGTGATACGAACAGCACAAGAGATGGGTATAAAGAGTCCGTTAGATGACGAACCTTCTTTGGCACTTGGATCCAGCGACGTTAATCTATTGGAGTTAGTAAATGCCTATAGCACTGTTGCTAATGATGGTGAACATCATGTTCCAGTAGTTGTAACACGTATCTTAGACAAGGATGGGAATGAGGTATATGTTGCTCCCAAAGATCATGAGAAAGCGTTACCTTATAAGACAGCATTCCTCATGCAGGAGATGTTGAAAGCTGGTGTGAACGAAGGTGGCGGTACAAGTCTGGCTTTGCGTCATTATATCTTTGGTGATACCGATTGGGGAGGCAAGACAGGAACAAGTAATAACCATTCTGACGCATGGTTTATAGCTGTTAGTCCAAAACTTGTTGTTGGTGCATGGGTAGGAGGTGAATATCGTTCTATCCATTTCCGAACTGGTGCCTTGGGACAAGGGTCTAAGACGGCACTACCAATCTGTGGAGAATTTATCTATAGTCTGATGCGGGATAAGACTTTCCAAAAGTATCATGCAAAATGGCAGTTAGACCCAGATGAAGATATAGACCCTACTATGTATAATTGCCAGCCTTCAGTCATTCGTCGTGCAGCACCAGACTCATTACGAGATATATCTTCTGGTCATAGACGTCACAGAGATCAGGAAGAAGAGCCAAGCAACGAAAATGAGAATAGCGATGAAGGTGGCTTTATATTAGAGCCTGTACCTCAGCCGGCACCTGAACGACAAGGTAATAACAATAATAATGAGTCACAACAAATAATCAAGAAAGCGAAGAAGCCACGCAGTGAGGATATGGAAATATAGAGAAACAGGAACAGTGTATCCTATTAAAATGTTTCTGATTGTCTAAAAGTTATATACTAACTGCTGGAATTAGCTTTTATATATCCACAGAAAATTTCTTTTCTGTGGATATATATGATTGATTAGACATCGATAGCAATGTCAAAGGAGAAAGCAATTACCGATATACATGCAATTGATTTGAATAATACTGAACTTCAGAAAGCACTTCAGATTATTCAATTTACCAATAATAGCTTATTTCTAACGGGGAAAGCAGGAACAGGAAAATCTACGTTTCTTCGTTATATTGCAGCAACAACAAAGAAAAAACATATTATTCTGGCCCCAACAGGCATAGCTGCAATCAATGCAGGAGGAAGTACGTTGCATAGCTTCTTCAAACTTCCTTTCTATCCACTTGTACCTAATGATAAACGTTACTCCGCTCGTAACTTACGTAGTACGATGAAGTACAATAGTGACAAGTGCAAACTATTACGAGAAGTAGAATTGATTATTATTGATGAAATCAGTATGGTTAGAGCTGATATCATCGACTTTATAGATAAGGTTCTCCGTCTATATAATCGTAATATGCGTGAGCCTTTTGGAGGAAAACAACTTCTCTTAGTAGGAGATATCTATCAATTAGAACCTGTACTAAAGGAGGAAGATCGTAAACTTTTACAACCTTTTTATCCAAGTTCTTATTTCTTTGATGCTAAGGTATTTCAGAATTATCCTCTTGTAAGCATCGAACTTAATAAGGTCTATCGTCAGAATGATCCTCTATTTATATCTATTCTTGACCATATACGTACCAATCAAGCGACTGACATAGATTTTAAGCTGATTAATGAACGTGTTGATGCAGAATTAAAACATACTGGACAAACTGAAGAGGATTTTATGATTACACTATCCACCAAGCGAGATACAGTAGAATGGATTAACAACGAAGGACTTGAAAACCTTGATGGGGACGCTGTAATGTTCTTGGGAGAAATTAAAGGAGAGTTCCCAGAAAGTAGCCTACCTACTCCTATAGAGCTAAATCTTAAAGTCGGTGCTCATATTATGTTCATTAAGAACGACATAGAAAAGCAATGGGTAAACGGGACCTTAGGCATCATCATCGGTATTGACGAAGAAGCTGGTATGCTATATATACATACCGAAGAAGGCAACGACCTACAGGTACAACGAGAGATGTGGGAGAATATAAGATATCGATTTAATGAAGATGAACAGCGAATTGAGGAAGAACAGATTGGCACTTATATACAGTTTCCTATTAAGTTGGCTTGGGCTATTACAGTACACAAAAGTCAAGGACTTACATTCAAGAACGTTAAAATTGATTTCACAGGTGGTGTCTTTGCTGGTGGACAAGCATACGTTGCACTTTCACGGTGTACAAGTTTGGAGGGCATTACATTAAAAGAACCACTTCGAAGGAATGAGGTATTTGTAAGAAGTGAGGTAACACAGTTTGCCAAACACTATAATGATAATAATATTATCTCTACAGCACTTAAACAGAGTAAGGCAGATAAAGAGTACTACGACGCTATATCTGCTTTCAACGAAGGCGACTTTGATTCTTTCCTCCGTAACTTCTTCCTTGCTATTCATAGCCGATATGATATTGAACGTCCAGCAGCAAAACGATTTATCAGGAGAAAACTGAATATCATTAATCAGCTACGAGATGAAATTGAGACGCTGAAAAAAGAACAGGCAGAAAAGGATAAATACCTAAAAGAATTATCGGTGGAATATGTTATGATGGGAAAAGAATGTGAACAGGAAGCTATGACGGATGCAGCCATAGCAAACTATGAAAAGGCGCTTAGACTCTGTCCTAACAATCCTACTGCAAGAAAGAGATTAGAAAAATTAAAACCTCTCTGCAAAAAACTATAACAAACATGGAAAAGAAGAATAGTATTTCAAAACATATAGCTAAAATATTACTTGTAATAGTACTTATTATTATTGTCATTGCATCTTGTCATAAGAGTAAGACAATTGAAGGTAGTAATGATGAGGATACTGTCGCCGCAAAGGAGTTCACTCCACAAGTTGAGAATGGGAAACTGAATATAGACTTATTCAACATCACTTCTATTCATTTCCCTAAATACAAAGTGGCTAAGACTACTCCTTTCATACCTGACTCTGTCAGTTTAGCAGCTGATGAGGAGACTGTTGCAAGTGGTAACTATACTGCAACTCTAATACTTGACACCATTCCTAACAAGACGTTTTACCAAAGAGTAGAACTTGCAGCACAGCATGATACTTGTTGGAATATTAATAAATTTGCCTACACCTACGAACGGAAAGATAAAACGGGAGGTTTCTATAAAATTGTTTTTAGTAAGGATGGACAGCAAATCAGTGTTACTCATCTGAATAAAGATATGATAAAGTTCATACCAAAGAGCACCCAACAACATCAGAAATAGTTGGAAATAAATAATCTGTATGATAAGAATAATCTTATCCGTAAGTTTTAACTAATACAAACAAACAAAAATGTCAGAGCTAAATGCCCTGACATTTTTATTTTCTCCATTCTTATCGAGCTTGCTCAAGTTTGCTATCGATATGTGCAATAGCGTGACTTTCCAAGTGAGAGAAAGAATCCAAGATATCTTGAACATTCTTCTCTTCCTCAACCTGCTCGTCGATATACTTCGCAATGAAATTCTGTGAAGCACGATCTTTCTCCTCATCAGCTACGTCAGCCAATTTATTGATAAGATCAGTAACTTTGCGCTCATGAGCTAATGTCTCAATAAATACCTCTTTAGCATCAGTCCAACTGGTCTTAACAGCATCTATACTGGTAAGGAGTACCTCACCACCACGATGGAGAACGAACTGAGCCATATCCATTGCGTGCTGTCTTTCTTCTTCTGCCTGCTTATACATCCAGCTTGAGAAACCCTTCCAGCCTTCCTTGCGGAACCAGCATGACATTTGAAGATAAAGATTTGATGACCACATTTCTGCTGCAATCTGTGCGTTAAACGCATCCTGCATTTTCTTTGATATATTCATTTCAATTATTATTTAAAATGTAACTTAATTCTTAATAAAAAAGTCATCAAGCATAATTCCGACTGCAAAATTACTACTTTATTGTTATTTTTCCAAATAATTCACTTATAAATATTTATCTACAGTATCAATTCCTTTTACCCAAAGACTTTATAACGTGTTTTACCTGCATAAAAATATACATCAAAGCACTAAGCAATAAGCTTATCGATACTTTGATGTAATTTTTGATAATTATGTCTCTTAACTTGACAAGATTTCTTTTCGTATTAAAGTAAACTTACTCAATGACGACCATAGTCCAACCATGCTTATCTTCAATCGTACCATATTGAATACCACGAAGTGTTTCGTAGAGCTTTGTTGACCATGGTCCTGGCTGGTCTCCAAAATTATAAACCTTACCAGTTGTCATGTCATCTAGATGAGAAATCGGAGATATAACAGCAGCCGTACCACAAGCACCAGCCTCTTCAAAGCTTTCTAACTCATCTTCAGAGATAGGGCGACGTTCTACCTTCATACCAAGATCTTCTGCAATCGTCATCAAACTTTTATTTGTAATCGAAGGTAAGATTGAGGATGATTTGGGTGTAATATACGTATTGTTTTTTATACCAAAGAAGTTTGCTGCGCCACATTCATCCACATATTTTTTCTCCTTAGCATCAAGATAGAACTCTGACGCATAACCTTGCTCATGTGCACGACGGTTGGCTCTCAATGACGCAGCATAGTTACCACCGACTTTATACATTCCTGTTCCTAACGGAGCTGCACGGTCCACATCACGAACAATAACGTAAGGATTAGCACAGAATCCACCTTTAAAATATGGACCAACTGGAGTAACAAAGATTAAGAAACAATATTCTTCGGCAGGACGTACACCTACTTGAGCAGAAGTTCCTATTAAAAGAGGTCGAATATAAAGAGAGGCACCACTTTCGTAAGGAGGAATAAATTCTTGGTTGAGACGGACTACTTTCTTTACCATCTCAACAAATAAGTCTGTTGGGACTTCTGGCATTACAATACCACGGCTTGTATTCTGCAAACGTGCTGCATTCTCCTCTACACGAAAAACACGTACCTTACCATCTGGACAACGATAAGCCTTTAACCCCTCGAATGCCTCTTGGCCATAGTGAAGACAGGTTGCAGCCATGTGAAGTTTTAGATACTCATCTGAAGAGACTTCAATTTCACCCCACTTACCATTACGATAGTAACAGCGTACATTATAATCTGTTGCCATGTAGCCAAAAGTTAAACTTGACCATTCGATATTCTTCATCTTCTTGTGTGTTAAGTTATTATTCATGATTATTAAATACAAAAGTAAACAAAATTATTTTATCATACAACCAATTGACAAGTTAAATATACTTATATGTCAATTTATAATTAATAACTCAACCTTATTCCTTTTCCAAGAGCTTTTGTATATCCGCATCTGTGCGCTTTAGTTTGTCCTTACAAAGTTTTACCAATTCCTGTGCCTTTTTTAATTGTGCAGCCATTGAATCAATATCAAGTTCACCACTCTCCATCTTATCAACAATCTTTTCTAACTGTCGAACAGCTTCTTCGTATTTAATATCTTTCATTATTCCTTATTTATAAATTATATCTATTTGCTTATAAACTTTTAAGATGGTTTCTCAACTTTACTTTCTATCTGCCCTATTTCAAGTAGAGTAGTTATCGTATCACCAATCTTTAAATCGTTAGCATTATGAATAGCTTTACCGTTATGTAACGTTATACTATACCCACGTTTTAAAAGTAAAGTAGGGTCAAGCAACCGAGCACGATGTTCAAGTACATCAAGTCGATGATGCTCAGAAGACAACCGACCTCTTACTGCAGGTTGTACACGTTGTTGTAAAGAGAGCAGTAGAAAGTCAGATTGTTTCATAAGCTCTTTAAACGCTGTAAATAAACGCTGAAACAAACTTTCAAGTCGTGCTTCTTGCTTTGTTCGGACGATAGAGAATAACACAGGAATCTGTGCTCCAATATGCTTAATACGCATATTCTCTATTTCTAATGCTTTTTTTACATAATCTATGATTGTTGATTGAGCATTCTCAACTCGTATAAGTGTTGAAGTAAGATGATTGATAAGATAAGCCGCAGCTGCTGTTGGTGTCTTTACACGCTGATATGAAACCATGTCCAAGATGCTTTCATCACGCTCATGCCCAATCCCTGTAATGATGGGTAATGGAAAATTAGCTACATTTTCGGCAAGACCTAACGTATCAAAACCGCTAAGATCAGCAGTTGCTCCACCACCTCGAATGATAACAACACAATCAAAATCTTCTTCACGATTATTTATATGATCCAAGGATGCAATAATACTACTTTCAACATTATCACCTTGCATGATTGCTGGGAACAATTCTACATGGAAATATAGTCCCAACTCATTATTCTCTAACTGATTACAAAAATCCCCATATCCAGCAGCTGTTGCTGAAGAGATAACAGCTATTCGTTGCGCAAACAATGGAAGACTAAGTTCCTTCTGTAAATCATATACTCCTTCTTCCTTCAACTGACGAATTATCTCTTGACGCTTACGCATCATATCGCCCATTGTATATTCAGGGTTAATATCATCTACAATCCAGGAGAAACCATACTGAGGGTGGAATTGAGCATGAACTTGTAACATTACTTTCATCCCAGCTCTTATCTGTTGTCCTGTGATACGAATGAAATAAGGTTTAATAGCAGACCAGATATTACTCCAGCATTTAGCAGAGGCCCGTGCAATAGGAACATTACTATTCTCATTCTTTTCAATCAACTCCATATAACAATGGCCACGATTCTCACGGACTTCAGATAGTTCTGCTTCTACCCAATAAGAACGTGACATCGTAGTGTTAATAACATCTGCCACAAGACTGTTCAATTCGAAAAGTGAGAGTGTCTTAGTCATTTTTCTGTGATTCTTTTCTACTATTTTACTTCTCACTATAACGAGTTGCAGCCTGGTATGCTAACCAAAAGTCAGGAATTCCATATCCCATAATATTATCTGGAGATTGACAATTACTTCCTGCTTGACGTACTATACTTATTATCTCTGAGGCTGATTTGTTATGCGCAGCCTGCCACAGACAGGCTACCATTCCGGCAATGAGTGGACAAGCGAAAGATGTACCATTATCTGGAATAATATATCCCCTACCCGATACGACATTTGTCGGACAACCATAAGCCATCACGTCTGGCTTTATTCGTCCATCAGCTGTAGGACCTATTGAAGAAAAAGGAGCATTTATCTTATCCGGTGAAACCGCACCTACTGTGAGAATATTATAAGCATCGGCAGGAACATTAACTTTCTTCCAAGTTCCCATCCCATCGTTTCCTGCACTATTAACAAGAATCATGCCCTTGTCTGCTAAACGTGATGCAACTTGTGATATAGCCGCAGTTTTTCCATTTAAATCAGAATAACAATAGTTCAGCGTCTTATCATCAAACCCATGATATCCCAGAGATGAACTAATAATATCCACCCCCACAGAATCTGAAAACTCAACAGCAGCAATCCAATAATCTTCCTCTGCAGGACTTTCCGTTAGATAGTCCTCCGTGCGAAGCAGCCAAAAATCAGCCTTGGGAGCTGTGCCAACAAATAAAGTGGGTTGGTTCATAGCGATAGTAGACAACGTCTTTGTCCCATGATCCATTTCCTTAAAAACATCATCTTTAGACCCTGCAACAAAATTACGCGTTCCTTTAAGACTTAAATTCTTAAAGGCAGGCATCTTATCAACATTCATGAACCCTGCATCAAGCACTGCAATCGTAATTCCTTGCCCCAGAAACCCAAGATTATGTAATTTTCTTCCATTCAAGTTTTCTATCTGCTCCTTGCCCATACCATAATAATCGTGGGCAGAAGAGTCAAGGGTCTGAAGCTCTGAATTATAGTGTACACGCTGAGAAAAAGGACGAATCGAATCTGGAGATGTAAACACTAACTTACTATCTTTGACAAAGGATAAAACCTTTAAGTCTTCTAACGTCTGTCGATTGTCACCACGAACAAGCACAGAATTGTTCCATTTGCTTATAGCAACAACTTTACATCCTCTTTTCTTTATCTGCTGGAGATAGACAGGAGATACAGGTAAATCCGTTGAATCAAGTTTCAATCCCTGACGTTCACGTCTAAGGATAGAAGCTTTTGAGAGGAACCTATCAGGTTTATCCAATGAAAAAGGTGTTCCATTCTTGTCCTTTAATGTTACACGAAACATATAACACTTACCTCCAGGATAACTTATCAGTCCTACCCCACTACTATAAGCCAACATTGTGGTACTTATCAAAAGAAGGGCAACAATTATGTATAATTTGTAATGAGTTCGTTTCATAATGTGCAAACTTACACAAAATAATCGAATTATACGGTAGAAAAGATAAGAAAAAAACAAAAGAAAAAGGACTTCCTCATATGAGGAAATCCTTCTTGTACACCCTTAGGGATTCGAACCCTAGACCCACTGATTAAGAGTCAGTTGCTCTACCAACTGAGCTAAGGGTGCATGCTAAACGAAAAGACCTGGGTTAGAAATCAATTCTTGTACACCCTTAGGGATTCGAACCCTAGACCCACTGATTAAGAGTCAGTTGCTCTACCAACTGAGCTAAGGGTGCTCATTTCGTTTTTGCAAGTGCAAAGGTATTACTTTTTTATGAACTAACCAAACTTTTTCTATCTTTTTTAGTAATAAAGTTCTTATAAATCCTATGCTGTTATAGAATAAATACTTTATAACTATATGAGAATATGATGATTACAAAATGTTATAAATCCTATAAACAACCCTATTTTTCTTTATTAGGATTATGTATCTAATCTTATTATTCGAACAAATCATCAATTGTAGTTTAACATGTGTTTGATTACTTATAATAGTTCGATTACATCATTTACACCCTAACTTATTTTTATTTTCATTTGCTGTCAGTTTTAACATTTAGCGTAAATCACTTATTATTAAATTGTTACACCAATGATAATAATGACAGATATGACAGCAAAATTAGAAGCGATTTTCCAAAACTAAAACTTCCACAGAAGCAACAAAAGGAATGTTGCCCTTTACTGTTTACTGAATAAATGGTGTCCTATTATGTGGCTATCCATTATCTGCAAGTGCACCTTATCTTGTTACTGGCCTTGAATGAAAAACCAAAATAGCGAACAGCGACTTTGTGTACCGCAATATCGTACGTAACCTTTCACATTCTGATAACGAAAGAGAAGGGAGTTATTTACACACACGAAGAGTCAACAAAAAGCATGTAGTCTACTAAAAATACAGAACAATCAAAGAGATGTTGTACTAAGTTTCGCAGATGTAAAATCCTCCAAGTACTTACATAAGTTCTCATGTTGTTTTATAAACTTCATCACTCTACATTTTGGGGAAAGCTAAAAATACGAAGTAAGTATCATCTTTGTTTCCTTTCAAGTTAGTATTTAGCCCTATAGAGATTTGTCCGGACGCCCCGGACAATGTGTCCGGAGGCCTCGGACAAATCGTCCGGAGGCTTTGGACAAACTTTCCGAGCACCTCGTACATTTCGTCCAGACGTCATGTACACTCCGTAAAGAGCCCTTTAGATTGTCTAATATAGAGGACGGCTAACTCAATATGTACATCTACTATTTTTGCGGATTGTATCTTTTCAAGAATCTAATCTATGAGGGAATGAGGCATTTAACGACTTGCATAGCCCGCTAAGTGTAGTGAGTTAATTTTTAGTAAGAAAGATCTTATGACACACAAAAGCATGATAAGAGACAATATAAAAGGATATTAGCTATCTCAGCCGATAAGAAGGATGATACTAATTATATCTAATTCTACTTTTATGAATATATCCAACCTTGCCGTTATCAGTCTTTACTCTCCACCATTCTCCACTCTTGTCTATAACATCAACAAAACTCCCCGATTTAATTCGAGTTATTATCTTAGCTTTAGGGCTTCCAGACTCACGTACATTAGTATAACCATCCGAATCTTCGATATAATAATCAGTTCGATCATCTGTCGTGGAGTTTAACAGAATAGTTGCTTCAAAAATATCTCGCAAAGCAGTTCTTCCATAATAATTATTTCTTCTCATCCTCTGTGCAAGTCCCTTGTCAACCAACATAAAGTTATAAAGATGTTGGTATGCTTTTTTATCCATTAACTTGAGAATACTACTTTGATGCGCCTCGTCATATTTATTCAAACAGTCCAACAAACATACCAAACATTCATCTTTCACTTTCTGCACCACGTTGATTTGCTTATAATGCTTGTAGTAGGCATAAACAAGGTTTTCAAAAGCCTCCATACAACTTTTGTTTGATGCAGCTTGCTGATAAAACATGGTAATTAATTTCTTCCTGTATCCTCTTGATGGATTGTTATAGAACAAAACATTCTTGACATCATTGGCTATATAACCATTTTGACAAGCGTAATCTATAGCACGACGGATAAGCTGGTCATTCTTTTCATAATTTAGGTCAAAGACAACATCTATCGCATTGTCCTTGTTTTTATAGAAATAAGACAAAGAAGAGGGATTGTCATTGAAAAGTAATTTATTATATGCCAAGAACATATCCGCTATACCATTTTCTTTCGTATAAAGAACTTTTCGAGCCTCACTCATAGTCGGCTCATGGTCTAATGCTGGCTGATAAAATAGACTTTCATTGCCTGTAAAAATAAACCTGCCGAACTCATTGACAGAATATATAATATCCTTGTTTATATCTAAGCTGTACACTTGTGCAGACGGATGAAGTCGTATTCCAAATAACTGTAGACACTTTTCTTTGAACACGTCATAGTCTGGTGTCTTATAACCATGTGATTTCGCATACTCTTCCAATAGGAGAGATTGCATACTGTCTTCACGCTCCATTAATCTTGTATTAACAAACTCATTCTCAACCATTATATGGTGGGAACCAGAAGACTGTGCTTGACAAAAGTTAGCAACCAATGCAAACAAACAAAATATTATAAATCTGCGTTCTTTCATCCAATTTTCTCCTATAGGTTGTTATATCAATTCATAATTCATCCTTACCTTACATATAGCAATCTTTACTATCATTGATGAGAAAAATGCCTTATAGAGATCTTCTTTCCATCCACCGATAGACATAAAAAGTGACATTACAGATAAGCTATCCATATAAAGTTAAATAATAGTATAATATTATACTACTCACCAGACATACGATGACTTTCGATTTCAACTCCTTCCTGATACCGGTCATAGTGCCTTTGTATTATCTTATCAAAGTCCTTCAAGTGGAAGTAATTATTCTTCTTGATGAATGGGACAAAGTCTTTCTGATAGTACAGGGCATATCCAAAACCTTGATTATCACAAGGTGTCCCTATACATTTCTCATACATCAGACCATAATAATACCCGATGTATGCACCGGCTTTGTATCTTTCTTCCTTCGTCAGGTTGTCGAACTCTGGTTCATTTTCCATGTCCAACAAGGAAAATAAATATTCATCCAACATACAGTAATACAAATTCTTCCTATCAGCATGTTTCAACATATACTGCAGTAGTCCTTGATGGATGAGAAGTCTTCCATCCACAGCTTTTGAAACAAAGAGTTCCTTGTACTCTTTTCCTATAGGGAGTTCTTCCTCCGCTTTCACTTCATCTATCATCATCTTATTAATCACATCAGACTTGTCGTAACCGTATTCTTGGAACAACTCACGCAGGAAGTTCCTGTTATTATTCATAAGCCAAGTGAGTGCAGCCTTACTGTCGTGGAAGATAAATTGATTTTTATAGAAAAGATCTTCATCTGTCCTGTAAGATAATTTACCCTTTTTGACTACATTATTATCAGCATCTTCGTCATCAAAGCCTTCAAGATCGATAGCACCTTCAATTATAGGATGGAATATAATATAGTTGTATTTAGGAACAAAAATATTCCGATACCAAAAGCAAAATAGGGTTTCCGTAGCTCCATCGTCCATAGACCTACGCTGTTCCAAACGCTCTTGAGGTAGCCCGTCTTTAAATACATATCTGCGAAGTCCTTTTTTAAACAGAGAGTTATTTCTTTCAGATATATCTATATTATAATACTTCTTGAGAGCCTTTTGTGCCACAACATCGCTAACAGGCTGGAATCCCATCCTTTTAAGGATTTCGAAATTCAATTCTACTGCAAGATCCGTATACTCCACTTTCTTGTCTATAGGCATTACCGTGACTCCATCAAGTCCCACTTCTGCAAGCTCTCGATAATATTCTCTGATTTTGTGGTCATTTTTCTTTATCAAGTCTACCTCCCTCTTCACAAGTCTTTCTTGATGGCCCTGTTGTTTTCGAGATTGCTTCGGAGGCTGTTCCATACAACTCACCATCCCTACGACATTTAGAATAAGTAATAAAAGACATACTTTACTCATAACACTATAATTATTATTTCATTATATATTTGTTCTTACAAAATTGATATGATTAGGCACTAAAGTCAGCCTACAGAGAGAAATGCACCGAACAATAGCATTGATATACACACTCTCCATCATACTGTAACTCATCACGATGCGCTAACCTGTAGCATTGTAAGTATAACGTATTGTCTTATCCACACGACTTAGCTGTCGATGCTGAGTCCACCTTCTACACCTTAACAAATTGGCTTATCCATCAGTCCAAAAGTCATCTCATTAGAGTAAAAGGCATTTTTAACTATACCTGTAGCAAAATTTAAGCGATTTAGTTCGTCATATCAGTATGTTTTGAGAGAACTAACTTATTTATAAGTTATTCCTACGCTATCTATATAATATACATGGGGAAAAGGTTCCTTTAGCAAAAATCGTACTACGATATGATTGATGACCGAGTCCCCGTAAATCTGATACAGGCTATCTGATTCTTGAGATGTTGGGATTTTTTGCTTACTTCCTTTACATTCTATTCTAAATCCACTACTTGCCCACCTCCCTCCAGAGCCCGTTGGAATATAATACAATACTGGGAGTTGTTTGGTGAGATAACCTTTCAAACTTCTGCTTTTCAAATCGCATATACTATAAAAGATTAACCAAACTACAAAAAACGCACAGCCTACAACATAAGAGTAGTAATGCATTTTTTTCTTTATCCTAAGTATTATATAAGAAAATAGAAAAATCAAAATGTTTAATGATATCATATAGAAATACGTATCTATAATGACATTCGCTCCCATATAAAGTAGTATCAACAGCCCTGCTAAAGCCAAGAAATACCAAGTTGCTTCTTCCTTTAATATTTTTTTTAGATTCATCATCTCGTAAGTTTTTGATAAATTTCACTTCCAGCATTATTCCCTGTACGACTGAGCGATATAGCCATTGTGGCATATTACTCAGCCAACGAATCTACCACACACTAAAGACTTATTACAGGTTTCATATATTTTACACCATAGTTACAAGTCACCCTCCTCATCGTATTGCTTGCCGTAGATTTTATATAGCAAATCCTCACTGCTATTATGCTCATCAACTAATTTCATTTTAATAGACATAGTAGTGGAATTTTCATTATGAAGTGTCCATTTGTTTTTATTTTCGTCAAATGTATATTGGACTTCTGAAATAATTTTCTTTCTTATACCAGATTTGTATGAACAATGTAACCTGACGATTATATTTCCTTTTTTTATAAATAAAATAGGCCAACCGATAATGTAATAATTCTTTTTGATGTATTTTTTATATTCAGAACCTTCAATGACATTCTCTTGTTGGTTTTTGAAAAAACAACTTGGAAAATATTCCTTATTTATATATATTAAATGCCGAGGTACTCCCGATCTTTCCAAATAGCCAATCGCTCTATTAACGGCCTTATCATAAATACTATCAAAGTCTATAAGTTTTCCTTGCTTCTTAGCATTTTCAGGCTTGTAGTATAAGTCTTTCTGAGAAATTTTTATTGCCTTAAAAGCTTTATTATCTACATTAAAGAGTGATGTATATCCGTCTGTAAAAGCCCACATTTTATCTTGTCTGCAAAAGATCTGCCCTATCTCTATTAGCAGTGTATCCCTGCCTATCATTTGTAAAAGCGGATATCCGACAAGATTCTTTCCTATTATAAGTTTACCGTTCTTAAGGTGTAAATTATTCCAGCCCTTTATTCTTTGAACATTAAAACCATATGGATTATAATTATTGACGAGATAGAAATCTTTTCTGTCAAATTTATCTTTCCACCTGTCAGGTACTGTTCTTAAGAAATTATAGTATGATATTTCTAATGCTTTGTTTAGAGAAGCATTCTGCCCTTTTACATTTATACAAAATAAAATCAATACAGAGCTGAATAAAATAAAAATGAGTTTCTTTTTCATTTCTTGAATGATTATTATTGTTCTATAGCGAGAATTGCCTTCATGCCTCTTCTTGTTACTCTTAGAAGGCAATACCCTATGATGCTCCATTGATAAAGACACCCTCCATCGTACCGTAACTCTTCATGATACGTTCGCCGGCAGCATTGTAAGTGTAACGACTCGTCTTACCGTTATCGCTTAAGACCATGAGGCGGTTATCCTCATCCCAATACATCTCACGGGTAGTGTTCGTAGAGTCGTTTGTTACCAGTGTAGGATTACCGTTGGCATCATACGTGTAATGATCGTGACCAATCTGTGTTGGAGCCGTCGGGTGGTTACTGTCCTCATATTTATAAGCGAAGTTATAAGACTTAGCAGTTGTCATTGAATCCACCTTCTGCACCTTTGTCAGCGGTTCACTCATCCGTCCGAACGACATCACCATATCATACGATGCACGCTTAGCCTTACCGCTGGCATGAATAAAGCGGTTTAGTTCGTCATATTCATACGTATGCGAACTCCTTCCTCCCAGCTTCGCCTTGTTGAGTTTCGTCAGCGACGTTGGGTTGGCGGCATTCGTAATACCGAGGATATTGTCCACAGCATCATACTGGTACCTGTTTTCCATCACAGCCTGACCATCCGCTGTAAGGTTCATCACCTGCAGACGGTCACGCTGCTTGTCGTAGCTATAGGTAGTCTCCGTGCCATTACCGAGCTTCGTATAGACCGTATGACCCTCCTTGTCGTAACCTATCCTATCAACAATAACGCTCTGACGTCCCTGTTTATTGCTCGTAAGACTCTCCACCTGTCCAGCAGCATTGTAGTGATAGGTCACCACTTCGCCATCAGGATAAGTCATCGTCTGTACACGGTTCCAGCTGTCATACGTAGCACCATAGACATAAGTCCTGATGTCTGCCACGCTCGCCATGACCGTTCGGACAGTCTTAACAACTTCGCCCTGTCTGCCGTAGATGCGTAGTTGAGGTTGTTCCGTGTACTCGTATTGTTCATTGTTATATTATCGAAGAATTTTAATTTACTTAGTTTGCACGATTACTGCATACGTCTTGAGTTCTTCTGCAAAGGCCTTGCAGTGTTACTGCATGCGTGCTGCAGTGTTTCTGCAAGGCTTCTGCAGTGAGACTGCAACGCGGGTGCAGAATCTCTGCAGTACTATTGCGAAATGATTTAGTGCGTTGTATCGATTCATTCGTTCGGTGTTGTCCGCCTTGAACATGTTGTATATGTCATTGTTCCCAGTCGGGGCGCTGTTCGTAGCTGTCGAATTGCGGGGCGGGGAGTTCGTATTCATTGAATATTGTTGTTATTTCTGCCTGCTACTCGGGCGAAATGAGCTGGTCTCCCTTTTGGGCGTAATAGAAAGCGCGCTCGCTGCTGAACACGTTCATTACATCGTAGCGCACGCTGTGGTACTGCGCTTTGGGGATATGGTCGAACAGTCGGCGCATGCCTCGGGCGTATCGCATGGGGGCGTCACTGCGAAACTCGCGGCACGCTTCGCCTTTCGCTACTTGTGCTACGTAGGCGGGCGTTACGCAATAGTTCGTTGTCGGCGGTTCGGGTTGCAACTGATATAGTCGGGCAACTTGGCGGCGAAGGCAGTGTACTGCTTTCGCGCATTCTTTGTCTGTGGCGTAGCATGAGGCGTAGCCGAAGGGGATTTCTTCAATCTGCATAAATATGATTAATCAAATATAGCTGTTAATTTATTCTTTTTTACAACTACAAAGATAATAATTTACTTGATAATCTCTAAATCTTTTACGTATCGACCATTCTTTTCTGCCGAGAAAGAATAATACTCAGCCCCGTTACCCACAATACCGATATTCCTCCCTTTCATGGGGAAAGAATCCAACACATTAAAAGCCCCATCTCTTCGTATCGTTTTATAAAAGAAGGAATGTGGGTGTATCCTGTAAATGTTCTTATATAAGTTATCTACATAAATTGTATCTGTTCCGGTAATAAAATAGAGCAGGATCTCTCCATAATAACCATTGGTTTTGCGAATAATGATAGAATCTGTATCCCCAATGATGAGACTATCATACTTATCACCCTCGGAAACGGATATATAAATATTATTCATATCACAATAATATCGCTTTTTTATCTTTTTGTTTGTACAGGAAATAACAAGAAGTAAAACGAATGCATATATAATTATGTACTTCATTTTTATTTAGAAAAGAATCTTTTAATACTATTCCAAAGATTTGATGCTTTAGATTTAGTATTTGAGTATTTGTAAATCTGCGACCATCCGTAATATTCTGCATTTCGCGTAGACTTTCCCTCTACATTTATATTGTCAAGAGAATACCCGTGCTTATCCATATTATTTTTTGTTTGGTAAGCATCAAACGCAGCTCTAGCGATACTCCATGGAATACCATTTTTTGCAGCAACAATACCAGCAGCCATATTGCCAATATCACGTCCGGATGAATATAAGATATACCCGAAACCATCTTTTCCTATTGGCACTCCTCTATATATGTAGGTTTGAGTGTTACTTATAACTTTATCCCCTCCATTAGTCACCTTAAAGTCATATGGATGATTTGTTCGCGCATTATTCATGTAATCGCCTAATGTTACATTAGAACTTACAATCTTATTAAGGAAATTTATACCGCTTTTATCATTGGGATTAATTTGAGCACCTATAGCCCACCCCCCTTTACCTTTATTGGCATCAGTATTATAAAAAGTTGTGGTAGAAGTAGAAATCCCTATCATTTCTCCTTTAATCGTATATTTTCCAGATTTATCTTTTGAGGCAATATAGATTCCTCTATTATTGTTGAGAATACCGCCAACAACAGTATAAGTACCTGTTTTGTTTTTAATCACATATGTTTCCTTACCATTAGGATCTATAAACTTTATAGGATTATCCATCGTATAACAATACCCTGTAACATTCGGGTATTTCTCCATTAGCGGATCTACCCCTAACCACATGGAAATTTTGGGATCCATGTATCTTGCACCATAATAGTACAAGCCAGTTTCTTCATCGAACTGTTTGCCGTTGAACTTATACGGTAGGTCTTCACTGCTGCTGTGCTCATCAACTAACAGTTCACCGTATGGAAGATATGCATCATACTGGGTGATATTGGCGTGGTCGTCCGTGATGTAAGACGTTGAGCCGAGGTGGTCACTGTGATAGAAGAAGGTTTCCTCTTTCGTAGTGTCGTTTGGAATGTAACCATAACCAGCCTGTGGGTCATCAGGGTTGCTTGGGTCGTTCCAGCTTACAGGTGGACCGGGGTTGGTATTCGGTGTGGTGTTGGGGCGTGGAGTCTGAATCCAACCCTGTGGCACATCGTGGTTACCGAGTGTGTCAATGATAGAGTTATACCCTCGTTTTGTATTCTCGGGGTCACCATACGCACCCTTCATTGTAGGTACACCAGGGGCAATGCCCTGCTGTTTATAGTATGCCTCTTTCTGCTTCTGTATCTGATTCATACGTTCTGCATAGTCCTGCTGACCAGCGGTTACATATGAGCCGTTACGCCCATAGACATTATTGAACAGACCCGTACCTATCCTTGAAGCAATTCGTTTTTCACCAATGAAGTAATGCTTTGTAAAGCGATTCTTGTTGACAGAGAGGATACTTGCAGGATAAAGCGTGAAGTTATCCGTCTCGTGGAACGTGATGCCCTGTGGTGCACCGTTGATATACACACCCTCCATCGTACCGTAACTCTTCATAATACGTTCGCCGGCAGCGTTGTAAGTGTAACGACTTGTCTTACCGTTATCGCTTAAGACCATGAGTCGGTTGTCCTCATCCCAGTACATCTCACGGGTAGTGTTCGTAGAGTCGTTCGTTACCAGCGTTGGATTACCGTTGGCATCGTATGTGTAATGGTCGTGACCAATCTGCGTTGGAGCCGTAGGATGGTTACTATCCTCATACTTATAAGCAAAGTTATAAGACTTCGCAGTTGTCGTTGAGTCCACTTTCTGTACCTTAGTGAGCGGCTCACTCATCCGTCCGAACGACATCACCATATCATACGAAGCACGCTTCGCCTTACCGTTTGCATGAATAAGACGGTTCAGCTCATCATACTCATACGTATGCGAACTCCTTCCTCCCAGCTTCGCCTTGTTGAGTTTCGTCAGCGACGTTGGGTTGGCAGCATTCGTGATACCGAGGATATTATCCACAGCATCATAACGATACCTGTTCTCCATCACAGTCTGACCATCCGCTGTAAGGTTCATCACCTGCAGACGTTCACGCTGCTTGTCATATGTATAGGTAGTCTCCGTGCCATTACCAAGCTTCGTATAGACCGTATGACCCTCCTTATCGTAACCTATCCTGTCAACAATAACGCTCTGACGTCCCTGTTTATTGCTCGTCAGGCTCTCCACCTGTCCTGCAGCATTGTAGTGATAAGTCACCACTTCACCATCAGGATAAGTCATTGTCTGCACCCGGTTCCAGCTGTCATAGGTAGCACCATAGACATAAGTCCTGATATCCGCCACACTCGCCATCACCGTACGGACGGTCTTCGTCACCTCACCCTGCTTGCCATAGTAATAGGCTTCACCACCCGAAGCATCCTCAACGAGGGCAAGACGACCGGCACGGTTATACTTATCGCCAGCCTTACCATAGGTATAAATAACACGGTTAAAGAGGTTTTCAGGATAAAGCACCTCATGCAGCCGCTCGAAGTCGTAGGTGTAAGAGATGTAACCCTTGTCAGATATCGACTTCCTAAGTTCTGCCGTAAGATTCGTCAGGAGGTTACATACATTGTATATTTTTTAATTATTACTAATTTGATATTTTATTAAAGTATTATCCATACAATGAATTTCAATTTTACCACAATTATTTTCAATTTTATTGTATGTGTCAGGTAATGATATTGTTTTTATAACTTCATATTGCTTTATATCTATAACAAAAACCTCTAATTCAGTAGCTACAAATATCTTTTTGTCATACATAACCATTTCGCAAAAAAGATACATTAAATCCAAACACATGATCCTATGTTTATTTCTAAAATCATAAATAGCAAAATTTTGGTCAATTCCTATAGCATATACTTTAGGATATATTTTTAGGAACTCAGGTTGTAATAAGTCGCTTGACCAAGCTATTTTTGCATAAAAATTGCCTTCCACTAATTTCCCATATATTCGATAAGAATCATTATGGGAATCATCAAAAACTGAATCATAATTTAATTTTTTATATGTAAAATAGTTTATAATCTTAAGTTTCATTTCTTTTTAAATATTTTGGGAATGATTGTTGTTACTTTTGGTGCTTTTGTCATATCACCACCAGCGTAGAAAAAACTAGTTTGAATCTGAGCTCTCTTACCAATATTTAAAACTTTATTTATTGTAATACCATATCTATTAGTGCTTCTAGAAACTTCAGTTCCTTTGACTAATGTTGTAGCAAATATTTTTGCTAATTGCTTTTTAGAACTAATACCTAAGGCGGTTAATTCCTTTAGGTTTTGAGCAGATCTTTGGACATTATGCACATTGCCTTCCAAAATAGGGGATATATGAAGGCGTTTTTAGAACTCTTTCTGTTAGATAGTATGATTGATCTTGGATGGTACTAGAAGTGATACCCTTATAGTAACGTATGAACCGTTGCGTCCATAAACGTTATTGAACGTACCTGTTCCTATCATTGAAGCGTTCCGTTTGTCACCAATGAAATAATATTTCGTAAAGCAGGTTCAACTATCTGATATTATAATCGTCGGTTTTGCTGTACTTATCACCTGTCTAATTATTGGTAACAAGTATTTGCAACATGATATTTCCAGCATAGATTAATAGCCACGATATTTGTTGAGGAAAGCTTCAATTGATGTAGACAACTGCTTTACTTCAAAAGGAGAGTGAGTTATAATGAAGACTTCACCTATATTATTAATGGCAATATAGTCGCCATCATTTAAGTTCCTAATAGTATAATATGTGTTCCCCCAATCTCAAGTTCATTAATATCACCTACATCTATTAGCTTTAGTTCTTCTGGTGGAAGTTTATGTAAAAGCTTTTCTATAAAAGCTTTCTTCCCGTTTGAATGATTTGCATGTGTATTTTCTTTCAGTGTGGTAAGGCGAACTTTACACCAATCTAAATGTTTAAATTTAGAATTAAAATAATAACCAATTATTGTACCAAACGAAATAAATAGCTGTACTTCTACATATTCTTGTTTCTTCTTATCCCAAATATAGATATCTGACAATGTTATCAACTCAGGATATTTGTAATTACTATAGTCATGGTATTCTCTATTGAGAACCAAACTATAGAACCCCTTTCCATAATGTTTATTCTTACATTTTCCGATAATATATTTGTTGTTTATTTGCTTTAGTAGAAAGTTCCATTTAGTTGGCAAGATGCAAATCACATTTTTAAGAAAGTTGAAATCTTGCTCCTCCATTTTGTTTTTATCAAAAAAGCTAAACATCTTATTTCGTTTTTAATTTTACTCTTCCTTTGTTTATTATTGTACTTTTCCTGCTCAGTAAGAGTATATCTTTATGCGTCTTCTAAACTTGATACTTCTTCTAAAAATAATTCTGTTATAGATAGGAACAAAACAGGAGGAAATCATTCCTCTACTGTGACGTTCATCACAGCATTGAGAAGACGCTTTTCCTACATCACAACCCGACATCCACTGTAAGGTCCAGTACCTGCAGACGCTCAGCGTTATGTGTTATGTCGTAGCTATGCTGGCAATGTTATTCTCTTACTGAAAAGAATACATAAACTAAACATACCACTTTCAAAGGCAAATATACAACATTATTTTGTAAATGGGTCTTAAGATCATGGGAAAATGGGGAAAGACGAAGTGCTGTGTGCGTATGAATGTAACCATACCAGAATAATAAAAGGATCTTCTGATATATGGAATGATAAACTAAAGCTTTTATATCATAAGGCACACGGAGGGAGCAGAGGTAAAGACAATGGCACAGAGTTGTAATGGCGCAAAGAGTGACGGAGGTATAGCGTACAGATTCCTGATAACTATTGGGATAAACGCTTTGGGCATAAAGTCGCTAATAAAATATACTAACAACCTACGTAGCTCTACATACCGACAGTGCCTCCGTGACTACCATTGCTTTGTATGAATAATCCTCCGTACTCTCCTTTTCTCTGTGTGACACTTCATCAAAATTATAAACTTAGCCGGCACACTTTTCACTCCAAATATCTGTACCCCTAAAAACCACAATTTAGTTTCATTTTTAGTTGCTGTCATTTTTAACATTTCGCATAATAGCTTCATATTCAGAATATTAATGATTATAAAAGGGTGACAGAAGTGACAGCAAAATAGAAAACGGTATGCAATTGTCTTTTGTCCTTGAATGGAAAAGGATCACTGATAATTATAAGAAATAGTTGTTAATAATATAACTATACAATATTGTTTCTTGTGAACGTATCCGCCTTTCTTTATAACACCGAACCATCACAAAATCACCTGAAGTATATTTACAAAAAGTTGAAGTAGTAAGTCTACAAATTCAGGAGATATGCAAAGGATTCAATCTTGTATTCCATTGTTTACCAACGTCTTACAAACTCCTTTCAAGAAGGTGCCCTTTTATACCGCAAAAGGGCGTTTTTAACGCCTTAAAAGAGCATATTTTGGTTTGTAAAACGGCATCTTTTACTTTGATAAAGACCACCTACTAATCTTTATTTATGAATCTTTATTACAACACCACAAATGTCCTTCTTCTTTTAGACAACAGAGTACTGCCTTCTCTAAATTGTCATAAAATATCATGAGAACGTTTATTTTTCAATTTTCTTGTCACTTACATCGTAATTCTACAGGCCACAACACCTTAATAATAAGATATTTACACGAAATATTAAAAATGACAGCAACAAAAATAATAAAACTAAATTAGGTTATTAGTGTAACTATAGAAGTTCCATTCAAATACTAAAATGCAATCATGTACCATTTGCTTACTACAAGCTACATAAGACACCCAAGAAGACAAATTATCGTTGTCGAGACTTAATTCCTTATTACCTAACATTGAAGAATTCACTTACTAAAATTCTGTAATATCAATCGCTATCATTTCCTGTTTGATATATAATCTCATAGATTCTTTCAGAGATTATATCTTTTCCTCCCTCTGCAAGATCTGGACATGTAAATATTTTACCATTATTTGTATAAATGATAAGAATAGAATAGGGATATATAGAAAGATTATAATCATTAATTCCACCTATATCAGCTATTTTTACTTCAACATACTTAGCTTTTAAACAATCATAAAAATAGATCCTATCCTTTTGAGTATATAAGTAGACTTTATTCCATAAACGCTGAAATATAAAATAAAAACTTATGCAACACACTAATAATACTAAAAGAAAAAGACAACTAAATACAATATAAAGTATTGGTGAGGTTTAACTAATATTCATTAAGCAGAACATAAATGCTCCTAATGGCAAGAAACTTGCTATAGCTTGCAAAACAAGTAACTCTTTAGATATCTTATATTTTATATTCATAATCAATAATAGAGATGAACTCACGAAACAAATTTACCTCTTATAATTAATAGGATTAAACTTAAAGATAGCAGCCATTCCCCTGCCCATATTAGCAAATAAGACGGAGAAGGCTACAGGTAATTTTAGGTACTACACATGTTCAAGAATCAATTATCCGGACAGGATTTCCACCACCAAATAGATAAAGGATAGTTCGTACGTATTTCTCAGCCAATGGCTCTACCCCATGCTATATACTTATGATTGAATTCATGTACCTTAATATTAGTACAAGCCAGTTTCTCATCTAACTGCCTACAGTTGAACTCATACGCCAGATCCTTGGATATAGAGTCTTCCTCTACGAGGAGTTCTCCGTACGGAGGATTATCATCATGTAGCTGGATGATGTTGGTTAATTCGTCTGTAATGCAAAATGATGAACTCAAATTGTCACTAAGTCTGACCACCTTGTCGTAACCTACCCTGTCAACTATAACACTCTACTGACCTGTCTATTGCTCGTCAAGCACACCACCTATCCTACGGTATTGTAGTGATAAATTACTACGTCACCATTAGGATAAGTCATCAACAACACACGGTATTCAAGAGTCGTAGCTTAAATCATCGAACTAAAAGTATATTTCAGAATAAATAAAGCTCTATAAGAGTTATTGTCCCTTTATCAACACATCCATATATCTCGCATCTACAGAAATGTAGGGATACTGTTTTCTAAACTTCTCAAAAGAATCTACCCATAATTTACTCTGTACTATTGCATTCGGAGTGTCTGCCGAATAGGTAATCATTTTAGAGTTATTCATTTGATTACTCAATTCACTGTAACCATCACTATATGGTTCTGCAAAAATATATAAGCTATCGTTAGGTACGATAAAGATATGGACTGTACCAATATTAGATAGTTTAAGATAATTCTTTTGAGGTGGAAGAATCCCATAATACGAATATGGTATGACAAAACATCCATTGTTCGTTTTCCAAACAGTTAAAGTTCTATCCCCTATTTTATAGAAATGTCTACTTTCGTAAAACAACATCAGGGATACTATGAGTATAATTAAAAATACTACATATTTTCTCATCTTATATAAAACATATTTAAAGAAAGACTTTGAAAGTCATAGATTCTTTTCCAAGTAAGTTCATACCCTTTTTGTAGCATCCTTTGCTTATAGTATTGTCCTTACCTGTAAACTTTATTGCCTCTGTTAACACCAGCCTATTCTACAAATTAGTAAACCATGGTATTTTTACTATGTATATCTTACTAATAGCTCTCTAATGCCTCCAAGGCTTTACATGAAATAGTCCAACCTCGTCCTGCTCTACCAGCCTACACTCCCTGCATTATAATTATCAATGTCACACATATTTGTATAATAGGGTTTACCATCTCGGTCCCTTATAAGCGACACTCTATACATATATTAATAAGAACAATGATTGCCTTTATAAGATACGTTTCTTTCCATTTACATTATGCATACATCATGACATCTATGTGGCTTAAAGTTATCCTTGAATCAAAGAACTTTTGTCTTGTAAGATTAGGGACATCTTGCGGGACCATTCGTTGTACTATTCAATTCCAGCATAGGACAACCTTTGGAATCGTAGGTGTAATAATCATGTCCTATCTGCGTTGGAGCAGTTGGGTGGTTACTGTCCTCATACTTATAAGCAAAGTTATAAGACTTAGCAGTTGTCGTTGAGTCCACCTTCTGCACCTTCGTCAGCGGCTCACTCATCCGTCCGAACGACATCGCCATATCATACGATGCACGCTTAGCCTTACCGTTTGCATGAACAAGGCGGTTCAGTTCGCCATACTCATACGTATGCGAACTCTTTCCTCCCAGCTTCGCCTTGTTGAGTTTCGTCAGCGACGTTGGGTTGGCAGCATTCGTGATACCGAGGATATTATCCACAGCATCATACTGATACCTGTTCTCCATCACAGTCTGACCATCCGCTGTAAGGTTCATCACCTGCAGACGTTCACACTGCTTATTCCAAGTATAGGCTTCTCCATCCTCTTATTACACTTTGTTAGACTGTTATTTTCAAATGAAAAAAGAGGGGTCAATACCAACTCTATAGAGCCAATAGTTGCCAAACTCCCTTGCAAAAAGCCCCGAAGCCTATACCTTCATTAGGCCAACTCAACTATACAGAATGGCGTGAAAGAAATGATAGAGTTGAATTCTTATACATTCAGTGGTTTACTTCTCCTACAGATTGAATCTACCTTTTGACAACAAAGGTAATGAATCAACATTGTTTCACAAAAGGATTTTATATATTGTTTAAGTCTCTTGCTGTAAACGTAGATTACCTTCTATTATTTGAGGTGGTGTCTGAGGCTTAAAAGCCATTAAGATTAAAGGCTTTTCCTTAATAACATCATCTAATATATAGATATCATCGTCGATTAAACGAGATAAGCCTGTGAGAAATTCACAAATCTTATTGTGAACATTCAAACTATTTACAAACCGAACATCAATATCCATTTCTAATTGTTCTGTACTATTTAAGTACCATCTAATAACAGGTTTATTATATAAGAAAACAGTTATTATTTGATTATGAACACCATGTTCTATACAGTCTGCAAAATCTTTAATACTCTCTTCCATAGAGAGGAAAGGGGTTTTACAGATATAGTTGTAGATAGCTGTCATAGCACCTCTCTTAAGATGAAAAACAATTATATCTCTTACATAATCATCATTAGTATAATATATATGTTTCTTTATTTGATACCAGTCCATCATAACCATCTTATTTGTTCTTAAATATCTGAATCTATCAGATTATCCTTCATGACTTATATTAAAGCTATCTCCAATAGCTTTATGATAAACAGCTCTTATTCCATTAGACTCTATATCAAACATCTAATACATAGACGTCGTACGTTCCTGGGAATTCTCATAAAGAGAAGTTAGCTATATATTAATCACAAGACCGCAATATTTGTATAACAAGTAATATCATCCAATAAACAAAGATAAACAAATATTGGTAAATAAAAGTAGCTATCAGTAAGAATTAATAAGCCTAATAAAAAATCCTCTTTATTATCGATGCCACCAGTACTTTAGCTTGTAACACTATAAACACTCTGATAATAAAAATAAAAAAAAGGAACATCCTTGCGGATATTCCTCTTATAACACTCAGTGATTCCGTTGGGATTCGAACCCAAGACCCACAGCTTAGAAGGCTATCCGAGTGAAATGATGTTATATACTGATATGTAAGTTATTACGCTGCTTATCTTTTTTATGATATATTCGTTTTATTGCGAGTTGATGGAATTTTAATAGACACCATCGCCATCTTTTCCAGGTTTATATGGCTCTTTTGTCTTCTTTGGTTTTACGTATATCCCTTCGCTTATTTGAGAATCATCAATTACATCTTTAACAAGTAAGAAGTGTAATACCTTATCTTTTAATTCAGATAAGAAATAAGTATCTTTTACTCGCCATCCTAACTTTGCCATATAGTTAAGTGCGTCTATATGAGAATTAAATTTTACCGGCTTCTGGTTATTGTCGCATATAGTACCATTGCGTTCTGCTCCGAGGTCAATAGTTATGTAAACTTTTCCAACACCCCAGAAGTTGTAAGCCATAACCTCGCAGTATGCTGGATGTGCTTTTTGTGCGTATGCCATACTTGTGACTGATAGCATAAAGATAAGTAAGTACTTTTTCATATTGTAATTGTTTTATTGAAACGCTGCTTTCAGTTCCGTATTTGGTATTGAAACGCTGCTTTCAGTTCCGTATTTGGTATTGAAACGCTGCTTTCAGTTCCGTATTTGGTATTGAAACGCTGCTTTCAGTTCCGTATTTGGTATTGAAACGCTGCTTTCAGTTCCGTATTTGGTATTGAAACGCTGCTTTTTCTTTCTCTTATACTCTCTTTCTTAATATAGTTTATTATATAAATTATATATATAATATATTTATAATATAATATATAGTTATTATATGCGTGTGCGCGAGAAAAATTTATGTTTGCTCTCGTGAAATTGTGCCGACGATCTTGTACATCTGTAGTATATCTTTTTTCTTAACCTCGTAATCTGGATAGTAAGAATTAAGAGCAACGAGATTGTAGGTTCCGCTTTTATCAGTTAAGAGTGCTCTACGGATGAACCAATCAGAGCCGGTGAAAAACAGGTATATTTGCCCAGGCATGACGTTAGTAGCTTCTTGTAAGAAGATGGTATCGCCAAACATGTATCTCGGCTCAGCGTCATATCTTAGATAGTGGATACCTACACACCCAGAGAAGTAAGGCACGGATACATACTCGATGACAGGGTAATTACCAGCGTTGAGGCTGGCAGTAGAATTAGCCGAGATATTCAGTACTGGTTGTTGCTCTGTTTTTATGCCTATTCCGAAGATGTCTTTACCGAGTATCTGTGTTATCTCTATAAGATATCCGCGCTTAAACATCTTAACGTTTAGCCTTGCTGATAGAGCCTGCGGGGTTATCCCCCACTCTTCTGCAAGCCAAGCAAGGTTAATATGATTATCTTGCAGGGCTTTTCTTACTTCGTTTCCTTCCATAACTTCATTATTTATTGTTATAGATACGGTTTTCTTTGCCGTTGTGATGTTATTTATTACGTTGTGGGTGTTTGTGTGTCTGCTACTATTTTAAGCGATTATACGCCATTTATAGCCTTTTCATGCATCCAAGCACCTCGAAGACACGTGTAATCATCTTGATTGGTACTTCCTGCTCGTCAAATTCTGCCGTATTGATAGGTATGAATCGCAGTGTACCTTCTGACTTGCCTTGTCGTATAATTTTAACGGTGCGTAGGTGGTTAGCCGTCACGACAGCGTATATCTCTCCCATGCTTAGGTAGTCCTGCCAGCCTACGACTTCTTTAATAGCGATTATATCGCCATGTGATATTTTTGGTTGCATAGAGTTTCCTGTGATATTGCACCACACCACCCCATCTTGATTGTATGGTGCGAAGTCAATGTTATACTCTGGTACGATAGTTTGGTCGTTGAGAACTAAATCAAAACCTCCAATAAAGTCTACATTGTAATAGGGTCGTCCGCTTGTGTGCGACACTCTTGGTCTATCCTCGTGTGCTACATTTATCTGTGTGATGCTATTTATATCGTCTGCTTGTATGTTCAGCATATCGCCTTCTCCATCAAGCAACCAATTAAGATTAAAGATATCATCATAGGCATGATTGAAGCGCTTAATAAAATTATCCGTTAATATTTTCGGATCACCCTTAAATGCGCCAGATACATTTGGGCGTGTCGCACCCATTTGTACTGCTAAGTCCTTCTGGGTATGAACTTTCCCATTGCTACGTAAGAACTCAAAAGCTTCTTTAAGTCTATCATTTCTGTTCATAATAATAACTTTAATTCTTAATAAGAGTTAAATAGAAGAACTTTTATTATTATTTTTCTTGCAATAATAATTTTTGTTCTTATCTTTGCACTGTAATTCTGAAACAAAGATACAAATAAACTTTGAAACAAACAAAAATAAACAATACCTCAAACGGGGTAAATAAAAAAAAAGACTTGAATATGAAAGCAATTAAAGTTACAGCAAAGTTAGCAAAAACAAGAATGGTGCAAGATTTTATCCTTGCAGATTTTGTTAAAGGTCTTATCAATAACAAGAGTGATGTAGATATGTACATCCAACTTATAATGAAAAAGTTAGGAGTTGATAACAATAAGGCTTGTGAAATATTCAGAAATGCTATCAGGTAAACTAATATGCCCCGATAAGGGGCATACTTTAAAAGACTTCTTATGAAAGCAACAAAATTACAGTACAGCACACGAGAGATAAATCGAGACTTTAAGATTAAAGTTTACGGATATACGGAGGAAGGCAAGAAGGTTGATAAACTGGTAGGAGTTTCAGGGCTCATCCTTCTGATAGGAACAGAGCATGCAAACAAGCAGATTGAAAGAGCTTACAAGTCAGGTCAAGATAAATGCGTATGCAAATTAAGAAGGGGGTTGAAGGTAACTTATTACGCACACTAATTAACCACTATACAGGGTGTTCAGTTAAAGGCTGGCTACTTGGTTCAACTCCGAGACACCCACAGCGCAGAGAGTACAGATTTTCGGGGAAACCCTTTGAGCCATCTCTCAAAAATAAAAATGACTGAAAGCGGGTGGTTTAGAATTGTACCACAACAATCGGGCGAGGTGAGCCTTAATCACCAAGGCAAAAGAGTATGAGGCTCGATGGTGGTTCGAATCCACCTTTGCCACGAAGGCTACGCATAATGTAGCGGTTCCCCTGCCTGATGGGGCTGTAAATTGCAGGATTGAAATAATATCCAAGTATAGCGATGAAGCAGAGGCCAACCGTAGAAGCAAGCAGCCCTATAAGGGTCGAGGCAAGCAGCGGGGAAGAAAGTAACAAGGAGCTAAGTAACAAAATAGGCTGGCGTCGTTGAACTCGACAGCATAGTGCGAAGAATAGTAACACAAACAGACCGTAGTAGGTCAGCCAGTCACAAGTATTATTAATTAAATTCAAAATAGTTATGGAAGAAAAGAAAAAGACTACTGATGTAGCAGAGTTACAGAAAGAGAATGAAGAGTTACAGAAGAAGGTTGACGATCTTACTAATCAGTTAAAAGGTCAGGAGTACTTGACGGAGGCTTACAAAAAAGCTGCTAATGATTATAAAGATTACTGGATGAAGAATGTTAATAAGATTAAGAAGATGAAGGAGGATGTAGACGACATTAAGAAGTTAACAAACAAATTGATTGAGCGATGGTAGAAGAGAATAAACCGGTTATGCCTACCTTAAAGAGAATGAAGGTAGGAGATACGGAAATATGGCCGATAGAGCGTCTGGATGTGGTAAGAGTTACCACAGGGCGTATTTCTGCGATAAAGCGACGTGAAGGATGGAAATTTCAGATGAAGACTTTGGGGCTGGTGGTAGAAGTCACCAGAATATCCTAAAGCTGTACTATCTGAAGCAGAACACCGTCTGATACTGGAGTACTGCAAAGGCTATTCTGATAAGGAAGTAGCCGATAAGTTGTGCAAAAGCTATTGGACGGTGAAGACGCAAAAGAAAACAATCTACAGGAAACTTGGTATATCGAAAGATACCGAGCTGTTATGGTGGATGGTTTGTGCGAGGTTAAAGATAAACTTTGACCTCAAGGAGATACGAAAGCATGGTATCGAGATACTCTTTAGTTTGCTTTTCGTCGTTCTGCAAGTAACGAACAACGGAGGAGATTTACGAAGATGTAGGATGTCGAGACGTGCGAGAACTGAAATAAGGTCAAGAAATGGGAAACTACATGATTACGGATAGTGAAAAGCTCTTGATCATAATGCGAGTAATGAATAGTAAAACATTTGGATTGAGGTTCAGCGAGAAGATAGTAGGAGGTCGTGCCAGACTGGAAAGGCTAATCACTGCTGGAAAGATTAGAGCCGAGAAGGGCAACGGAGAAGCCCAGAACGGCAAATGGTTGGTAAACGCTGCCGATGTCCTACGATATGCAAGAGCAAAATGAAAACAAGGAAGATAAATAAAAACAAGGTCGTTAGTTGGCTTGACGAGCAGAGCGAACTCTATACCAAAATCATGGAAGAGCCAGTAACGAGAGGTACGGTGCTATTAGTTAATCTGATAGCTATCTGTATTATCATTGCTGCGATAGCTGCTGGAGGTGCGTTAATCATTTCTGCAGGGGCTACGCTTTGTGCAGGCTATCTGGTAAGGAGATTAAACAGGAGAAACGAATAGCTTTCACTTTTGTGAGAGTCTTTTTTTAGTTTATTTTGAAGTATTGGAAGGTGCAGCAGGGTGCGGGCAAGTGATTGTCTGGGCGGTTCGATACCGCCGTACCTACGATTTTTAATTAATTAAGCGTATGGATAAATTAAATTTTAGAACCTTACATGCAGACGAGATAGAGTGTAGGGTCGGAGCAGTTACGGATGGCAAAGGGTGCAGCCTTCTAATGTACAAGAATGCGAGAGTAGATATGACGCTACTTGATGAGGTTGTCGGACCGGAAAAATGGAAGCGCAGCCATGAATTGATTAACGGCAGTCTATTCTGTACGGTAGCCGTGCTATCTGATAATGGCGAGTGGGTGACAAAACAAGACGTAGGAACCGAAAGCTATACAGAGAAAGAGAAGGGGCAAGCGTCTGATGCTTTTAAGCGTGCTTGTGTTAACTGGGGTATTGGTCGTGAACTTTACACGTGTCCATTTGTCTGGATTAACCTAAAGGAAGACGAATGGAAGTCTGGGTATAATGGAAAGCGACAGCCAAAACCGAGATTTGTCGTGTCGACTATAGAATATGATGACCAGCGTAGAGTATCCTTTATCGAAATCAAGGATGATAAAGGAGAGGTACGTTATACTTGGGGTAACTCGAGCGAGTTGGATGATGTGCGTGCAGAGGCTATCGACCGAGTAAAGAGAGCTACGACACGGAAGGAGCTGGAGGATACTTATAATCTCTATCCGGGTCTAAAGAAAGACCCTGTATTTGTTGATGCGTGCACGAAGCAGTCAAAGAAAATTGAAAAAGCAGCGTAACTATGGAAAAGAATATATTACATAAAGACTTTCGTAGAGACTTTATCGAGCTATTGTTAGATGCAGGCTTTAATGATGAAGAAGCAAATAAATTAGTTTCAAGCAAGTACAAGGAGAAACTAAAGATAGAAGTTGTTAAACGCCTTAAAGAAGTAACATCTTTGATCGAGAAAGAGGAATATGACAAGGTTAAAGAATGCTTAGCTTTTTCACCATCTGGAGATGGATATGGATGCAACAATAACTATATAGATTTTTCATATCTTTTCCCTGCAGATGATGAATACGGGAACAGATATATTAATGACTTAGGCGATGTTATTAACGAATTATCAGAGTGAAGTAAGATGAAAAAAAAGATAGAATTAAAGAAAAGCCCTGTCATCTTTGATGAAGGTGCACATACGTACACTTTGAATGGTGTACGATTGAGTGGTGTTACGGCAATTGTCAAGTGGATGTTCCCAGACACCTATAAGGACATCCCGCAGTCTGTATTAGAGAAGGCAGCCGAGCATGGTTCGCTTATTCACAAGAAGTGCGAGCAATACGATAATTGCGGTTTTGGAGATGATTTGCCAGAGGTTAAGGAGTATGTAAGGCTAAAGAAAGAAAACGGGCTTACAACGGCTGAAAACGAGTATCTCGTAGATGATGGAAAGAATATAGCTTCGAGTATTGATGTTGTCTTCGATGAGGACGAGAAAGGCTGCTATCCGCTGGCTGACATCAAGACTACGAGCAAGATACACAAAAACAATGTATCGTTGCAGTTGGCTATTTACGCTTATCTGTTCGAAAAGTGTAACAAGGGCAAGAAGGCTGGACGATTGTTTGTTGTCTGGCTGCCAAAAGAACAATACGGAAAGGCGGAACTGATGGAACTTAACCGTATCAGTGCAACTGATTGTAAGAAGATAGTTAAGGCATACCTCGCAAAGGAAGATTCAACACCATACAGAGAGAAGTATTTCGGAGCTAAAGAGACTTCTACAGAATTAGAGCCTATCGAGGAGGCTTTACCAGCTACGCTGAAGGATGCCGAGGACGAGATAATTAAAATCGAAACCCAGCTAAAGCAGATGGAAGAGAGAAAGAAAGAGCTGAAAGAAGGCTTATACAATCTCATGGAAGAGCACAACGTAAAGAAGTGGCAAAGCGAACGAATACAGATAGTTCGTAAGCTGGATAGCACACGTGAGAGTATAGATACGGCAAAGGTAAAGAAGATGTACCCGGATGTATACAAAGAGTGCTTGAAAGTGTCAAAAGTCAAAGGAAGTATAACGATTAACGTATTATGATATGGCACGGAGTAAGAATTCAGTTAGCCTTATAGGCGTAGTTGGAAAGGATGCCGAACTACGGCAGACGCAACAAGGTGTACATTATGCACAGATTTCACTTGCAACGTCTACTGGTGGTTACAAAAAGAAAGATGGTACGGATGTACCAGAGGTAACACAATGGCACCGTATTGTAGCGTGGAATAACCTTGCAGACTTTGCGGGTAATTACGTAAAGAAGGGAATGAAGATAGCCGTAGATGGAATGATTACCTACAAAACGTATAAGAACCAGCAAGGGGTTGATGTGTATACGACGGATATTGTCGCAGATAGTATGGTATTAATGACTATACCACAGGGGCAACAGCAGAATGTAGGAGCAGCCCCAGCACAGAATGTAGACCCGCAATGGCAAGGGGTTGTGCAGCCTTATGGAGGTTATACGCAACCTCAACAGGCTACAGTTCCACAGCAGCCTGTACAGCAGAAACCAGCTAACAACCAACAGGGAGGCTATACACAACCAAATACGGGTGCACTGTTCCCACCCGCCCCCGAAGATGATTTACCATTTTAATGAAAGTTGTAAAAGTTGAGAAGCGAGATGGTCGGGTTTCGTTAGATACGGATCTCGACTATCTTTTTTCAACGTTAAAAAATGGTAGCTACTCACTGATATTGAAGCGTGTTAGTGAGAAAAGAACGATAAATCAAAACGATTTAATGTGGATGTGGTTTAAGTGTATTGAGAATAGTACTGGAACGGATAAGAATGACATCTACATGTATTACTGCAAGAAGTTCTTGTGTAAAGTCATCCGAGTTGGAGAAAAGGTAGAGAAGGTGTACGAGACATCATCTATGCTTAATACTACACAGATGACAGAGTTTTTGAACAAGATACAGGCGGATGCAGCAAGTGAACTTGGTATAATGCTACCTATACCAGATGATAGGTACTTTGAGGCTTTTTATCAGCAATATAATGTCTAAATTAAAACAAGTGAAATGGACTTTAAGAAAATTCAATTAACAAAGCAGAATACGCTTAATGTGGTGTATTCTAATCGTGATGGAGATACCATTACGATGGTAGGTGCTAACATTGTGCACAAGGACTTCAAGGAGGCGATTAAAACCCTCGTTCCCCATCTGGCTATGTTGACAGAACAGAGAGAGGCGTATAATAACACTCTGGAAGAACTGGAGGAGCAAAGAAGCTGGGAGGAAAAGAGTATCTTTACTCGAATGTCTGTTGGTTCTGTAACGTTTAGTGGCGATGAGGTCATTGTAACTGGTACTCGTGTACTGGACCGAGGAGACGTAATGAACCTAAATGCACCGAAAATATCCACAGTAGACGATGAAAATTATAGGTATCTGTCAGAGTTATCTTTAGCTATCGACAATGTGAGGTATGAAGCTGAGCAGTACGTTAATGAGCGTAAATGGGGCTTGAAACAAGGCGAATTAAATTTCGATGAAGCAGGCGATCCGTTTGCAGGTGTTGAGGCTGGAGAAGTACCACAGGTATCTATTGAGGTGCACGCTACAGGAAAGAAGAAAGGAAGGAAAAAGAAAACAGAAGTAGCTTAAAGATTTATGATGCGTCTAAATATAATGACGTTTACCTTAACTCCTAACTGCTACAAGGTCGTTTTTAATTACCAGCCTTTATTGGTGGCATGTGTGAAAAGAATACCGTCAGCTCGCTATAGGGCTGACGGTAAATTTTGGGAAGTCTCGCCTACTGATGAGAACTATTTAAGGCTAATGGCAGACTGGGCTGTACAACGCCATCTATGCAATAGTGTCCAGTGGTTGAAAGATGAGGAGCCAGTAGAGAGCTACGAGATACCAGAGATGCCGAAGCTGGAAGTAGAGCATAATATGACGCTTGAACCATACGAATACCAGAAGGAAGGTATAGCATACGCACTGGAGAAGAAAAGGTGCATAATGGGAGACGAGCCGGGACTTGGAAAGACGGCACAGGCTATTGGTACGATGACAGCGAGCGGGGCATGGCCAGCACTGGTAATATGTCCAGCGTCACTGAAAGTAAACTGGCAGAGAGAGTTTAAGAAGTTCGGAGGTGTGCAAGCTGTAATACTAAGCGACGCCAATAGAAATACATGGCAGCTATTTTGGCAGTCACGCAATAACGCAGGAGAACCTTTAGCAAAGGTATTCATTACGAACTATGAGAGTTTAAAGAAGTACTTTGTTAAGAGAGTAAAGAGCCAGCAACGATTTACGCTAAAGAGTGTTGAATTTGACGAGAGGATAAATCTATTTAAGTCTGTCATCATTGACGAAAGCCATAAATGCAAATCAAGCAAGACACAGCAAAGTAAATTCGTGCAGGGTATTGCTAAGGGTAAAGAGTTTGTACTGGAGTTGACAGGTACACCTGTAGTGAACAATAATACCGACCTTATACAGCAGCTTAATATTATGGAGCGTCTGGAGGACTTCGGAGGATATACGAAGTTCAAAGAAAGATATTGCGCAGGCGAGAATCAATCAAGCCACCTAAAGGAACTTAACTACTATTTGAATAAGTTTTGTTTTTTCAGAAGGCAAAAGAAAGACGTTTTGAAATGGCTACCAGACAAGACACGTTCGTATCTGTTAGTTGATATTGAGAATAGGAAGGAGTACAACGAGGCAAAACGAGATGTTATCCAGTATCTAAGAGAGTTCAAGAAGGCAGATGATGATAAGATACAGAGAGCTATTCGAGGGGCTGTAATGGTAAAGATGGGTATATTAAAGCAGATATCATCAAAAGGAAAGATTAAGGCAGCTATTGACATCATCCATAACACTATAGACGGAGGCGAAAAACTGATTGTGTTCTGCTTTCTAAAGCAGGTTGTACAGGAACTTAAAGAGGAGTTCCCAAAGGCTGTTACGGTTACGGGTGATGATGATGACAGAGCAAAGCAACGAAGTGTTGATGCTTTCCAACAGGACCCAGATACGAAACTGATTATCTTAAACTATCGAAGCGGTGGTACAGGCTTAACGCTTACAGCAGCCTCTAATGTGTTGTTTATCGAGTTCCCTTGGACTTATTCAGATTGTTGTCAAGCGGAGGACAGAGCGCACAGAAACGGGCAAAAGAATGCTGTTACCTGTACATACTTGTTGGGAAAGGAGACGATAGACGAGTATATGTATCAACTCATACAGACGAAGAAGGATATAGCCAACGGAGTAACTGGTACGATTGATAATGTAGAAGAAAAGAAGGTTAACACGCAGCAGATGTTGTTAGATGCCGCCTTCGATATGTTCAGGGGAGAATACTAATTATGAAACCGTTAACAGAAAGTCAGATACAAAAGCAGTGTGTAGAGTGGTTCAGGAAGACTTATCCGAGTATCGAACCATTGTTTTTTGCTGTTCCTAATGGAGGAGCAAGAAACGCATGGACTGCAAAGATAATGAAAGACGAGGGCGTAAGGTCTGGTGTAGCCGATCTTATACTTCAAGTTCCTATGGGTGGTTATGCTTCGCTATGTATTGAGATGAAGACGCCTGTAGGTAAGCAGTCACAGAGCCAGAGAGAATACGAGAAACTTGCAAAGCGTATGAAAAACAAATACGTAGTGTGCCATTCGTTGGAGGAGTTCCAAAAGGCTATCAAGGAATATATCGAGGCATGAGTTACGAGGAGCGTATAGAATGGTTCTGGGGGCGTGTTCAGGCGTTGAGGCTGGATAGCTACCAGATAGCTCTTTGGTTCGGTATATTGAGATACTTTAAGATAGTAGGTTTCCCGACCCGTTGCGAGGTTCAAAATGAAATGTTGTGTACTTTATTAGGAATGAATATTAAAACGATAATAACGGCACGCAAACGTCTTATTGAGAACAATATAATAGCCTATGAGGCTGGGAATGGACGGAGGCAGCCATCTTATATAATAGACATGGAACTTTACGAAGCTATGCACCCGACGAAGAAGGAGGCTGAAAAGCCTAAACCGAAAATTAAGAAAGTGCAGAAGCAGGTTGAGGCTAACCTACTATTCAAGGAGGAGAAAAGAAAAAAATCAAAACCGATTAAGAAAATAGAGCCTACGACACCGACGCTGGAAGAGGTGCTAAAGATATGTACCGATAAGGGTATGAGTGAAGAGGAGGCAAAGAACTTTTATTATTACTATGACGCCCAGGGCTGGGTAACCACTGGAGGGCAAAAAATAAAGCGTATCGATAGCATGGTTAATAGATGGCTAACGAACGGAAACGGAAAAGGCAAAGAGTATGGTAGAAACAGTGACACAAATACTGCAAAGAGAGAGGCACGAAATAAAGAGGTCATCGACGAAGTCATGTCTCACTATAAGTAAAAGCAAAGAGGAGGCACGAGAGCTACTGGAGAAGTATAACCCTTCTTTTCAATCGAGATGTTATTCTTATCCAGAAAGGTGCGTTAACGGTAAAGCCCCAACGCTTGCAGAAGTAAGCAGAGATTATGGAGAGCAGGTCTCTATTGACTGGTTAATTATAGAGCTGAACGACTATCAGAACTTTGTCGGAGTGAAGGAAGAAAACAAAGCGACGTTAGGAGTAGTTCGAGAGATGTCTAAGATGATACTAAGTCGGTATTACTTCTTGAAGCTATCCGAGTTGATGTTATTCTTTCAGCGATTGAAATACGGAGACTACGGAGAGATGTACGGGTGCATAGATGCTGTAAGAATTATGCGAGCTTTGCGCACCTTCTTTGACGAGAGGAACCAAATCATAGAAAAGATAGAGCAAAGAGAGCGAGAGAGGAAGATGGAAGAGGACAGAAAGAATGCAGTTAGCTATGAAGAATACACCGAGATAAAAAAGAGAAAGAATAACCACAAAGTAGCCGGATAGTGATGATGTACTTTATCGTAGTCTATTATAAGATAAGAGACATAGCTACTATTAGAAAGATACAAGAACGTTTTAAGTTTCCGAAGTGTATGACGGTAAATGCCGAATGGCAGGTACTTGTAGAAGGTACGGACTGGGAGACGCTTAGAGAAACGGAAAGACGAGGATACATTGAAATACGTAACAAAACAATAAGGAATATGAAAGCAACGAATTTATTTATCAAGCGTATCGAGGAGTACTTGAAAAAGGAAGCCGATGCGGATCAAGAATTTGCCAAGAGGATGCAGGAGCAGCCAGAGAAGACACCCGAGGCTGTTTGTAACTATATCCTTTCGGAAGTTAGTAAGACGAGACAAAGCGGCTGGACTGATGAAGAGATTTACGGAATGGCAAAGCACTTTATCGATGAGGCTGAACTGAAAGACCCAGGAAGCAAGGCTAATAGTGTATCTCGTGTCGTTGTAGATACTCATGTGGACTTGACAGAGGAGCAGAAGCAGGAAGCTATGAAGAAGGCACAGAAGAACTTCGAGCGTAAGTTGGAAGAAGAACAGAGAGAGCGAGAAAGGAAAGCCAAAGAGAAGAGGCTACAAGCTGCAAAGGAGAAGCAAGAGAAAGAAGCAGCGATAATGGGAGATTTATTCGGAGGGCAATACTGATGGAAGATAAATACTGGGGGTTGTGCGAGACCTGTACACATTCGGTTGATACAGGTCCGACGATAGAGTGTGGATTAAATCTATTGCACTGCAATGATAATTACGAACCAAACGAAAGAGACTATGAAACCAAGGACGAAGGAGCAGAAGCACGTACTACAGCTCTCTAAGCAACTTAAGCCTATCAGCGAAGCAGCAAAGAGATATGCTTATGAACATTGTTTCGAAGATATAGGTTTGTATAAGAAAAACGGCTGGGTGTGGTGTCAGTGCTGTGGACACAGTTCGAGACTATCAAGCTCGTTATTAGGGGTCGCTCTTGGCTGCGAGAACGGCTACGAGTGTCCAGAGTGTGGAAAGAAACTAAAGTTAGTTTATTACAGGCCAACCAAGACCAAGGGCAATACTTCAAGATACTTTACTCTATTTCAGGCATATAAGGGTTATCAAGTGATAAGGACATTTAATGTAAGAAGGTGCAACTACAGAAATAGTAGTACGATGTATGATTGTGTGGAGTTATGGCAGAACTGGATAGGAGAAACGGGAAAGGAGACTATAATCGGTCTGGACTATTCGAGAAGTATGTTTCATTTTAGCTGGGATTATAACAGCGAGATGAGCATAAAGCGACATAACGCAAGTGTTAGTTATATCGCTTATGAAGACATGTTCGATATAACTGGTAACTATATGTATGCTCGTGGTTCGGTAACAAAGCTACTGAAGAGAAATGGCTGGACGATGGATATACTGAAAGAGAAAGAGATAGATATTATCCCTTTAATGAAGTCGTTAATCAGAATGGATGATGCCTTTGTCGAGGAACTGGTAAAGCAGAGACAGTATGGCATATTAGGTTTTTGGCAGCACGCTGGAGGTCGGTTAAAAGACCGCACTCAGTGGCAACACGCTGTGCGTATCTGTGAGAGAAACAAGTATATCGTAGAGGATGGCAGCCTTTATATGGACTATTTGGAGTTACTACGATACTTTAATCTTGATACACATAATGCGAAGTACGTTTGCCCTGTCGACTTAAAGGCAGCACATGATAAGCTGCTGGAGAAAAAGAATAAGATAGAGGCAGAGAAAGAGATGGAACGTAAAGCAAAGGAAATTGAAAAGCAAGATAAGCTATACAAGGAGAGGATGAAAAACTTTGCTGGACTATCTTTCGGAGATAAGGATATAAGGATAGAGCCTTTACATAGCGTAAGGGAGTTTGCGGAAGAAGGTAAGGCGATGCACCATTGCGTATTTGCTATGGGTTACTATGACGAAGAGAGACATCCGGACAGCCTTATATTGTCTGCAAAAGACAAGAAAGGAAAGAGATTAGAGACTATCGAGGTAAATACCAAATCATGGAAGGTTATACAGTCGAGAGCGGTCTGTAATGGCAGAACGGCTCAACACGACGCTATCGTTAACATGGTTATAAAGTATATGCCTTTACTAAGAAAAACGGCTTGTACGGCAAAATAGCATAAAATAAGATGAAAAATATAGAATTATTTAACGACCATTTCCAGAACTTCAAGGTATACGGCTTGCCAAAAGCACAGATGATTATTGCAGACCCACCTTATAATCTGGGTAAAAATGCCTATGCGAGCAACCCTGCTTGGTATGAAGGAGGAGACAACAAGAACGGAGAAAGCGCACTTGCAGGTAAGGAGTTTTTCGATACTGATAAGGACTTTCGCCCTGCAGAGTTTATGCACTTCTGTTCACAGATGTTACGGAAAGAGCCTAAAGAGAGAAACCAAGCACCTTGTATGCTGTTGTTTTGCGAGTTCGAACAGCAGTTTAAGTACATAGAGCTTGGAAAGAAGTACGGTTTTAATAACTATATTAATCTGGTCTTTCGTAAGAAGTTCTCAGCGCAGGTTCTGAAAGCTAATATGAAGGTCGTTGGCAACTGCGAATATGGTTTGATACTATATCGTGATAAGTTGCCGAAATTCAGGAATGAAGGGCAGATGATATTTAACTGCTTTGACTGGGTACAAGATTCCACAACGCCAAAGGTACATCCGACACAGAAGCCAGTACCACTGCTTGAGAGGCTTATAGAGATATTCACAGATAAGGGGGATGTAGTTATCGATCCGTGTGCTGGTTCTGGTTCTACTCTATTGGCAGCAGCTAATACTGGAAGACGAGGTTATGGCTTTGAAATAAAAAAAGAGTTCTATAAGTTGGCAACGAATAGAGTTCTAAGATATAAACAACCATTATTATTTTAACTTATAAAACAAAAAAACGTATGAAAACAATGTATGTAGTTGAGTATGCTTGTGATGGCAAGAGATTTGGAATGTATGAGACAAAAGAAGATGCTCAAAAGGCGGTTCTTGCTAATGTTGAAGAAGCCCCAGAGATGAAGAGGTCTATATTTGACTTTACGCTAAAGGAGCAAGAAACGTCATGGAAAGATATAAAGACTTTCGATGATGCATGTACAGCTTTGGGTGGTTGTAACAATGCACTTGTTGAGGGTTATTACGATGCGCTAAGTATGGCAAGCGATGGTGTAGAGAATGCTTTTATAGGACTGCTTGGTGCGGATACGTTAGCCTATATTAAGCTAAGAATTATAACAGCAGCTATCAATGAAGGATGGGAACCGAAGTTCACAGAAAACGAATGGAGGTATTATCCATGGTACTATCTCTTCACAGAAGAAGAATATAGCCGTTTTACCGAAGAGAAAAAGCAGCGGTGTGTGTTGCGTGCTTGTTACAATGCGTCTGCGTTTGGGGGTCTCGTTTGTGCGTATGCGTGTGTCGCTTCTACGTATTCGGGTACGCTCGTTGGTGCCCGTCTTGCCTTCGAGAGCGAAGAAAAAGCGAAACACGCAGGCGTTTATTTTAAGGAACTATGGGCAGATTTCTGCTTTAGAGAGGCAGAAAAAAAATAATTAAATTCCTTGTTGCTTTCTGGTGGGGGTGTAGCAGTGATGTTGCACCCCCATTTTTGCGTGATAGTTTGCAAAGAGAGCTATGCGGATAAAGAGAACTTTCTTTTTATCTGTAATTACTTGATATTTATAAAGATTTTCATTATCTTTGTAACGTAATTTACTTTATATTTATAAAGATTTTAATATATGGCTGAAAAGATAACAGAAACCAATATCGATTCCTTAAAGCAGGATGATAAAAACTTCAATAAAGGCACGAAGAGAGGTGCTATAATGATGAAGCACAGTATCGAGACTTTGGGGCTTGGTCGGTCAATCCTTCTGGATAAGGATAACAATATAATTGCTGGTAACAAGACGCAGGAAACGGCAAAGGAACTGGGCATAAATGACGTTGTTATCGTTGAGACGGACGGAACAAAGGTTATTGCTGTAAAGCGCACGGATTTGTCGCTGAATTCAGAGAAGGGGCGAGAGATGGCTTTGGCTGACAATAAAACAGCACAAGAGAATATAGACCTCGACTATGTGAAGATGAAAGAAGAACTCGACAAAGAGGTGTTAGAGGTCTATAATGTCAAGGAGCCTTTGAAGAGTAAGACGGAAGAGTTAAGTAAACTGCAATATAACTCATGTTACTATGAGCCAAAAGAAAAGCCTACGTTAAAGCTGGAGGAGTGTGTGAACTTGGATAAGTTCAATGCGAAGTTGCAGGCTCTGAAAGAATACGACTTGACAGATAAACAAAGGGAGGTTTTGAAATTCTTTGCTTATCGTTTCATTAAGATAGATTTTGAAAGTGTGGCTAATTACTATGCGTTCAACGCCACGGAGGAAGAGAAGAAGGCTATAGAGCGTTTGCGGTTGGTTCTGGTCGATAATGGCGAACAGGGCTTTATCGAGGACGAAATGCTACGAATACTCAATGCGGAGATTACAAATGAAATGGAGGGCGAAGGATGATTGATGTATTTATACCGTCATATCACAGAGCGGATAATCTGAAAACAGTTAGGTATCTGGAAAAGATAGACTACGATATGCAGCATGTTTACGTTTTTGTAGATGATGAGGCAGACGATAGAGAGAGGTATAAGGCGGTAGCGAAGCAGTACGGCTTTCATTTGGTGGTCTTTGATATGACAGAGGCACGAAAGAGGTTCGACTATGTACATCGAGCGAGCGTTTCCAGACGAAGTGCTGGACAGGCTCGTAATATGTTTCAGGACTACGCGAAGAAAAAAGGTATCGAGCAGTATGTTGTAATGGATGATGACACCAAAGACTTTCAGTTTCGAGTAAAGGGTGTATGGGTGCATAATGCCTCTGGCGAGACGGTAAAGAAAACGTTTGATATGGTGGCAGCGATGATGAGGCGGTATAGAATAGGTCTGTTTGGGGTGTCGCAAACAGGAGACTTCTACGGAGGTATGTACCTGGCGATGATGAGGCGGAAAGTTATGAACGTAACGTTTTATGATACAAGGTTTATCTATCGTGGAGAAAGAGGCGTGCAAGACAATGACACCTCGCAATTCGCTGGAGTGCTTAATGAAGGCTTGTTTACTGGCTCGTTGGCTGATGGTATAACCTTACAGCAGACTATATCCGCCACAGCTAAAGGAGGTTTAACGGATCTATATAACGAATGCAATCTATATAACAAGGCTATGGTTACGCCTATTCAATACCCATCTGCCATAAGAGCAGAAAGACAGGTAATGAATGGAAACAGAATACACCACAGGATTGATTATAAGTATCTCGCTCCAAAACTAATGAAGGGAGAGCGTAATAATATAGCTTGGGACACCTATCCAGAGGATTATCCATTTACAAATGAGCCGAAGAGAGATAAAGGGATTGTTTAACGAATTTTACGACTAAAAAGATGTACAAGGAGAAGGATAAGAAAAAGATATACGAGCAGGCTAAGAACGTTATAGAAGGGGATGATAATATATTGTTTCTCGACGATGTGGTAGCTGAACTTCCTATATCGAAACCTACATTTTATAGTTGGTGGCCGAAAGGTTCTGACAAGTATAACGAATTGTTGGCGCTGATAAATACTAACAGGGTAAAGGTTAAGCGTTACATTCGTTTGAAGCTGCGCATAAGTGGTAAGGCTGCCGAGTTGTTAAGTCTATATAGAATGATATGCACAGAAGAGGAAAGAAGGGCTATTAATCAAAACTATATCGATGTTAAGGCTGATGTCGATAATAAGATACAGATAGGGTTTATCGATACAGGTGTAGAGCCTGTTAGCGATGAAAGCGAGGTCGATGTATGATAATGCCGTTTAAGGTTATAGGACCGTTGTTTCGAGCGAACACAGAAAAGACTGCAAGAGTGTATATTAACCAGGGGGGCACGTCTTCTGGAAAGACATACACGATTATGCAGGTACTTCTTTATGTTGCATTGCTGGAGGCTGGTAGTATAACGACGGTAGTAGGTCAAGATTTGCCGAACTTGAAGGTAGGTGCACTTCGTGATGCAAAGACAATATTAGCTGGTTCGGACTGGCTGGCTGGTTACTTTGATATGCACGAGAGCGGACATTACTTGCAGTGTAGGAATGGTTCTGTAATTGAATTTAAGAGTTACAAGGACGAGCAAGACGCAAAGAACGGTAAGCGTGACTATCTATTCGTTAACGAGGCGAATGGTATAGGCTATGAGATATACTGGCAGTTGGCTATTCGTACACGTAAGAAGATATGGATAGACTATAACCCTTCGGAGAGGTTCTGGGCGCATAATGAAGTGAAAGGACGTGAAGGCGTGAAGATGATTATCTCAGACCACAGAGGAAACCCATTCTTAACGAAGGAGGAGCACGAGCGCATCGAGAGTATAGAAGATAAAGAGCTATGGAAGGTATATGCACGTGGCTTGACAGGTAAGCTATCAGGGGTTATCTTTCCTAACTTTCGTATCGTTGACAGGCTGCCAGAGCGTGAGAGTTGGAAGATGCAGGGTTATGGGTTGGACTTTGGTTTCACTAACGATCCAACGGCTTTGGTACATTGTGTTATTGCGCACGGTGAGTTGTGGACGGATGGAGTAATTTACGAAACTGGGTTAACGAACCCTATGATAGCAGAGAAGGCAAAGGAAGCAGGGTTAACGAAGGCAGATCAGATAATCGCAGATAGTGCAGAGCCTAAGAGTATAGTCGAGCTTCGTAACGCTGGGTTGTGGGTTGTCCCGACGGTGAAAGGAGGAGATAGCATAACAGTAGGTATTGACATACTCCATCGCTACAAATGGAACGTTACACGGCGTTCATCTGGCTTGATTGAGGAACTACAAAGCTACAAATGGAAAAAGGACAGAGACGGTAAGAAAACGAATACCCCTGTTGATAAGTTTAACCACGCTATCGACGCAACGAGGTACTTTGGCTTGATGAGGCTTAATGTCAGAAGAGTTGGAGGACCGAAGGCGCACGTTATAAATCTTGATTAAGAATGAGAGAGGGAAAGAAATTCAAACACTGGATGATAATAGCTTCATTCAGCAAGGATATTGAAGGGCTGGAGCTGGAGAAGTGTACACGACCGATGAAGGTAGGTAATGTGCGCACGCCTTCAAGCCTTGATGATATGACGTTAGGGCAGATGGTACAGATGAGTGACTGCAAGACAGGTGCGGAACTCTTCTATAGAGTGTGCAAAGTGCTGTTAGGAATGGAGGCGAAGAAAGTAGATGATTGTTTTGCCGTAGAGGTCGTTCGTTTCGTTGGCTGGGTACTTGGTAAGGTAAAGACGATTAACGAGCTATTCGATAAAGCAAAGAGCCAACCAAGTGACGAGGAGATAAGGGCAGGTATTAACCAGTTAAATTTTGGTATCTTCGGTCTGATAGACTGGTATGCACTCAGAATGGGTATAACGGATCATGAGGAAGTGACAAAGGTGCCATGGGGGCGTGTATATAAGTGCCTTGACATGGATAAGAGAACAAACGATTACAGAAAGAAACTACAAAAGGTATACGAAGATGAGCATAGAAAGTAAGATACGAGATATAGCGAAAGAGAAGTTCCCGAACTTTAGCTATGTATTTGAAGACTGGAACGGAGCAGCAGAGCAGATAGATAGAGTTTCCCTGCCTGCTATAGTGTGTGTGTTGCCTGTAGGTGGTCATCTGCTGTTTAACCGTGGAACGGTAAAGGATAGAGAAGATTGTATGCTCGCTTTCGTTGATAAGGTTACACGTGATGCAAACGGAGAAGACAATGAGAAGGTGTATAGCGCTATGAAGGAGAGTGCAGCGAGCTTTATAACGGCTATGAATAAAAGCCGTTACTTCGAACCTATAGATGGGAGTGTTAAGTATACTACGATACTGGAGAGTGCCAGCGCATACTTTACTGGTGTGTGTGTTGAGTTGACATTGAAAGAGTTACAGGGGGTTTGCTTATGATAAAGGGTGCAGTTAGTGTTGTGCTGACGGAGGAGCTGGAAGCACTGAAGGCGAAAATCATAGCTCAGCATGTAGGGGCTGGACAGAAAGCCAGTGGAAGGACGGCAGCAAGTCTACGTATAGAAGTCACAGAGGAGGAAGGCACATTATATGGTCGTTTGCCCTTTGGTACATTGGAAACTGGTAGAAAGCCGGGCAAAGTTCCTCAGGGCTTTCAGAGTATCATCAGAGAGTGGATGACGGATAAAGGTATAAGTGCAACGCCGATACCATATAAGACGGATAGACCACATAAATACACGCCGCAAGAAAGGGGTAATCTTTCGCTTTCCTTTCTGATAGCGAGGAAGATAAAAAGAGAAGGTACAAGGCTGTTTCGTAAGGGCGGAAGAGATGATATATACTCGAACGTTATACCGGCAGCAATAGAAAGAATACAAAGCCGTATTGTAGAGCTGCTCAAATTAGAAGTGGAAAGTATTAAGCTAAACAATGTTGATGTATGAGAGAGATAACAAATAATGGGGTTACGTTGTCGTACCCCGATGAGATAGGTTTTGCGTTTAACCCTTGCTTGCTCGTAGCGTCTGGAGATGAGCTGGTAAAGATGACTATAGATATACGTGCAGGAGAAAAGAAGGAGACTATCTGGATGGAGGCGATGAAAGGAAGATGTTACGCCGATGTAAGGGAGTACGTGCAAACCTTCTTTGATACTTTAGCATTTAGTGATGTCGACTATAATCAAGAAAGGCAGACGGCTATGGGTAAAAGGGTTTCTTTCTCAGTGACGGCTACGAAGAGTGATGAGGCAAGTACAACGGTAGAATATACGTTTGAAGTATTCTATATCTGGGGAGCGTTGAAGATAGGAGGTCAAGAGGTGTATAATAGCTATCGTACCCTTACTTGGTTCCGTGGCTTTCCTTTTACGGTTGGTGTATATGCTGCTGGTGGTGGCTCTATCATGTTCAGTAAGGATGGTGTAGCAGATAAGTTCGTTAACCTGCCAGAGCAGGGAGTATGGAATATCCCGCTAAAGAATACAGAAGACGCTAAGAGGTTCTACCTACTAAGCGATTGTACTGGAGCTTTTGCCGAGGTGACGTTTGATAACACCTTTGATATGACATTTAGGTATAGTAATGTAGGCACGAAGACAGAGAAGATACGTATAGATATAATTGATGATTACGACGAGGGATATTATCTGCGTTGGATAAATAGGCATGGGTTCTACTGCTACTATCTCTTTAAGCCAGGGGATGAGGCTCGGAAGGTGACGAGTGATGGCGCATTTATGCGCAACAACCTTCTATCTTATGATATGAATTACGGATATCAAGGTTATACGGGTAGGCAGCAGAGAATGAGCAGAGAAGACACGATACCAGTGTGCGCCCCATTGGTAGATAGTGATACGTGGGATATGCTTTTCGACATTGCTACAAGTCCGTGCGTAGATTTGTTCGTAGGCTACAAGAATGACGAGCCGAAGTGGATGCCTGTAACTATTGTTTCAGGCTCTTATACGAAAGCGAAAGCAGTTCTACAGGACTTTATATGTAGTATAATGATGCCAGACGTAACTATTCAAAAGTTATAAGCTATGAATGACGAAAGATTATATATAGATGGCGAGTTAGTGGATATTGATGACACTACGAAAATCACGATGGATATTAAGAGTAATCTGTTTCGTGATGTTTCGCAGATAGTATCTAATAGCACTTATACGGTAAAGTTACCAAAGACGGTAAGAAACCAAACGATATTAAAGCATTCGGATCTTGTTCAGGCAAGGAATAACTATCCGTACTTAATGCACACAGCACGTTATTTTCGTAATGGTGTAGAGATAATCAAGAACGGAAGGTTAACGATACTACAGGTTACTGATACGGCTATAGAGGTGTGTATCGTCTGGGGGCTATTCTCACAATTTAGTAGCCTAATAAGTAAAGGGACGACACTCAATGACTTGAAGAGTAATGATAAGATATTATATAACTTAGCAAATGAAGTAGAGAAGTTCGAGGATGTGAAGGAAAAGCCATACTTCTATGCAGGTTATAATGTATGGAGATATGAGGAAGAGGAAGATTTAACGTGGCGGACTGGTTTATCCATGGTTTCGCCAGGAGGTAGACGAGACGGAAATAAAAAGACATGGTTTGAATATAGGATGTCATTTGGTGGTCAAAGAGACCCTAATAGGAAAGGTTTGCCACTCCTTCACCCTGTTGTACGTGTTCCTTTTGTGCTTTCACTCATCAAGTCACAGACGGGAGTAGATTTTCGTTTCCATGAAGAGGCGCAGGAATATATTAATACCCTTGTGTTACCTCTCATCAATCGTAAGGCAAACGAGTTAACATCTGAAGGGGCTTTTAGTGGTACTTTTGACCCTATGAGCAGGCAGCAGGGGCGGATGACATTGAATGTAACTGGAACGAGTAGTGTAATTGGAGAGCAAAGCGGAAGCAGAGTAACTGCTATTACCGTTACAACTGATGCTACATTGATATTCGATATATCTGCTGAATGGTCTTTCGAGCTTGGAGGAAGGATAAAGCCTGTCGGGACTGCTAACCACTGGGGAGGCGGAGAGAATGATAGGTACAATTTCAGAAGCGGATGCATGTTAAGAATGACGATAACGAAAGGAGAGCAGCAGGAGGTCTACGATATAGGAGAGAAGCGAGATGTCTTTTCTGTTGTAGTTCCAAAGGGGTATAGGGGTGAATGTCGATTTAACAATGCTGGTTATGGAAAGATAGAAGTAGTGAAAGGAAGTACCATTACGTTTGACTGGGTGGATGCTACAAATTTTCCTAACATGAAGGTGTTAGAAGGAACTATCAAGGCTACGATATCTAAGGGAGAGAACGTCCCAGACGGTGGTTTCTTTCCCATTGCTTATAACCTACCAAAGATAAAGGTTATCGACTTTGTGAAGTTCCTAACAGCTATTACAGGCTCTTTCCCGTTACAGATAACAGAAGATGGTATCGTTAGGCTTGCACCGCTATCTAAGATATGGAAGCGTAGAGATGAGGCAATAGACTGGACGAATAAGATTATTGCACCTACAAGCGAGAATAAGCCTTCTGAACTCAATTATAAGGTTGAGAACTATGGGCAGCATAACCGCTATAAGTGGAAAGCTGATGACACGGTAAAAGGTCATTATGATGGCGATCTGAAAATAAACAACGAAACCCTTGATGTCGAGAAAGTAATGTACGAATTCCCGTTTGCTGCTACTGATGGAAATTCAGTGCCTATGTACAAGGTAGAATTCGATAAAAGCACAAAGGATGGTTCTGCGTTTGGAGATAAGCGAGGAGAAGGGAAAAAGGACGAGATAGAAAAAACAAAAGAGCCTTCTTATGCGGCATGTAAGGACAGAATATTAAGGCTGCGTGCGGATGGAGAAGGATTAGCGGCAGCTTACTTCGATATCAACATGCAGGATATTCTGGATGATAAGTATAAGGATGTAGCACGTACCCTACAGCAGCCAAAGGTAATTAAGGAGAAGATATTAATGCGAGATATAGAGCTGCTTAATTTCGACGAAACTATACCAGTGTATCTTGCGCAGTACGGTGCTTACTTTGCGGTAACAGAAATACGGTCTTCAAGCAATGGTATTGCGGAGGTTACGATGTTACAATTAGTGTTTGAGTAAAAGATAAAGCTATGAGTACAGAAGAAGAGAAGATATTAAATATCAAAGTAAAGTACGAGGACGCTATATATGGCATTCTCAGATACAAAGAGAAGCTACAGGAGTTATCGGAGACGGAGAATAAGTTAAAAGATGACTTCAAGAACGGCAAGATTACCTATGATGAGTATGCCACAACCATTACTGCTATTGGTGAGCAGGTAAAGGACTATAAGGGCACCGTCAGGGAGCTATCGAAGGAAGTACAGAATAACATCAAGACGGAGAAGGAGCAGGAAGGCTCTTTAAGGTCTTTACGTGCAGAGTTAAGCAACGCCACAAAGGCGTATGACAGCCTTTCGGAGGCTGAACGTAAGGGAGCAAAGGGACAGGAGTTAAAGAAGCATATAAACGAAATTACCGATAAATTAAAGGAGGCAGAGGCGGAAACGCAAAGGTTCTATAGGAACGTCGGTAACTATGAGGAGAGCATTAAGTCGGCACTTGGCGTTAATAACAACTTCGCTAATTCTATTATGCAGATGGCTTCAAATGGGAAGGGGCTATCTGGTGTATTTGATGGAGCGATAACAAGTGCAAAGGCTTTCGGGTCTACGCTTATGGGCTTTATGTCGAACCCTGTATTTCTCGCACTGGCTGGCATTGCAGGGGCTGGTGTAGCGTTTAAGTGGTTCTTTGACTATAATAAGGGCATACTGGAGAGTACGAGATTAACGAGAGAGTTCCTCGGACTTACTGGAGATAATCTGAAAGCGGTAAGAGATGAGATACAAGCAACGGCAGATACATACGGCAAGGACTACAAGGAGGTTCTGGAGGCTGTCGATGTGCTTACAACTCAATACGGCTATGATACTGGGCAGGCGTTGAAGATAATTAATGATGGTTTCCAAGCAGGCGCAGACCTTAACGGCGATATGCTTGCTAAGATTAAGCAGTACGCCCCTGCTTTTCACGATGCAAGTATATCTGGAAAGGAACTTGTAGCTACTATTCAGCAGACGAGAAGCGGTATCTTTAGTGATAGTGGTATGGCACTTATCCAGATGGGAAGCAAGAAGATACGTGAGATGTCTACAAAGACGGTTGAGGCTTTGGAAGGTATCGGTATCAGCTCTAAGAAGGTCGAGGCAGATTTGGTAAGCGGATCAAAATCGACCTATGATGTAATTAAGATGATAAGCACGAAGTTAAAGGAGTTCCCGCAGAACTCTCAGGAAGTGGGTGCAGTCTTAAAGGATGTCTTCGGAAAGCAGGGTGCGAATGCTGGCTTGAAGATGATAGAGCAGTTAGATACTATGAATGTCGACCTCGAGAAGCTGAAAAAAACTACTGGAGAGTATGGCAAGAAGATGAACGAACAGAAAGAAGCTAACGAGGAACTGAATAAGACGTTAGCCGCTATGTTCGATATGAGCGATAAAGGCTTTGGTAGTATGCTGGCGAATGTGAAGATACTAACAATACAAGGCATTACTAAGTTGTTGAAGGGTGTAATCAATGTTATTAACTACTTTATCGACCTGTATAACGAGAGTATGATAGTACGTGCAGGCGTACAAGCTATTGTAAGTAACTTTAAGCAGTTATGGACAACGGTAAAGCTGGTGTTTAATCTGATTATAGATGCAGTAAAGAATGTAGGCTCGCAACTGAAAGGACTTGCCGAGATAGTAGAAGGTATTGTAACACTATCGTTTGATAAGATTAAGAAAGGCTTTAACACGATAGGTGGTGGTTTCGTTAAGAGTATTAAGGAAGGTTTCGGAGATATTAAGAGCTTTGCTAAAGAGTTTGCACAGAATGGAGTTGACACGATTAATAACGTCTTAAAGAATAGTAAAATACATCATATCGAGATACCTGCTTATGTTGTAGAAGAAGGAAGTGATAAGAGTGGTTCTGATGAAACGCCAAGAACTGGCAAAGGACTTGGAGGAGATAAGAAAAAGAAGAAAGATAAGAAGAAGAAAACGAAGAAGGAAAAGACGATATCAGCCGAGGAGATGGCGAAGAAGGAAGCCGAGGCTATAAGGAAGGCAGAAGACTTGTTAAGCCAACTTATAGAACAAACGGACGAACAGAGGAGAAAAGCTATCGAGGTGCAGTATGATAGGCAGATAGAGGATGTACAGCGTAGATTGAAGACAGAAAAGGGCTTGACGTTGAACGCAAAGAAAGCTCTATATGCTCAAATATCACTGCTGGAGCAAGTAAAGCAAAAGAAGTTATCAGAATTTGACCAGCAAGTTAAAGATGAGGCTATAAAGAGAGAGCAGACGTATATCCAGAATATGCTGGCAGCTGTAGAGAAAGGCTCTAAGGAAGAGTATCAGCTAAAGATAAGGAATATTAAGGCAGCCTACGAATTAGAGCTTGATGCAGCAAATAAACAGGTAATGAGCGAAGAGGAAAAGAATAAGCTACTCGCATCGATTAATGAGAAGTATTATGCGCAAGAACAGCAGGCTTACAAGGATTACCATAACAAGCTGCTGGAGGAACAGACAAAGGCAATAGAAGACAGATATAAATCTCAGATATTGCAGACGCAAATCGATTCTAATGGAGCAGACGAGCTGGGAGTGTTACGATTGCAGATGGATGAGAAGCAAGCCTTACTGGAAGCAGCACAGCAGAAAGAAGGAGAGACGATAGAAGCCTTTAATCTTCGTAAGCTGCAATTAGAAGAGGACTATCAGCAGGCGAAGAAAGCTGTTAGCGATAAAGAGGTTGAAATAGAGAGAGGTAAATATGAAGCTATTGCAGGAATGATAGGAGCTACTCAACAGGTAGCAGAGGCTTTCGGAGAGCAGAGTAAAGGAATGGCGAGAGCGTCAAAGGTTCTTGCTTTAGCGGAGATAGCGATAAACACTGGTGTAGCTCTTGCACAAGGTATTAAGCAGGCTCAAAGCGTACCTTTCCCGAGCAATATAGCTGCTATTGCAACTACAGTGACTACTATCCTTGCAAATGTAGCTTCGGCTGTTAAAACGGTTAAATCTGCAAAGTTCGCTACTGGTGGTTTAGTGACTGGTCCGGGAAGTGAAACGAGCGATAGCATACCAGCACAGCTGTCCAACGGAGAGAGTGTTATGACAGCTTCAGCTACAAGAATGTTCGCCCCTGCCCTATCGGCATTTAACCAGATAGGAGGAGGAGTACCTATAATGTCATACGCTGGAAGCGGTGCACAGATAGGCGAGGAGTTTCTGGCACGAGCTGTAGCAAGAGGTATGACAATGGCACCGAGACCAGTAGTAAGTGTTGAAGAGATAAACAATACTGCAGGAAGAGTTAAGGCGATAGAAAGAGTTGCAACGATAAAATAAAATAGCTATGACACAATATGAATTATTAAAGACGGCAGAAAGTTTGCTCTTCGTTCTGATGAGTAACGATGTAGACGCTAAGGATGTTAAGTACTTGGAAATGTACAAAGAGTATATGAGGCTAAAAAAAGAAGGTCATAAAGTTGGTTATGTTGTCTACTATCTAAGTCAGCAGTATGAGTGTAGCGAGGCTACAGTGTATCGAGTTGTAAAGAGGATGACACAAAAAATAAGATAATTTCATACGTTTAGATTAATTAGTAAGGGTGTTTTGTCTGCGAAGATAGAACACCCTGTTTTTATTTGTCGCACGATATGAGAGTAAAGATAAAGACGAATAAAGGAAATCTTTATAATTATAAAGTAAATTTGTACAGAAATAAAATCTATTATGGCAGTTCTAAAGATATTCAATGACATTCAAACCGAGAATGAGAAGAATTTTTGCAAGTACTTCGGAGAAGCCGAAGGAGTATGTTTCAAGGATGTAGACGAGTTTTGCGAGGCTATTCCAAAAGGTGATAATTCTATAGATGTACGAATACATTGTGATGGTGGTTCAGTAGTTGAAGGCTGGGGCATTTACGACAGATTGAGAGCAACAGGCAAAGATATTACCTGTACAGTAGAAGGTAATGCTGCGTCTATGGCTACAGTTATCTTGATGGCAGCACCAAAGGAAAGACGAAGAGCCTATAAGAATGCTCAGATATGTGTGCACAATCCGTGGGTGCCAGCTTATGCTCTGGGTGATACTCTTACGGCAGCAGAATTGGAGAAGGCAGCTTCGGATCTGAAAGAGACACAAGAAAAGATGCTCAATTTGTATGTAGAGCGTTGCGAATGTAATAAAGAAGAGATGCAGGCACTGATGGATGAAGATAAGTATATCGGAGTTGACAGGGCTATGGAACTCGGTTTAATTGGAGAGATAATCGCCCCAGCTTCAGCCAAGAAGCAAGGGTTAGTGTTTAACAACAAAAAAGAGAATAAAATGGCAGAAAAGAATGAGAAAGTAGAGGTTAAAGCCTCTTTACTTGACCGTGCGCTGGCGAAGCTGGGTTTGAAGAACATTGAAGAGCTGGCAAAAGGTCTGGATTTGTCCACGAGTGATGGGCAGACGTTGACCGTAGAGAGAGAGGATGGCGAGCCGCAGATTGGCGACAAAGCAAGTCCTGATGGTACGTTTGAGATGCCAGACGGTAAGACTATCGTCGTGAACGATGGCGTTATCACCGACATTAAGACATCTTCAAGTGGAGGCGATGAAGGAGGAGAAGGCTCGGATCTGGAGAAACGTGTCGCTGAGTTGGAAAATGAAGTGAAGGAGTTACAGGAGAAGCTGGAGAGCTCAGAAAATGCACGTAAGCAGGCAGAGGCTATGGCAAAGACACAAGAGGATTTACGTATCCTCAATGCTGTAAAAATTGCAGGAGGAGAGAAAGCTCTGGCGAACATCTCTTCAAGCTATAAACCAGAGCCAAGAAAGCCAGAGGGCACGAATGCTTCGAAGAAAGCAGAGGGTCAGGAGGACGAATCACCTATGAGAAAGGAGATTAACGCCCGTAAAAATGGGAGTTACAAGAACAAGAAGTAAAATAATAAGGAGAAAAGAAGATGACAAAATTTTTTGAAAACATTTCGGTCAATCCGAAAGATGTTACAGACCTCAAAGAGGTTATCCCATTGAGTATTGACCAAGATGAGGATTTCCAGCGCTTTACCCACCTTATGAAGGTAAAGAATGGCGACCCAGTAGCTTTCCTCGGTGAGATGGATGATGTAGGTATCAAAGGTAGCGGTTGTGACCCTACTTATAACGAGGTTGGCATTGCTAATTCTCAGAAGCGTTGGGCACTCGGAGACTGGCAAGTACCTATCAAAATCTGTTATGAGAGCTTGCAGGGTACTATTGCAGAGTACACATTGAAGACTGGTACACCGGTTGGAGATTTGACAAGTACCGAGTTTATGACATATATCCTTCGTCCTGCTCTGGAGCGTCAGTTGAAGCGTATGATTTGGCGTTTTGGTTGGTTCGGTGATACAGCTGCTAAAGATATTGCAGGCGGTGGTACTCTTACCACTGGCACAAAGACGGAACTCTTCACCACGTGTGATGGTCTGTTTAAGCGTATCTTCACGCAGTGTACTTCTAAATCTAATCAGCTTACAGCTATTGAAGCTAACAGCAAGACAACGTTTGTCGACCAGAAGAAGGCTATCCTCGGTAAGGGTGTTGCGACTGGTATCCTTGACAATATGTTGATGGATGCAGACAGTCGTATCTCTGCTGATAGCGGTGCTGTTATCTTACTTACTAAGGGCTTGGCTGACGCACTTACTTATGATATTAAGAAGTGTTATCAGAACATCATGCCATGGGAGAAAATTTTCGACGGTGTGGATGTTGCGAAGTACAATGGTGTTACGTTGGTACGTGTATCTATCTGGGACCGCTTTATCATGGCATACGAGAATACAGGCACCATGCTTAACAAGCCTTATCGTGCTGTGTATGCTAATATCAATCAGTTGCAGGTTGGTACTGATGCCGACGGCTTGATTTCAGACCTCGATATCTGGTTCGATAAGAAGGAGCGCAGAAACTATATCTATGCTACTGGTCGTATCGGTACACAGATTCTCGAGGATGACATGTTCCACGCTGCTTATTAATGGAGGATTGAATTATGGCAGGAATTTGCGATAGTATTATCAGTAAGGGTATCGAGCAGAATTGCGAGAACCCTATCGTAAAAGGTTTGGAAGCCGATGCAGTTATCTGTAATCGTGCGGATGTTGATTTCTCTAAGAGTGTATTTGATGAGAGTTTCAAGAATATGTTGAAGACCCTTATTTTGAAGAGCGGAAAGAAAGGCTATCCTGTTGTACAGCAGGGTAGCAAACCTTTCACAGGCACAAAGATTTCGTTAGCCACTGGAACGTACAGAAATACGTTCACAAACGAGATTTCTATTGCCGTGCTTGATAATGGTCCAGACGTTGCTCAGAACATCATTGACGGGCTTGCAAACGGCTCATTCGTGCTCATTACTAAGAATGTGCATAAGGGAGAAGGTGGCAAGGCAGAGTATCAAGTATATGGATATTACCAGGGCTTGCGTGCTACTGCTATAGAGAGTGATAAGTATAGCGAAGATACAGACGGTGGCTGGCTTGTGACCTTGCAGGAAACAAGTGCGCCTAAGGCTGCTTTGTTCTACTTTAATACGGACTCAAAGACTACTGAAACGCAGTTTAAGAGTTTACTAACAGAAGCTGGATAAATGGAGCTGGCCGAAGTAAATAAGACGATAGAGGAACTGAAAGGGCGCTTTGATGCCCCTTTCGGATCTTCTGATAAGTCTACGATAGAATACCTTTACTACGAAGTAACAGGAAAGACTTTTGTACCCACTTCGTGCCAACAGTGTTACCATGATGGGCTTATAGAAATTTATCATTACATTAAAAAATACGGAAAGATGGCAGAAAAATCAAATTACAGATTGAGAGCTGGTGCGATTATCAATTGCCCGACATTTATGGGTGGTAAGGTATTCACGAATGATAACCTTACTGATGAGGTTGCAAAGAATTATCTGGAGCAGTTCCCAGATAATGAAGACTTGTTCCAGAAGGTTCCAGAAGACGATCCGAATGCTGGAGACGGCGAGAAGTAACGATACGAAAGAAGAGCGAAAATGAATGTAAAGACAGCAAAGAAACCACAGAAGCGTGTAGAGGTAAATTACGAGCTACGCTTTAAGATGCAACGCTATGGTAGTGATAATCTTTATCCACAGAATATTGTGGATATTACCAATGCGTCTGGTACCGCAAAGTTATGCTTATCTCGTTATGAGAAATTTGTAGAAGGTTACGGATTTAACAACGAGGCTTTCTCTGAATGGAAAATAAATCGAGATGGTGTAACTATGGATGACCTTCTGAAAAGTGTAGCGGGAGACCTCACACGCTTTGGTGGGCTCGCTCTTCATATTAATTACAATGTTCTGGGGCAGGTAACGGAGGTTAACTACCTGCCCTTTGAGCAATGTAGATTAGAGGAAACAGACGATGCTGGTGTAGTTGCTCATATCCTTACGCATATTGACTGGAAGGGAGAGAAAACTAAGAACGGGCAAAAGCAGATGGTCATCGATAAGAATATAACTCGTTTTCCTGTATTTAACCCCGATCCGCTGGTAGTGATGAGACAGATAGAAGATTGCGGAGGAATAGATAATTATAAAGGGCAAGTGTTATGGTTATCTATCGATGGGAAATATCAATATCCAACGCCTATCTATGATGCTGTTATTACGGAGATTTCGACCGATGAAGGGTTGGGAAATATCAAATACCGAAATGTCCGTAATAATTTTCTCGTAGCCTGCATGTTGGTAACGAAGAAGGGATTGCCGAATGTTGATGAAAACGGAAAGGAAGTCGAGCAAAAGATGATTTCTGATGAGGACTTGAGGCAGTTCCAAGGAGATACGAGGGGCTCAAAAATTATGGTGGTTGAACTCGAGAATGGAGAAGACGAGCCGAAGGTCGTTCAGTTCCCAGCACGAAACTTTGATAAGGAGTTTACAGTAACTGATGAGAGTGTAGTAGAAAGAATTTATTCGCAGTTTCACCAGGAATTATTCTATTCTATTCGTATCGGTAAGTTGGGTTTTTCTGGTGATGTTATGCGTGATGCGTATGAATACTATGCAGGAGAGGTAACGAACGAACAGAGATTTATCGAAAGAGCCTTTACGATGCTATTCGCTAACTGGTATGATAAGATGATACCGCAGGATTTCTCTATCAAACCGTTAAAATATATCTCTGCTGACAAAAACGATAAATCTAATGGAGAATGAGCATTTAATAACGGTTGAGAGCTTTAAGGAACTTGCTCGACCGACGTCAAAACATATTGATGATGGAGAAGTTAACACGTTTATTCGCGAATGCGAAGATATATATATTATTCCGGCTATTGGTCTGGTACGTTTCAAGGCTTTGCAAGAAAATACGCAAGATGTAAAAAACATACTTCTTGAAGGCGGAGAATATGAAGATAAGGAGGGGACATTAAGGAAATGTTCAGGCATACGATTAGCCCTTTCTTATTTCGTCTACGCTAAGATGGTGATGTCAGATGGAGGATTGCTCACCAGAACTGGTTTAATGCAGCACAACGATAGTTATGCGTCCAGAGAGGATGATAAAAACAGGGTGAGAATGTACAATGATGCAATGGAGGTGGCAGAGAAGTATCTGGGTTCATGCCTGGCATACTTGAAGTGTGTAGAAGGAGATAACGTAAAGCCTATAAGAGGAACAAGAGTAAGGATTCATTCAATCGGTGAGTAATGGCAACAATAAATGATTTAAGAACAAAGGCTAACTTGGTGGCAAATGCCACCGCAGTTGGAGAGAACACCGCAGGACGTGTGGGAGGTGCTTTGCAGGACGCAGCAGACCTTATCGCACAGCTGTTGGATAGTGTTAATAGCAATAAAGGTGCAGATGGAGCAAGGGACGAAAGTATTACTTCTTTGCAGAATACCCTTGCTAATCTCCAGAAGGGATTGCAGGATGAAAGTACGAATAGAAGTACCAAGGATGAGGCTCTGCAGGGGCTTATAACAGCCTTGCAGGGGCAAATAGAAACCTTGACAGGTAAGAATACAAGCCAAGCGATAGAGAGCTTTAACGAGGTCATTGCGTTTCTTGGAGGAGTAAAGGATGATAGCACCCTTACATCTCTTCTTGATGCAATAAACGTCCGTGTTAAGAAGCTGGAAGACAAAAGCCTAAAGAATGATGTGCCAGCAAGTATCTTTAATGCGACAAACGAGGTTCCTATCAGCGGATATTATGTGCTGTGTGATACTGACAATCAGAGTATCAGTGCAGTACATGCTGCTTGGAGAGCAAAGAAGGCTTTATCAGGTCTTATTCTTTCGTTTGAACTAAGCGCAGGTACTTGGAAGACTTTTCAGTATATCGGAAAGACGGTTACAGAGAATAACTGGGTAAACATTGAAAATTGGAAGGACTTTGGAAGCCTCGCAGCTGGTAGCGAGACAATGGTTATTATCGATAGCCTGCCAAAGCAAAACAAGGTCGGAGACTTCTATACTTTGGAAACGGCTCTTGCCTCTTTGCTCTATTGCCAAGAAAAAACAGGAGTAACGTATGCGAAGAAAGGTCTTATTATTAGCTATAGTGTATCAGCTAATAAGATGGAGACGAAGCAATTTCAGGGCGAACTGAACGATTTTTCCGAGATTGCTTTGTGGAAAGACTTTGGCGCAGGAGGTGGAGTACAGAAGATAAAGGATAAGACGGAAGCTAATGGAAAAGACGCCTTTTCTACTGGTGGGGCTCATGCGCTGATACCGACTACATTAAAGGTAAACACCGAAGAAAAAGGTGTTGTAAAAATGCAAATGACAAATGCAGATGGTGACGGATTAGGCGACGAGGTTTCATTTGCAGTAGGCACTGGTTCTGGAGGAGGTGGAGGAACGGTAGTATCTATCCTCTTCAAAAAGTCTCCTATGTATGTTAAGGCAGGCGGTTCTGTAGTCATGGAAGCCTCTATTAGGTCGGTACAGATGCAGGGGACCAAGGAGGTAACAAATAATATCGAAAGATTAGAGCTTATCGATAGAGATACAAAGCAAGTATTGGAGACTTTGAATGTGAATAAGTCTTCGAGTGCAGATGGTGAGACGTTCGACTTTCAGATTGATGTAAGTTCATACTTTACTAAGGCTGGTGCAAGACGTTTCCAACTTGTAGCTTATGACGATAGCGAACATTCTGGGAGCAAGAACACCAATGTTAATGCGGTAGACGTAACGATAGAAAGCGTTCAGACACTTAATTACACCACTAATACGGTACTAAATGTTGGTGGCGGTGTAAAGTCCTTACAAATGTATAAGTTCGCTAACAATGCGAGCGATAAGGGTATATTAGTAACTACGGAGATATATCTTTCTGGAAGATGGCAGAAACTTGGAGAAGCAACGGTATTAGATACCTACTCACATCCTGTAAGTTTCAACCCGATTAACGTCTTGGGTGGTGGCGAAACTCTTACACATGGAGCATACCCAATTCGAATACATGGAGAAGATATAGGCAGTCGAGAAAATGGTGCTGTCGGTACTGGAGTTATTGGAAATTACCTTCACACAGCTATTATGGTAGTCGAAGAAGGGAATAAAACACCTATAGTAGCGACACGATGGTATAGTGAAGGAGAAGAAGGCGTAAAGAAGCTCTACGAGACTATATCAGTCGATTATGCTGTATATGATGGTCAGAATACCGCACCAACAGCAGAAGTATTTATCGGCGAAGAGAAAGAGGCTCAGCGTGTATCTTATCGTTCACAGACATACACCTTCACAAAGAAGGTAACCGATGCAAAGATAGATGGAAGCGTTACACTCGGTGTTGTAGTTGAGAGCGGAGAAGTAGCAAGCCAGAGAGCGAATTTTCGTATTCTCGGAACTATGTTAGCTATTGAGGAGGTAAAGACACAAAGACAGTTTAGTCTTGATTTCTCAAGCCGTTCTAATACAGAGTCGGATCATACTATCAGTGATGCAGGTGTAGGATTAGACGTAGAAGGTGTTAACTGGTCTACGAATGGCTTTGTATCGGATAATTTCGGTACGATTGTAGCAGAGGGTAATATGGCTTTAAGAATTGCAGAAAATGCTACAGGAAAGCTCCATTATAGCCCCTTTAACGATGCTGCTACAGAGCAGAATGGAATGGCGGTTCAGTTCACTCTGATGAAGAAGAATATAGCAGAAGATGATGCAAAGTTGATTTCGTGCGTAAAGAATGGATTTGGTTTCTGGGTTGACGGAAAGAATGTGGTATTTACCTTTGATGACGGGAAGACGGTAGCACATACGATTACAGCTGCTCTCGATGATAATGAGAGGACTAATGTAGCTATAATTATCGAGCCTGCTACAGTTGCGCCTTATACTGGTATCGGTGTAGCAAAGATGTACTTTGATGGCGAAGAAGTAGGAGCATGTTATTATACGGCAGGTTCTTTGATTGCTCATAATGCAGAGGTGATATTCGATGGAACTCAAGGAGACTTGTATCTGTATAATATCAAGGCTTGGAGAACCTACTTTGGTTTTGAACAGGAGTTTAACAACTACCTTCTTACTATGGTAGATACCGATGCGATGATAACAGAGTACGGATTCAACGATGTAATGGGTTCTGTTACAGCGGAGAATACGACGAAGAATAGACCGCTGGCGAAAAAGCTGTATGATATCGGTATACCTTACTTTGTTCTTTGCAAGAATAAAGACACAGCAGATAATGAAGCAAAGGATAATTATCCAGAATATCTGGAGGGCTTGGATGGAGATAAGAAGACTAAGAGGACATACGATGTATATGCTTATTTCCCAGACCGTCCATGGCAAGACTTCAAAGCTATTGGAGTTCCTACGACGAACCAGGGAACAACCTCGTCTAAGAGACCGATAAAGAACATTAAGATGAAGTTTAAGACGGCAGTCATTACCCTACTCCACACCGCAGATGAATTTAGCGGTAAGGAGTTGGAAAAGTATAACGAATGTCTTACAAATGCGGCGAAAGGTAAAATACAAATTCTCGACACTTCTTTGCCTACTAATATTGTTACGGTGAAGGTTGACTACTCGGAGAGCGGAGGTGCGAATAATGGTGCTTCGACAAATCTGTATAACGATATACAAAGAGAACTTGGAGCGAATTATATTACACCTGCACAGATGGCTTTTAATGGTACTACTAAGTATACTATTAACAGCTCTATCTGTTCTATTCCTTGCGCATTTTTCCGTACAGACAGATTTAGCCCAGATGCGACTTCGCCAAGTTATGGATATTTCCATGCGAAAGGAAACTGGAACGAGGATAAAGGAGACGCTAAGATTTACGGCTTTGAAGGCGTTGCAGGATATAACAAGGAATGTCTTAACTATGGAGACTTTTACGAGCTTGTAGCGGGAAAGAATCAATCTTTAGAAGTCTTTTTGAACGGACAGGACAAAAACCAGTGGGTATTCTATTCTGATGAAAAGAAAACGAAGACTTTCGATGTCGTTGTTGTAAGCGAGTTCTGCGGACCAAAATACAAAGTGTTCCATAAGCAAGAGAACGGAGGATGGAGAGAAACTACAGGTACGATGTTGTATAACGGCTCTAAGTGGGTCATAACTGGCGATGTTGTTAACCCTGTAGAGAATTACGAACTATTGAAATATGACGCTTTAGACTGGTTTCAAGGTGTGAATAGCGTAGATGATATGCTAACGCTTGACACAGAAGGCAAACCTATCTGGATGCAATATTTTGAAAGTCGATACCCAGATAACGACGATCTTAATTCTCTGTACAAGAAGGGAAAGAAAGTTCCGTATCAGCTGTATAGATGGTTGCGTTTTTGTCAAGATTGTAACCAACATTTGACAGAGAATGATGGTACTATTTCTTTAGGTGGTAATAATGTTACTGGCACTAAGGCAAATCGATTAAAGAAATGGAAGCAGGAGCTACATACAGTAGCTAATGTGTATTCGGTTCTTTGCTATCATATATTTACCGACTATCTCGCTGCTGTAGACCAGAGAAGCAAGAATATGATGGTAGGCTTTTATCTCGACAGAGATGGTATCGTAAGAATGTATCTTAACCACCTTTACGATGGTGATACCATTCTCGGTAGTGATAATGACTGCGGATTAACTATTCCGGCACTGCTTGACCCGAATAACGATGAGGCAGGAGTATATCAAGGACATGATAGCGTGCTATTCGTCCAGAATGCTGCTGTAGGTAACGATGGGTTCTGGCTCGATGATAAGGGGCAGAATACTATTACGATGCGTTCTGTAGCACAGGAAATGCGTAAGTTAACGACTAAGGATGGACTTGTACCATTCTCGTATGCTGGTCTTGTAAAGTATTGGATTACCGACCGACTGATGAAGTGGCCGAAGGTGGTTAGCTCGTTTGACGGGGAGCGTAAGTATATTGAGCATAGCAAGGCTACGGCTAATTACTTCTACGCTTTACATGGTCTATCTATTCAGAGATTGAAAGACTTTATCAAAACAAGGTTCTTATTCCGAGATGGATTTTATCAGACAGGCGACCTATATAGCTCTGTAGTATCTATGCGTGCTACTGGTAAACTGGTAAGCGTGAAGATAAGAGCAGCTAAAGATGGTTATTTTGGTATCGGTGTAGACCGTGCAAACGTTGCGACAGATAGCTGTTATTTGAAAGCCGGTCAGACTTATACGCTACAATCAGGAATGACTAATACAGGTAGCGGTACGATGTTATATGTGTTCGGAGCAGATAAGCTGGAGATGTTGGATATAAGCGGCTGTACACCGTCCCCTGCTTCGTGGGATATTTCCGCACTTACTTTGGTAAAGGAGCTGGTTATCGGTGGAGCTAATTATAAACTGCAAAATAACAACGAGGGGTATCTTACCAATCTTGCGCTCGGTAACCTCCCGTTCTTGGAGGTATTAGATGTGCGTAACACCGCTATTACAACTATCGATGCTCGTTATTGCCCACGTTTGAAGAGGGTACAGGCTACTGGGTCACAGCTGACAAAGATAAATGTCGCCGAGGCTGGTAATATTGAAAGATTGGAAGTACCGGCAACTTATAAGAAGCTCGTTTTACGCTATCTGCCAAAATTAACTAATACAGGTATAGTATTAGAAAATTCTGGTAGTATTGAGACATTGGTAGTAGAAGGATGTGAGAAGATAGACCAGTGGGCATTAATGATGAAGTGTGTAGGCGCTACTAATACATCGTTAAAATACGTAAGAATTACAGGCATAAAGACATCTGGAGATGGAAACGAGCTGGAGAAGTTGAAGAGCCTTAACCTACAAGGAATTGATGCCACGTTGTCTGTAAGCGCACAGCCTGTATTATCGGGTATCTATCGTTTGACGAGGTACACTGATGATACGACGTTAGAAGGATGGAGGACTTCGCTACCATTACTATCTATTAAGCAGCAGGCTTATAGCGATTACAAAGAATTTGACAATGTAGAAGATACGGAAAATATAACGAATGTGGATAATTCTACTGGTTATGATTTCAGTAAAGACTATGTAGCAAGTGGTCACATACTAAAGATAAGAAAGAAGAGTGTGCCCGTAAAGGGAAAATTCAACAAAGCAAACGGAAAGATGCACCTCACTAAGATTAGTGAGAGTGACTATACAAAGTTTGCTGATGGCAGTGCTTTTGACAATAAGGATTCACTCGGTGAACAGTATGATTGCTTCATGTTTATTCCGCACTTCTGGTATAAGGGTATTAACGACTTCAAATCGCAGGAGAAACATACCCTATTAAGCTCTAACAGAGAAGAGCCAGAGACAACATTCACTAAAAAGAGCCAGCCGCTATTAAGCGAGTGCCTATATGCTGATGCGAAAGGTGTTATAAGCTCAAAGGCGAATGTAGGGGTACAATTTAACGATGAATGTCTGGGCGATCTGTCTTCATGTGCGACATACAGGCTTGATGTAGAAGGCATGAAGCAGGCTCGATATATTGGTTTGAATAACGCTACATATTGTGCAGTATTCGTTGATGGTAACGAGAGAATTGTAGAAAAGCATGTACTTGCAATTACTGGTATCTCTGGTAGTCCACTCGATTTTAAGAATGAGAACGGAGACTATATTTATAATTCCGTTCCTTCTGGTGCTAAGTATCTATACTTCACTTGTCTACGTGGGTTAAACGACGAAGACCATATCGTATTATCTGTAGATAGTGAAGATATTGAAGCAATCGAACCAGGATGGGTTGAGCATAAAGCGGAACTTATAGGTATCTACGGAGGAACTATAGACGATTTAGGCTTAATTCGTTCTGTGAGCGGTAAGCAAACAAGAAGAGGTAATGGTACAGGGAAGACCTCTGATGAATGGTTATACGATATAGAAGGAAACCCTACCAATATGCCTTTAGGGGCACTTAACTACACGTATCAAGACCTTCTTAACTTGTGCAGACAACGTGGAAAAGGTTATCATTCGATAAGCTATGAGCAATCAAAGATTATGGCAATATTATCGAAATGCTACTATGGTAACAGAGATGATCAGAGGATATATGGTTTCGGATGTGGTTCTGACTATACTACAGGAAGACAGGACGCTATAGGAAAAGCCGATACGGTATATGGGAACGCTAATAATATGCCAAATAAAGTATGGGGGCTTGAAGGGTTCATCGCTTGTATGTGGGAGGTCATGGATAATGTCGGTGTAAACGTATCTTCATTTGCTGCTTGGAAGGCTGCAAAGAAACCAGATAACGATAACACGATGCCTACTGATGCTAAATGGCATATCTATGATGAGAAGGCAAAGGCGGAAAGAGTTGTGCAAGGTATTAATAGCTCTGGCTTTAATATCACTCGACTAAAGCACGGCAGGTTCTGTGATGTGATAGCCTCATCATTCTCTACAGATAGAAATGCTTTCTCAACAGGATATGCTGCACAACAAGCATATTCACATGCAAAGGGGCGGTGTGTGTTGCGTGCTTGTTACAGTGCGAGTGCGAGTGGAGGTCTCGTTTATGCGAGTGCGTATGACGCTTCTACGGTTTCGTATACGTACGTTGGTGCCCGTCTTGCCTTCGACGGAGTGATGGAAAACGAAAGCGAAATCGATAGCGAAGAGTAAAACGAAAAGCGAGGAGGTCTGGAGGTGGTGCGCCATCTCCAGACTGACCAAAGAAAGGCGGAAGTTCCTTTAGGCGGTGTGTGTTGCGTGCTTGTAACAATGCGAATGCGAATGGAGGTCTCGTTTATGCGAATGCGTATGACGCTTCTACGAATTCGAATACGAACGTTGGTGCCCGTCTTGCAATCTAAAGATATAATCATCTCTACGGCATACTTCTATGAATTGGAGGAAAGCAGAGGATGAGGGAACGGAGCCTCGGTAATAGCAGGAAACTGGAAAACCGAAACATCAAAGGGTGCAATCTATGATAGATGAGTACGATAACGGAAAACCTTAACGATTGCGAAACGAAGGAAAATAATCATTATGAAAAGATATGGAAATATAATACCTCAGATAATAGATGCTACAAATATGGGCAATGCTTTTGATGAGGTTGTCGGAGGGTTGAAACCGAAAAGAAAGGAGCACTACGAAAAGAAACGTTCCAGTATTCTTGAGGTTCTGACAGAAAGGATTAGAGATGGTACTTTTCATGTAGAGAATTATGAAGAATTTTGGGTACAAGATGGACCGAAGAAAAGGCTCATACAATCTCCTACGGTCGTTGATAGAATAGGTTGTAATGCCATTATGAGAGTCGTTGAAAAGTATGTCTATCCGACTACTATTAACACCTCAGCAGCGAGCATAAAAGGAAGAGGAATGCATAAGCTGTTTAGAAAAGTAAGAAGTGATATAGGGCATGACTTTGAAGGGACGAAATATTACTATAAATGTGATATTAAGAAGTTCTACCAGAGCATTGACCAAAAGCAAATGAAGAAGGTAGTAAGAAGGTACATAAAAGACAAACAATTATTACCGATATTAGATAGCTTTATAAATCTCATGCCTTCTGGCTTATCTATTGGTTTACGTTCCTCACAGTGTTTTGGGAACATTCTGTTAAGTAGGCTTGATCATAGAATGAAAGAAAATGAGCATGTAAGATATTACTATAGGTATTGTGATGACATCGTTTTACTTTCTAACAGCAAAAGGAGGCTTTGGAAATGGTGTACTATCATCCACAAAGAAGCGGCGAAGCTGGGTTTGAAGATTAAACCAGATGAGGCTGTAAGACCTACGAGGGTTGGATTAGATTTCCTCGGTTATATAAACTATTGTACCCATTCGAGATTAAGGAAGAGAACAAAACAAAAGGCTGCAAGAAAACTATCCAAAGTAAAAAGCCGGAAAAGGAGAAGGGAAATAATCGGATCTTTCAAAGGTATGGCAAAATGGGGTGATTGCTGCAACCTATACAAACAATTAACTGGTAGATATATGAAGACGTTTAAAGAGCTTGGGCTACAATATGTAGCAGAGGATGGTAAAAAGAGGTTCGGAGGTAAGCAGGTTAGCCTACGTACTCTTACTAATATCCATATCCGAGTAGTAGACTTTGAGAAAGATGTAACAACGGAGAATGGTCCGAGGACAGTAGTTTCTTTCCAGTATGATGATGGGGAAATGGGTAAATATTTCACGGCTGACAAACAACAGCTGTGGTATCTGGAGAAAATACAATCGATGGGAGAACTACCTTTTGAAACGGTTATAAAATCGGAGACTTATGATAGAGGCAAGGTTCGTTATATGTTCACTTAATGATAAGAGGTTATGAATTTTGAAAAAGTATACGGCGCAAAAGAGCGTCAGGACGGGCTTTATAAAATAGGGAGGAATAAGTATGAGGCACGTTTCGGATACGGCACTGACGGCGATAACGGATATAATTATCGTAAACAATACCGCTATAAGCCAACGCTGGAAGAGTTGAAGGATGAGATAACAGCTATCATTAACGATGCTGTCGACTTGAAGATATTATCTGGATATCGATATAATGATAAGCAGGTATGGCTTTCGATGGAAAATCAATTCAACTATAAGGCTGCTTTTGATTTAGCCGTACAGACAAAGGGAAAAACGTTACCTGTAAAGTTAAAACTGGGAACGGTAGATAATGCCGAATATGAAGTTTTTGAAACTCTCGAAGAATTTATGGCATTCTATTCTGGTGCAATGGCTTTCGTACAGAAATGCTTACAAGAAGGATGGGAGGAAAAAGATAGTATTAACTGGGAAAAATTCGTGTACAATGAGTAGTATAATTTTATCGATTGCCGTAATGATAGCTGTAGTATACGCAGCGTTAGCGAGATTGAAGAGTGGAAAAGCATTAGTTTCTGTTTCGTCGATTTCCTATATCCTACCATCTTGGATGTTTACAACGTTCTTTGGAGTGGAGATGCTATTATTATCTCCAGTTCTATTTGAAAAGTTGCCAGAGGTATGGAAGTTCCTCGGTTTTATCTGTATGTTAGGATTATGGGCTGTTGCAGCGTCACCTTATTTTCGTACGGAAGCAACGACATTACATAATATTGGAGGTTTCGGTTTTTGCATAGTAGCTCAAATCATAGTAGGTATTATCAACCCTATTCTTTTGTTCGGCTGGATGCCTGTCGTAGTTTATATACTCTCTGGGTTGCTAAAGAAAAAAAAGAGAAGTGATATAACATTCTGGGCAGAGGCGACAGCATATATTATATTAATTATATCGTTATGGGAATGAGAAAGTTATTTGAATGGTTAGCGAAAGATGTAGATAAGGTTCTACACTTCGTTGTTTGTGTGTTTTTTGTGCTCATAGCAACACGGCTTGACATGGTGGTATTTCACCATAATATCTGGCTTGCCGTGATGATTGGAGCACTGGTAGCAGTCATTGCTGGTATCGTCAAGGAGACATGGGATTTTTGCGATGGCGAGCAGTTCGATATGAAGGACTTGCTCGCAGACGGAACAGGTGCATTTGCTGGAATGATACTGGCAGTAATATTAATGACATGAAGACTATGGATAGAGGAATAAGGAATACACTTTTAGGTGTATTAGGAACCGTGGTAGTAGCGTTTGTCGGAGCGTGGGTACAGCTTAATTCTCGCATATCTATCTTGGAAGTGCAGGTTAATAACGACCATCTGTTATATAATGAGAATAACAGGAAATCGCAGGATGATATGAAGGATATTAAGGAAAAGCTCGACGAGATTAATGTTAAGGTTACGCACCTTAACGATGTAAAAATGGACAGACCGGGAATGCAGAAAGGAGGTGACTTTTGAAGCGTCTAAAATCATTAAAAGAAAGATGGAAAGCAACGACACCTTTCTTTTTCAAGAGAATTATCTATGTAAGCTCTATCTTTAGCGGTGTTGCACTTGCTATTCATGTCGCATTGGTAGCCGGTAACGCCGTTGAGCCTCAATGGTGGCAGGATATTTATCCGTATTTAATCGGTATTCCTGCAGGTATGGCAGCGGTTGCGAAGTTAACAAAAGAATAGGAGATAAAAGAGTATGGCAAAATTAGATGTATTAGCACCTTTCATTTTCAGTTATGAAGGCGTTTACGGTAACGATCCTGTAGATAGAGGAGGAGCGACGAAGTATGGTGTTACGATAGGTACTTGGAAGATGCAAGGGTACGACAAGGATAGAGACGGAGATATCGACGTTGAGGACTTGAAGGCTATAACCCTTGATGACGCTAAGATGATTATGCGTAAAAACTTCTGGAATAAGTGGCAAGCTGATGCCATTAAAGACCAGTCAATCGCTAACTGCTTGGTCGACTGGGTATGGGCTTCAGGAGTATACGGAATAAAGATACCACAGGCGAAGCTGGGTGTACTTGCTGATGGTGTGGTAGGTCCGAAGACTATTGCAGCACTGAACAAGCAAGACCCAAAAGAGTTCTTTGCGTGGCTGAAAGATAGAAGGCGGGAGTACCTTCAGAAGTTCGTACAGAATCAGCCTAAACAAAAGAAATTCCTACGAGGATGGTTGCGAAGGCTGGACGGCATTAAGTATGGTTCGCTCGTGTATAGCAATGGAAAGGAGGTGAGTTTCTAATGAAGAAGTTAATAGGAGTATTCTCTATAGTGGTGATAGCGTGCTTACTTGTAGGCTGTAGAGCAACGAAACTCGTACAGACACAAATTGTACATGACAGCGTCTATAAAACAAGAGATAGTATAGTTATAAGGCTGATAAAGGATAGCGTCTCAGAGCGAGAAACAACGACTATTCAGACGAAGCACGATACTATCAATGGAACAGATACGGTATTTGTCATCCGTGAGAGAGTTGTAGACCGTTGGAGAGTACGTACAGACACTTTGAAGAAGGTAGTATATGTGAAAGCTGCACGAGATAGTATATATATCAAACAGCCTGCACGGAAGACTAAAATAGAAAAAGAAAAGTCGCTACCATTGATGATATTTGTAGTGTGTTTAGTGCTTTGGATATTAGGCTTCGTATACATTCGATGGAGAAGATGATACAAAATAGATGGTGTGATACAGGAAGAGTATCGCACCATCTTATTTTTATCAGTTTTCGTTTTTACGGCGTCCAATTCTTTTCTGTGGTAACTTATATACTTGCAAGATTATCGAGTATTTGACGGAAAGCAACGTCGGCATGCTTTCTCATTATCTTTAAGTAGTTAAATATCGGTCGGTTGTTCTTTACAGATTGCCCGATACAATACTCTAATACTTCGAGGCTAATACCGAGGTCGAAACCATGCTGAACAAATGATTTACGTGCTGTATAATAGCATACCTTTCGGTAATCTTGTATATCGATATCCTTGGCAAGGCTCTTTATTGAGCGAGTGACATAGGCGAGAAAATTCTTATAAGAGAATTTATAACCGAAATCAAGCCTGCCAGTATTACGATTCATCCATTTGCTAATTAATTCCTTTGCCTCTGGCTGGAGAGTGAAAGAAATACGTTTATCGGATAGTTTCATATTGCGTGACTTATGCCGAGTATATTCAAGAACAGATACACCACGAAAATCTATCTCGAGAAGGTCTATAAGGTTGATGCCTCCGAGATAATAGGAGAGCATGAAGATGTCACGAGCAATCCTCTGTTTCTTTAATCGTGGTTGTGCGTCTCTAATAGCTCGCACGTCTTCTACTGATATATCAAGCTCACGTTCTGGGTCTGCTGGTCGTTTCCAATATGTAAAGGGGTGTACGCTATAGGTTACGAGTTGCATTCTTATGGCACGATTAACGATTGTGCGGGTCATTGAAAGGGTCATACTGATGTATGTTTGTGACACCCCTTTTCGTTTTAACCAACGTTCGAACTCTGATATAGTAATAGTACTAATTTCAGAAAGAAATACATAGCCTCCTGTAAATTCAAAGAAGAGCCTCAACGAGTTTTGAAGCATGCCAGCATAAGAGCCACGTCCGTCCTCGATGAGTTCCTTCTGATATTGTTCTGATACTTGCTTAAATGTAACCTTTGAGGAATGAGTACGCATCGACTTTAGAAGGTCCCGAAGTTCCTTGCAGGTATAATCTTCTGGAGAGTTAATACGCTCTAATCTCTCTTCATAGTCATTAAGGAGATTACGGAGCTTAATATTAATTTCATGTGCGTTAGGAACTCTTACCACTATTCCGTTATCGAACTCTGAAAGAGCGTTAACAGAATAAGGTGTAACGATGTAATGAGTTTCGGATCGGTGACCAATGGAAATACGAATCTTGTATGAACCATCTTTTGATTTTGTGTGCTTGAGCACTGCGAGTTTGATTGTTGCCATTATACTTAATTCTTAAAACGAATAGAAAAAACTTGCTTAGCGGTCCAAATTTGGACGAAATAAGCGTTTTTTTTATTCCCGAATAGCGTAACGGCTGGGGAGTTGAAAAAGAAAAAGTACCTAAAAACCAGTGTTATAGGTACTTTTTCAAGAGGTGATTCCGTTGGGGTCTGTAACACTCTATGTAAATCCTTGTTATGAAGCTATTTACAAAATTAATCTGCTTATTCGGTATCATTATAGATACAAATTAAGGAAACAAGATGAAATTCGTACATTTTGAAGTCTTATATGTTCAGTCCCCATATAATACAATATAACCACCTTCTAATATTATATTTTTATATTACAACCTAATAAGAAACCACATAATAGTATAATTTTATATTATTGTTATGTATATATCATCTTCTAATACCCTTGGAAATACCAGGAGAAGATTTTAGTGACAAAATATTATCATTAATTTCTTCTGAGTATTCCCTTCTTACGCCTGCCTCTTTAGCAAATAATTTCCATTCTGCAGTAACATCCATCACTTCATTTATAATATTCTCAGAAAATTTAATACCAATGTTGTCTGCCACATTTTTTAAATCATTATATGTGAAATTGTCCTGTTTGCCATTGAGAAACATCTGGTGGTACTTTGTAAACTTCCCATTTTTATTGTAAGAATAACATAGGTCATATGCTGGGGCTAAAGACCATTTACCATTTCTATCCATTAAGAAAGAATGATTTTTAGTATGATCATCATGATTTCTTGCTGCAACATTGAATACCATTCGGCGAAACATTTCTTTGTAGTCAGTATAAGGAAGGTCTAATTTTCTCATGACTTCGAACAGCTGTTCGTAGGAGTGTCTCTCATCCCGATTATAATGTGCAATAGCAGCAAGTGTTTGCATGTGTATTTTCTCTCCAGTCATTGTTCGATCGAAGCGTCGTGTCATAAAATGATGACTATCTCCTTCCTCTAATAAGCGACACTCATTCATATCTATACCAGCTGCCTTAGCCATCTTATAATAAGCATACTCTATCTGCCCTATTCCTTTAGGATTTTCGCAAATTTGGTTATGTTCAAGAAACTCACCACCATCAAATTTTAAAAGCCAGTATCCAAATCCTTCTGGTGCTTTCACCTGACCAGATCTAACTTCATTCGTTTCATCATTATAAGCTATAATAGCTTTTGGCTTTGCACCTCCAGCCGATGTCCCAACCTTTAGAATGTCGATAATTCGTTTATCTTTTTGATTAAGTAAGTCCTTAAACATCTCTCTGCTTTGGAATATCTCTTTTGCTACATCTACAATAGCTTGTATATCGAGAGCACTTGACTCTTCTAGGTCTTTATAACTATTAGATGGCTCGAATTCCAATGCACCCATTCCACGCTTACCGATATAACACAGTCTATCTAAAGGTGTTACATCAGAGGTTAGTAATCCTTTTGAAGCAAAATAAGCATCGATCTTTTCTGACCCATATTTATCTGGTAATGAATCAGAGAGCATGCCAGGTAGGCCACCAAAACAATTATTGATGTTTTCTGGGAAATTATATACTCTACCTTTGGACTTTGCTAACGGCATTATTAAGGGAGAAACATTAAGACCAGAATTAATAAACTTTGGTTCAAATTCAAAGGATGCAGAGCCTCTGTTATTATCCCAAGAGGCATAGCCAACTGTCCTTCCATATAACGAAATTGTAACAACTAAATCTTTCATTTATATATATTTTTTGAAGCACGCTTACGTGTCTTACCAGAAAGTTTTTTAAGTAAGATGGGACTTATAGGGGGTTCTGGGAAAAGTTGTTCCAACCCCTCTAACATATTCAAAGCACGGAGGATCCCCAGAAGGTTCTGAAGGGATATTGACATACCTTTCTCGATACGTTGGACTACTATCAAACTTACTCCTGATGATTCAGCTAAGCAGGCCTGAGTGATGTCTTGGCGTAACCTTTCTCTTTGTATTCTCTTTCCTATCTCTTTCAAGATGGAGGGATTAGACTTTTCTTTCCACATTTTATTTACTCTTTCTACAAAGGTACAATAAAATTATAAAATCATATTACCAATAACTTTATTTTGATATAATATTATAGTTTTATAACATTATATACTAAATAAATCTACCTGTGAAATGTAAAAGCCACTATGCTGGACTTCTTGCATAGTGGCTCACTTTGAACATTAAAAAAAAAAGATCTCACGACCTCAGTTAGCGAAGAGCAACCTGGCGCTCCATGTCTTTCTCCGCTGTTTCATTAATATTGTAGTTTGTTTCAGCAGCTTGCATCTGCTGATTATATATCTTTAGAACCTTATTAGCGAGTGTATTCAAAGGTAAATACCCATCCCTATAAGCTATAGCAGCGTTCTTACTGATATTAATAACCATAGGAGTATTATCAATATCGACGAAAAGAGAAGAACCTTTAACGGCAGGGTCAGAGAGCCTTGAATCTAAAGGCTCATCTGGATAATTCCTATACACCTTGTTTTTATCTGGATTATCATAGCTAAGAAGTTCATTTCCTGCAGAATTGACTAAACTTGCTCCTCCTAATCCAACCATTAACATTTTAATAAATGGGTTTTTAACAAACATCCCCCCAAAGATTGATGCTATAGGAAGGAGGTTATTCTCGAAGCGGAAATTCTGATTCTTGCCAGTAAACATGTTTATTAGCATGTCTGGAAGCATAGCTATGACATATCCAAGATTTGCCGTCACGTCAGAAAAACTGCCTGAATTATTTTGAGAAAGAACACCTTCCCAGCCAGACACACTTCTTCCTGCTAAAGGTGGCTGAACTGGTTGATTTGAAGGTGTCTCTTTATAATAATTTACAGGTTTTTCCATCTTTGTTTTATATTGTTGAGATGTTTCGTTATTAGGAGAAGATGCTAATTGATGCGTAGGCTTCTGACTTGATGAAAAACGATTATTTGCAACATTATTATTTTTTTCTATTTTTCCTAAATGAGATGTATGTTGCATGTTGTTTTTTATAGATGATACATGCCTCTCCTCTGGTTTCTCTATCGTGGAAACAAAATGCTGCAGAGTGCGACTATTTGCTTTCTGTGTGCGAGAATGAATATCCTTGGAAGCTGCTGCATTGTAGTAATCCATTGCACGTTGCATGAGGTTAGTATTTGATATCCATTTTCCATTGACAGTTGCACCATTTGCTTTGTGTTGGATAGCTGTAATTGCTTTATGATAAAAGTAATTCCCTAAGCGCAAACATTCCTGCTTTTTGATGTTATTCATCCAAGACGGAACCTTACGAGTCGTATCAACTCTATTTCCTATGATACTTAGCATATCATATTCACGATGATCACGAAATGCTTTGTAGTTGAAAGATATATTTTGTTTCTGTATTCGTTTATTGTCTGATACAGTTGAAGGCTTTACAGAGATTGAATGTTCCTTACGAAGCTGTTGCTTCTTCTCTGCTGCATTGACATAATCAAAAGCACGTTGTGCTATCTGGTTCAATGAAAAAGTATGGCTGCCTATCTTTAATTTATCAATTCCTTGATTGTGCATGCGAACAGCATAAGATAGAAATCGAGCTCCATAACGAATACAATCTTTCTCAGAAATCTTGCTCATCCACGCTGGTACCGCAGCCGTACTTCGATACCCTATGTCATACATATTTAATGTCTTGCGTGTTGCTTCACGAGCTACAGTAGCATTATCTTTCCATCTATTTAAGAGCTTAAAAAACGTCGCTTGTGAGATAGAGTTATTGAATGAAACAGATACCTTGTTTCTCAGACTATTGTTTATAGAGTAAATATTCTGACTAGAATTACTTCTAAATTTCTTACTCTGCTTATTTAAATTATCAAGATAATTCTTGTTGCCGGCAATATCAACACTAATAGCCTCTATTGAGGTTAGATTATCTGTAGTTTCATCTTTTGACAAGCTAGGAAATAACCGAGGTAAGATAGCAGCACCCAAAGGAGAGATAAGAGCAAATCCTGGTTTACCAGGACGTAAAGCAGAAATAGTTTTCTCAATGAAACCCTCCTCAAAAGCAGTGCGTACTCCAACATCCACAGCTGTTGTCTTAGTTGCTGCTACAGCTGTCCCATATCCTCCAGTAGCTGCAAATAATGGAGCATCAATAAGTGAAGAAACAGTTCTCGCACCCAATTTTACAGCTGTATTTGCCTTGTAATTCTCAACACCACGATGACGGATTTCAGAAAGAAACTCAGATTGAGGATTAGCTGCTAGATTATAGAAACCTTTAATAAGACTATCCTCAAATCCCTTCTTCCATACATAATCCATATTATTCTTAGGCATATTATCCCTAGAGAATTTTCTAACTGTTAAATCATGGAGCTTAGCAAGAACATAATTCATAGCTACGTCTGGTACTCCATTAAACTGGCCATATTCTTCAGAAAGACTTTTATATTTAGCAGCACCCATTTTCTTAATAAAAGCTTCTCTGTATTTGGCTGTTAACAGGTCGAGGTCATCCCATAATTTATAGTTGTTAGCAAACTTTTTCCCAACCACAGTAGAGAAAGCTGAGAAATTTATGTTATTCCAATATCCTGTTGTACGCACCCATACAGACTCACCCAAATATGCTGCAGCGTCATCCATAGGATTAGCTACGCTCTTGGTGTGATTTTGTTTTATATAGTCAGAAACTTCATTGTCTGCTTGCTGCTTAACATATTTCAGTCCTTGCTCATAAACTGGAGCTATATGTTTGCCAAAATATTGATTAAAACAATATTCAAGTTCTGCAATAGTCTGATCTTTTTTGTTCAAATTACCCATATCCTACTGTTTTATACCAAACACCTGCATTTTTGCCTCTGAAACAGCTTTCCTCACATTCTGCATCTGCTTAGGAAAGAATCTTGAAAGCCAAACATCTCGACTAATCTCATTCTTGTTGAACTTTATAGCCATATCACGATTTATTTCAATGGCATTTTCCCCCTTCTCACTTCCATTAAACCATGCCTTTGTCCATACTCTACTTCCCGATGTATCAAAATAGATGCTTGCAACACGCTTTATATCATAGCTACGTATATCAGGCTGAACATCGGATAAGGGATCTACAATAAGGCCATCCTTTACTAAGGCGTTAGAAAACTCATTACATCTGTCTTTGCTCCATGTTTCTGGATACACGTTAAAACGAAGAACAACAAATGCAAGAAAATCTTCAATTAATAGATCGAGTATTTTAGATGCAACATTTACACCTTTTTTACTTAGACCAAGAGGGTTACTAACAGTAGGACATACTTCATAATAAAGATTCTCTTCTGCTGCCTGCGAAAGCAGTTCTTGTAAAGCTCTAGAAACACGATTTGATGATATATAGCTCTTGTTATTAATCTCATTATAATAGCTAGGCAACCATCTGGCCATCATTTTTTCTATTTCTTCCATTTCATTATCATAGGAAGATGGCACTATTACACCAAAATCATCCATAAAAGGTGTACGAGTCTTCTTACAAGTAGATAAATGCTTGATATTTGAATATATCATATCAAGAAACTCAAATGGATTCATATCCTTACCTTGAAAGCGAACACCTATATGAAGAAATGGACCACTAGAAGCAATGTGTTGGCTTGCCTTTACCGTATCTCCATAACTTACATAACACTCAGAAAGATGGCCATACTCTACTTCGTAATTACCATATGAAACAATAATAAACTTGTCATGAAGTCCTTCTTCCCCAGAACCTTTGACTGTACCTGTAGCTATCCCAAAAAGAGGCTTTTCAGAAAGTGCAAAGTCAATACCTCTATGAAAGAACATCTCTCCAGTGTTTGGATGTGTTTGCTGCCCATAGTCCAAAATAACGGGAACAGAGTTGTTTTCATCCAATTCGAACGGCATCATAAATCCTGAATTGGACTCCAATAGCATATCTTTTGAATATCTCATATTTGTAAGTTTTGAAGTAGATGGCATAGTTTTATTAATACTGTCCCATTGGTAACACTTATAATATCTGCTTAACGTTTCATGTGATAGGAATCATCATGTGAAGCAGGTTTAATCGACTCAACAAGGTTTTCTTCATAATAAGGATTGTAACCTCCTGTAACAGGTCCAACTCCTTGATTACGATTACGAACATTCATATCATGGAGACCATCTAGACCAAGTACGGTACCAGCAATCTTTCCTGCAATTCCTAAAGTTCCCTTTCCAAAAGCTTTCATTGCAATACCTGCTACTCCAAGTTTCCCTAACTCACTAGAATTTATCCTTCCATTTCTTAAATTATCAATAGTTTCTTGTACTGTACTGTGAGGGGATGACTGCCCAGCAGCAGGCTGTCCTGTTGCAGGATCTATTGCACGACTATAATACTTTGAATCACCAGAATTATCTAGATAATCAGTTGCTTTCTTGCCAGTATAGTCTACCGCATCAGAAACCTTATTCTTTACGCCATTGGCAGTATCAAAAGTGAAATCAAATACTTTTTGGCCATCATTAAGAACTGTTCCTGCGGCACCTTGTAACCCATCAACCGTAGTGCCAATTTTCTGTGTTGTCTCTTTGCCAAGCACATTCTCCGAGGTATGACCTAGAAGATTTGTTTCTGCTTCAATAAGCTTCCCATCTTTGCCTTTCTTTGCCTCTTGAACACCATTCAAGGTGTTATCAACCTGTTTAACTAGGCCACCATCATGAGCAACAATCTTTAATCCTACATATCCTCCTGTAACTGCAGCAACAACTCCTATTGGCTTTTTAACAATCTCAATACCAGATTTTATCTTTTCATTTTTTATCTCTTTTTCTTTTAGATCAAGTTCCCTTTCTTTTAGACCCAGTTCACGGTCACTACGTTTGGATTCTGAGAGAACTTTCTCTTTATCAATAGCATTTTTCTCTCTGCTGATTTCTACTTCGTTTTCAGCTTTGAATCTATTAAGAGAATGTTCTTCCTGCTTTGCTGCAGCTTCTGCATTTATCTTCTCTTTCTCAATAGCAAGCTTTTCTTTAGCAAGTTCTGCCTCATTCTCAGCCTTAAACTTTTTGAGAGCAGAGTCTTCCTGTTTGATAGAGGCATCTACATCAACCTTTTTCTCTTGCACAGATACCTTACTACGTTCAATAGCATTCTCTTCAGAAAGAATCTTCATTTGATTTTCCTCAGAGAGTCCTGAATACTTCCCTTGAGGGATACCTCTATTGGGAATTGAGTTTACAGGCTGCCCCTTGACTACAGTTTCATTGGCAGCCTTTTCGACATCTGGGAAGCGTGACTTAAACCCTCTGGTAATTTCTTTCTCAGTAAAGTAACCATATTTCATAGCACGTTCAGTAGCTGATTTTTCTGCATCAAGAGCAGAGAAAAGCTCCTTTTGTAATGCCGGGTTTTCTTTAACCTGTTCTTTCAATTCCTTTACACGAACACGTGCTTCAACAGCAGAATCAATAGCATTGTCTATTTCTGACTTAATAGCAGATCCATTCTTCAAGCCAGACGCTTTAGCAGCAGATTCACCTAAAGCCATTACCTTCTCATCAAGGGCTGCAGACTTTTCCATTGCCTCACGCCAAGCAATCATACTCTCGTGAGTACCATGTTTGTCAAACAGAGCTTCTGCTTTTGCGGCATTTTGTCGTGCGATCCTTGCCTCATTAACTAGGCTGTCATTTTCTTTTGCATTTTCTAAAGAAGAAACTGATTTCTTTTTAGTTTCAGAAGAAGATGATGACGATTTACTTGGCTGTGACTCTTTTTCCAACTTTGATGCTGTCTCTTTCTCTGTATGCAAAGAAGATGACTTTACTGATTTCTTCTCTACAACTGGTTCTTTTACAGAGTATTTATGTTCTTCTACTTTTGGAACAGAATGAGACTCAGCTTTCTTAGCTGCTTTTGAAACAGCTTTCTCTTTTGTTGAGAAATCTTTTGAGACTGTAGTTTCAGAATGAGAGACTTTCTTTGCAGCGACTCTATTGGCAGAGGACTTTTCGTGCGTAGAAACAGCTTCTGGGCTACTTTTATGAGATGTCCCTGTGCTATGATTCTGCGACTTAGTAGGACTTGTTTTATGACCTTCGTGAGCAAGAGACTCTGTTTTATGTGCAGTGGAAACACTACCTTTTCTAACAGATTTTACCTCTATTGGCTGTGCCTTACTAGTTCTAACCGCTGTACTGTGCTCAATAGGAAGGGGCTTTTCTATATGCTTCCCAGCGGAATGAGAAGCGGTTTTTACCTTGGGTACTTTTACTTCTGAGCGAGGAACACTTTGTTTGAAAGAAAGACTATGTGAATCTTCTAACAGATCCTTAGCGGCTGAACGTGAAGAACGCAATGCACTCTTCCCTGCTTTCGCTCCATCTTTAGCAAGATCTTCTGCAGCAGCTTTGCTTTCAGCTGCTTTCTTTAAAAGGGCTTTTCCACCTTTTGCAAGTATTTCAATAGGATTTGGCATAGCTATAATTTTTGAAGAAATTCTTACAATATTAGTATATCTTATTACTCCTTATTAGTTTAGAGGAATTTTTACTCCAACAGATAACCCTGTACGGAAAAGATCTTCCCCTCTTGCAACAACATCTTCTTTTACAAGAAAGAAGACTTCCCAATCATTATGAAGAGTATATGAATGTTCGTATCCTACAGAACCACCGCCTACAAATTTTTCTGTATCACTGCCTGCCATTCCACCAATGCGAATATTACCATGATGGTTTCGACCTCTAATGACACATGGCTTATAAGCTACACCAAACATCCAAGTATGGTAGTTGTGAAAAAAACTACGATTAGTAATCGTTCCTGTTTCTGAGTCCTTCCCATATTGAACATAACCATTTGCAAAATACTCCCATGCGTTATGATAAGAAGTGGTGTGTTCAAAACCTATAGTTGCATCTACACCATTCCTATAGGAAATGCCACCACCTGCTAAAAGGTGGTTAGCATTTGTTTGAGCATGTAGAGTTTTTGGAAATGAACAGAGAAAGAAAAGAGAAATAAGAAGGTAAACTCCCTTCCATTTCCATCCAAAGCTTGTATTTCTTTTCATAAGTGATTTCTTATTATTTACCAGTAAGTAAGATGGAACTGAATGAGTCGGCACTGAGAATATCCTCATAATCAAGATCCAATGATATAGTACGGCCACTAATTTGCTTCTCCGACAACTCTAATGTAAGTACTTTGTCATTAGGGAATGTCATCTTTTTAAGGACAACGACATTACGATAACCTTTCTTGAAACTCGTAGAACGATCTAGAACTAAGGCTGGACGTAATTCAATAGTCTGTACATTTGTTGCCTTCTCTATCTTTTTATCCTGCAGCTTAATGCGAAGTTCGTCAATGTCAAACTGTAAATTGGTCTTATTCTCTACTGAAAAATCAATAAAGAAATAGTCACCTACCACATAAATGTTGTTAAGACGCATCTTTAATTTATCTTTACGTGTTGAAACGTTACGATAATGAGCTGGGCTATTCCAAACCTTCATGGCATAACCGACCATATCTGATGTTGACATGCTGATAGCCGGATTGTGAAAGGCGTTACGCTCAATAAGTTCTACTTCTTTGTCTGACACAGCTTCGTCTACATGGGTCGTATAAACTAGGGAATACTGTACACGATAACGTTCTGTAATAACTGTTACTATGGCAAGGACATCACCATCCTTATAACCACCTTGCTTAGGCTTAACAGTAACAACATTATCTAAAGGATTAGCACCAGCCACTTTATCTGTTGAGATATCAACAAGCTGGATAGGCTCGGAGGCTGTAATGATCGTTGTGACGTTTTCATTAACAGTTATCTTTTCTACATCCATGCAGGTCTTTTGTGCAAAGGTAGAAGTGGAAAACAATGCTGCTGCAAATAGAGCAGCCTTGCGACCTATATTGAAGAACTTAAAAATATCCATTGTTTAATTTTTGAATTGTTATATATACGTAAATTCTTATACTTGAATATATGTATTTATCTATTTATCACTTGTGAAATCTGATTGTTGAAGTCCACGGCGATTACGAGTGTTATTACCAGAATCCGCAGAAGAGTTGATTAGATAGACACGTGTACCGTATTTCAAAAGAACACGGTTCTTTCTAATCCTACGCTGGAGACTGTTCATAACTTTCTGAGAAACGTTTTGAACTACTTGATTACCCCATGTCTTCAAATTATTCTGAGATGAGCCGTAACTATTTGTTAGAGAACTTGGATTTTCTGTTGCAGATTCCATTATCTCTTTGGATGTCTCACGGAAGGAACTTTCTGGGATATATAATCCTTCAAGTCCATCAGTATCATACATAGAAAGACTGATGTGTACAATCTCATCACCTACTAGAATACTCTGTATAGTACCATGGACTCGCTGAGATCCAAAGCCTCCCATAATAGCATAGATATATGTCCCTTTCTTTACAATAAGACCTTCTATATCAATATCGTCAAGAAGACGAAGACGTACACGACTTCCTTCTGCTGCTTTTATATTCTCATCAATTATAGCAGTAATAAGAGATGACTGTGTCTTACCAGAACGAATTGTATTGAAATAATCCGAAGCTGCTTTAGCCTTTGTTACAGCAAGAGGTTTATCCTTTACATCTTGGATTGAAGATGTTGGTTGACCTCCCTCATTTTGTGAGTACCCATTGCCAGTCCCCTTTCTTGGTCTATTTGGAAGTGGATTACCATTTGCATCAAGCCCATAGGACTCATAAAGCTTTTTCATAGCGTCATCTGAGTCATCACCATACAAATCATCCTCCATCTGACTCAAAGCATTCTGGCGACGTTTATGCTGTACTCTCTTGATGTCGGACTCACTGATGGGAGAAGAGAAATCACCACCTCCTGCAGAAGTATTACGCTGTACACGATTCTGCATAGCACGAAGCTGTTGTAACTCTCGTTGGTCATTCTGCTGCTGCTGTAATTGTTCAAGATCACGACCAGAATAACGTGACTGATAGTCAAGTTTCTTATTAACAGAATCATTATCGTTTTCTACACTATTCATAGCCGTAGAATCAGATATCATACCATATTGGTCTTCTATATTTGACTCCTTATCTCCGAGATCAGCTGAAATATTTGCCTCAGGTAAATCACTCTGAATATAATCGTTCCGCTGAGCACCCTTTGCCTCCTCTGGAGATGAGAACATACTTGTTATTGCATAGCCTACAAGCAACAGAGGAAGATAGAGAAAGGCAGGGAAGACATATTTCGGCTGACGAAAATTTATGTGTATATCTTTCTTAAATAGTTGCATAATAATAGGTTTTATTCGCCATAAAGGCGAGGATTACCGTGACGTATAATATCAGAGGGCTTTGGAGATGCCTGTCGACGCATAGCTGAATCAACTCTCTGAACACTCTGGGCTGGCTGGTTTGAATGGCTGGCACGATAACTCTTAACCATTCCTATTATATTTAATGAAAATAATAGGATGACGATACCAAAGCTAATGAAAAGGAAGGCTTCCTTATTTTCCTGTGCAAAGATAGTAATCCTCGCACTTAACCATCCTAAACCAGATGCACTCGCAAATTTGCGACCTGCCTCTACATCACGTTCATATTTCTGCTTATATTTTGGATCATTCTTATCAGGCATTGGCTCGCCCATGATGATTTTCTTAATTCCCATAATAATTTTCTTTTTGATTAAAAATCTGTTTTTGCTTGTTCCTCTATGTCTTGGTTCTTTAACGTCCTCCAGTTGATGATGAGAAGGCCATGAGGATTGTTAGGAGAACGAGGGATACGTTTCAACTTACCTGCAGTGATAAGAGAACGATAAAGAATACTTGTACGGCGTTCTATCCTTTGCCGACCATAGTAGATGAATTTCATACTCTTCTCGTCAAACTTGATAGAGTCACAGAAGATACTACAAACAGTACTCGTACCTATCACATTATTATAAAAGCCTTTTTCTTTCAGCGCATTATATTGTGCTGCACCTGACTCATCAACAAGGTAAAGAGCTTTCTTAATCGTATATTGAATATACTTATCGTCTGGAGAAAGTGTGAAAAAGAGGTGATGAAACAACTCTATATCACTCTTTGCCTCGATACTGAGATTGACATCCTGTTCGGTCTGACGAACAAGGACAGGAACATTACCGTCAAGAACATAAATCTTCTTGTTGGCATCTGCTACCATGCCTCTTGCTATCACAATACTGCCAAGGCTAACAACAACACTGGCAATGATAACCAGGGTACTAATGGTTAGGCATAGCTTTATCTTATTTTCTAAATTCTGTAATACTGGCATAGTATATTACTTTGTTAAACCTCTTGTAATACCACGACTGATAGACTGTGCTACTGAACGCATTTCTGCTGCCACACCTTCTCCAAAGTTTCGAGTAGAGAAAGCTGTATCACCTTCTGGAATCATCCATGCTGCAAGGTCAGGAACAAGATTAAGACACTTTATTGCAACACAACTAGCAACAAGAAGGTATCCTGATGTCATAAGAGAACTATTGACATAAGCAGAAAGACCTGCAGAGGCTCCACTGGTGATAGCTTTAAGATTCTCATACTGTATTGAAAGTACTATATCAAAAAGTAGGAGAACATAAAAGCCTACGAAGAATAACATTGCACCATAGAAATGGACGGTGAGATACCTCGTAATCCATTTAGCCCATGCACCCTCCCATTTCGGTAGAAGGCTAAATGCCCATTGGATAGGTCCAAAGATAGTCAGCATACCAAGAAGTATCTGTTGACAATATATCGTAGACCACCACCCTATTCGATAAAGGAGAATGGCAAGGAACATTACAACCTTATCCAAAGCAACAACGGTTCCTGCAAAGACTGCCTTACCAGCAGCTTTCTCTACATTGATACGCTCCTTAGTAGTTGCCTCTGTACCTATGTGAGAATTTAGCGCATTCTCTTTATTTGTATTATCGAGTACTTTTGCTGCAACGCCAGTCAGAGCTTGTGTGTTGATAGACATTGTATCACGTTTCTCTACAAGAGGAAGGAGTTTCACGTAGGTCTCTTTAACCTGCGTGGCTTCGGAATCATAGAGTGCCTTTGTATATCCACCTATCATATTAGGAATGTAAGCGAGGACATCTAATACACTAAATCCAGAAACACTATCTCCTAAAATAGAGAAAGAAACATTCGGATACCACATCGAGAGTACTGCTGCTACTCCAAGTACACGAAGCAGCTTCAATGGGTCTAATCCTTCTCCTTTCACCATCATTCTATAGGCCATCCCTGCTGCCATGATAATAGCAAATAGAGCAGCAAGGGCCATAGACATCTGGAGGATCCACCAGAAAGGACCATGCTGACCTGTGAAAGAGGGATCGGTCAAAAAGGAGTTTGTTGCAAAAACAACATTGTCAATCTCATCTTCAAAAAGATTGGCTCCCAGTGTCGTACTTGACAGTTGGTTGAGGGTTTCATTTAAGTCCATAATAGTTTGTTTTATGCCTTTCGGCGGTTCATGTTCAAAGATATTTATCTCGAATATTTAATTAATTAATTAATTGCTTTTCCACCTATCTTGCCATTTGAGTAAGACACGAGCTGCAATGGCTGCGTGATCAATGTTTTCAATTGGACGTGCATTTGCTTCTGCGTCTTGCATCTTTCGGTAAGCATAGAGGAAATCTATACGTGATGTTAATTCTTCATTTAACTGCTGTGCTTTGGAATATATACGTGTATATTCACGCTGACGTTCTGAGTTCGGAAGGTAGGCTTGACGAATACAGTTTACAGAACCTTGTAGAAGATTATACTGATTTTGCCACTCCGTAAACTCCTTCTCCGTTCCAAACGATGATAGACGTTGAATATTAGTCTTCATAATACCAAGAGCTGCAGTGATATTCTTACCTGCTCCTTGATACCAAACAAAATCAGCAAGCGGAGTGCGCTCTGCCATATCAAGAGCAGCTATCTTAGCCCTTCTCTTAAATATAGAATCAATACTTTCTGCATACTCGATTTCTTTCTTTAAGTCTACCATGTATTTTAGACGTGCTGGGGCCTTACTAAATAGATAAGCCTTTTTCTGATATGAACTATGTAGAGTCCTATAAAACACATTAGGCGTAAGATGACCTGCACCAGTCTCTGATACTAAAAACTGCTGCATGAAGGACTCGTCATGATTGTAGGTCTGCTCAACAACTGCTGACACAATGCTTGATGCGCATAATAAAAGCAGCAAAAGAGAACCACGAGAGATCCAAACACAAAGGATATTCATTTTCTTATAATTCATAACTAAACGAGATTAGCTCTCCCAAGGAGAATGATTGTCGTAACTAGCAGCAAAAGGATTAGCCTTGCCTCTTGCGTATTCTGTATCACGCCCTGACATAATACTAATAGCCTTGTTCTTCCAACGTGAAAGGGCTTCATCACAAATCTCACTTGTAGGACGAGCTTTATAAAGACCTTTACCCCACCCCCATGTACGTAAAAGCATATACGACCTAAGTCGCTCGCTACCTGCCATGAGGTTGTTACCAAGCTGCTGTAAGTTGAGATTCAAACCTGCTAAAATGAGTTGCAAATTCTCAGCTTTACAAGGAATTTTACTAGAGCAAAAAGTTCCTATCATGATAAGAGTACCATAAACATCTTTTGAGTCCTCTATAGCTTGGCTGATAGTCTCCTCGCAGTTTCTTATGATATAGGAATCTGCTGTTGAGATACGACCTGTATGAACTATATAGTCTCCATACTCTTTGAGTAAAGTGCGATATTCTTTGATGCTCTCCTTGACAGTGCCATACGTCCGCATAAACTGACCAACTGTTGAAGCACCTGTGTAAAGAACATCTATATAATCCAAACAACGAAGATATTTGTCTAAACACTTCTCAACCTTTTCGTAGTCTATGGCCTTTTCATTGCTCTCTTTGTGAACACCTCTGTTATAAAACTCAATGGCTGCACGAGAGAGATTCATAGAACCTGCTGACCTGCTTTCTTCTATAACGGCTTCGACACTTAGAACATCGAAATTATACCCCTTTGCGGATACCTCTGAACAATGGAGAAGAAGACTGAATGCCATAAAAAAATACACTCTTTTCATTACCATATCATTATCAGTTAAATTTTATATTTATTGAGAAGCAGGGGAGACTATGGGTCTACTGGCTAACTCATGAATGTTAAGACGCTCTCCCTCTCTTGACTTGGAATACTTTGTACTATCATTACAAGACCTCCATCTTTCAAGACAGTCTAAAGAAAGAGTACTCTTGGCATTGACAGATACTATCGAGATTATCTGCTGCTTTAGGAAATCTTTGATGCTTGTTTGCACCTGATAATATCCTAAAAGAAATTGCAGATCGGAGTAAATCTTCGAAAGACGACTGTCTATCTCACTTGCTATGGCAAGACGATCGCTAACCCAAAGCATATGTGCTGCATCATCAATTTCATTAAGACTATCCTTATCCTCCTTATTGTATTCTACCTTGCAAGTGCAATTAGGATTATTCTGGAGCCAGTAAGATAGGCGATTATTAACATTATCAGCCTTTTCTTTATCAGACCATTCTTTGTTAAGCTGCATCACCTCCACAACATCTGAATGAGGGCTCTCATTCGTGAGCTTCCAGTCAATGTTTAACTTCGCTCTGTGAATACGAATACCAATAAAATATTGTGGACCAGAATATAGAGTAAGTTCTGCCTTAAATGTTAACTCACCAAGATTTTTATAGTTGGCTTTACGAGTATAACGGTAACAAGAACCATCACTTGTATCCCACTGCCCTTCGCCTTTCCAAGTGAGACCAAACGATGACTCTAAATTCTTCATTATCGCAGGGAGTCTATTGCCTCCATCTGTCGTATCGTCATAGTCTTCTTTAAGCTCTTCACGCTTAGCCTTTAAAATGGCAGCCTGTTCATCAAGGGCGTTGTACTGCGTCTTAAGAATTTGTATCTTATCGTCTAACTCCTTTATTTTCTTTCGTAACTCTTGATATCTTGTGTAGTTCCCTCGACGAGACTCTTCTTGCATAAGGTTGAATAAGCTCTTGTATTCTATTGTTAAAGCATCTATCTCTTGTTTCTTTTGACGTTTCTCTTTTGCATTATCTTCTATAAGACGGTCCATTGCATCGAGATCCTTCTTTAAAGAGGATAGGTTTAACTCTGTCTCCATTGCAAAAGATATGGATGAAGAGGAAAGACTACGACCTTGGTCGCCATTCTCCTTCCATTGTAAAGAGGCAGAAGCAAGTTTCTCTCCTGATTGACAATCAAGAGTAAAAGTAGCAGTACTGGCTTGAGATAGCTCGGATGGAGAGGCTGCCTGGTAAGGAACAGGACTGTCATAACCAATTTTATATATTTCATCCTCTGTTTTACTATTGAGCTCTGCAAGTTTCATCTTCATCTGTTCCTCAAAGACTTCTTTAGTCATTGTACGACTATCGAAAACAACATCATAAACCTCTGTTTTTGTATTCCATGTATCTATGACCTTAATACTATACGCATAAAAATCTCGAAAGTAATAATGACCATGATGACGACGCCATGTACGACGCTCAGTATGGAAAATATAAGAGATAGTTGCAGAATGACCAGGATGGGTACTATTATAGGTCTGTACTTTCTCACGTGACCAACCTGATATGCTTTCTGAACGTTGTTGCGCCTTTGCCTTATCTTCATTAGAAACAGCATGTTTTGCAGAATTAGCTCCACCTAAAGTGCTATAACTATCAGATTCATAATATGTCCACTCTGGCCAATCAGAAGGATCGTCATGATCGATTGCACCGGCCTTTGGATTATAATCACAAAGAACCTTTGTACCTGCATCTTCACTGTATATATAATATCGCTGTGTAAAGTAACCATCTGACTCTTTTTTTGCGTAATCAGCCATATAGGTATTCACGTTATAGTCTGCTATATGAAATATACGATCAGCTACCTCATGCCCATTGACCTCTATGAGGTTACGAATAGTATTCTTTATTTCATTGATGTTCGTAAGTCGCTGCATCTGCTCACGGGTCTCCCTAAAGCCTTCATAGAGGTACACAGCGTCAGTGTACTTCATCTTCAATGCTTTTACTATCCTTGATTTAGGATTAAGTTGCAAAGCAAGATCATCAACACCATGCCAACCACTAGACGCTATACTTACACCTGCTTGCGCAACATCATACAAAGCTGCTTGTAAGTCCGTCTCATCAAGGTCTTCAAGACCTTTCGTAGATGTAAGATCATTAATCTTTTCCTCATAGTTCTTTAAATCCATCTTCATTGGATTAACAAACTTCTTTAAATCTGGAGCAAGCTCACGGAAACGGATACCCTCAAAACCAAGTTTGCCATTTGTACAGACTGACTGGAAAAGCTTACAGAGTTCAAGCGTCTCATCGCAAGTCTGGAACATATATGTTCCCCAATAGAAAATCTTTTCTGGTGACTTTACTAAATAAGGAGCTAACTTACTGACACTATTACCTATACCAACAGCCGTATCGAAAATATGCCTATAATAAAAATACTCTTTGGAAGAGGTAAAATAACTTGTTGGATCACTCAAAGCCTTATGCTCCATGTATTCTTTCAAATATATACCAGTAGAAGCAATAGCTGCTGACTTGTAATTAGCAAGTATCTCATTGAGTGCCTCATTGGAAGCCTTTTCTGTTTCATTTTCTGCAAATAATGCTGCTACCATAGCTGCAGTGGTTTTATAATCGTAATTGATAGAAACCCATGAAGCAGCATAGCTAGACCTCACAGGTAAAACTATGAAGATCATAACTAATATAAACTGTAAATGTAACTTTATATGCTTCATTGCTTTATGATATATTCTAATTTGAAGTAATGCTCTTCTGGAGGTTCAAAGGCTTCCCTTCTGCTAGCACCTTCTTTGAAAATTCAAGAGATTTCTTAATGCCACTACGCTCCCAATCACGGCAGAAAGCTTCAATAGCGTGCTGATAATCAGTAGAGAGCATACGCTTATATAATTTCAAAGCTTCTTTCTCTGCTTTTTCGGTCGTATATGCCATATAGCACTCACGAGGCTCTTCAACACCATAAACATCACCAGTGATGCCACGCTTGATATATACTTCTTTGAAAGCACTCCTATCACCCTTATTATCTAAACGATTAATAGTGAATATTTTTTTACAGTCTATGTCTGTAAGCGCAAGGACTGTCTTGATTTTATCAAATTTCTCTTTATACTTATTCTGGTCAAGAAGCATAAACACATCAGAGTTATTGATAATAGCCTCCTTAACAATTTCACTGGAGGTGACATCCTCGATCTCTTGGGTGACAACACCCACCATTGCCCAGTGCTTACGAGCGGTCTTATAGAGATACTTGATATACTCTGCCATGGTTGGAGTAGCAATGGCTTTCCACGCTTCCTCAATTACAAGACATTTTCTACCTTTCTTGATACGCATCTTCTGTGTGAATACGTCCATAATAATTAGGACTATGATAGGGAATAAAACAGGATCATCCTTCACCTTATCTATCTCGAAGACAATAAACCTTTCGTCAAAGAGAGAAGAATCCATATCATTATTCAAGGTAACCTCCATTTCACCACCTTTGTAGAATGGTTTAAGAATAGCTGCGAAGTTGTCAATGTCAAAAAGAACATTTTGTTCACGCATGATCTGAGGTATGCGCTCCAATACATACTCGTAATAACTATTGAAAGAGAGTTCTTTTACTCTTAGTTTCTTGCGACGTTGTTCCATACGGTCAATACGTTTATTTAATCTCGCAAGATACTTTCCCTCTACGACCTCTGGAGTAAGGCGTTGAAGAGCAGTCATTGCGGATTCTTTTTCACCTGCTGTGGCTGCAGCATCTTCTATTACATTCTGGAGTTTGGTACGTAATCTCCTATTTCTGTTACGCTTAGCCTCACGCCGACGAAGTTCTGATTCGATCTCATCCGAATCACTATCTACATCTATATTCCCTGTTTCGTAGAGTTTCTCTAACTCATTCTCATACTTTTCATATTCTCCATTCTTCTTATCAACTAAAAGAAGTAGATCTCTAATAGTTTTACGCTCCTCTGCGGTGTAACCTTCAAATGGTGTGAAGAACTCTCGATAGTATTCTATGATTGTTTGATTGATAATAGTTTCTTCGAGTATTGACGGTTCCGTTTTTCCTTTGAAGATGAGGAAAATAAGTGAACGAAGAAAACCTTTCTTTTCATTAAAATTTTCGTTATACTCTGCCTCGGTGACTTTGAATGGATTCATGGAGATAGGATGCTCCTTGCTATAACTAATATACGTTCCTTCAAAGATATTGCAAAGTCCTTCGTAACTATCGCCTGTATCTACGATAACACAATCTGTATTCTGCTCATAATACTGTCTCATAACAGTATTCATGAAGAAACTTTTACCAGAACCAGATGGACCTAAGACAAAGAAATTACTATTATCGGTATACTTTATCTTGCCTTCCTTTCCTGTAGTATCAACGACTAAAGGCACACCTTGACGGTCTGTGTACCAACATTTCAATGGACTCTCATCACCCTTCACTTGACTCTCTTTATACATAAGACAAAGAGCAGCTTCACTTAGTGTAAGGAAACGATCATAGTCCTTGTTTAATTGAAAACAGTTACCAGGAAAGCATGATACAAACAGCTCTAACTGATTGTAGGCACGACGAGATAAATGGATGCCTTGACGATCAAAAATATTCTCTAGATGATTGGTAATTTTCTGTAAGTCTTGTGTTGCGGGGGCAGCTACGATCATGTTATAATGAGCATAAACGAGCTGCTTTCCTTCACGTGCAATAACCTCTTGTACTTTCTTTATATCTTCAACACTAACTTGATTTCCTGGACTCGGAAGTGAAGCATGGCGATTCTTTACCTTATCAAGTCTTGATAACTCGGATTTTTGGTTCGGAATAAAGATAACTTGATTATATATGACGGTGTCTGCACCAGGAATACTATCAAGAGCACTGAGAAGGTCTACTGGCATGCTTGTATTGTTGACATGGAGGTCTGTATAAGGACGAAGAACACTTGGGAGACCAACATCATCAACATCCAAGAGACTATACACTTTACAATGACGATCACCCATACGGATACTTTCATTATCAACTTTGAAATCTGTCATAGAAAAGACATCATCACGGAAATTGACTGCAAAGAAACGATCCGCATAGTCACGACACTCATTAACACCTAGGAAGGATGCTTTGATGCCACCATCATGAAGCTGGTCCATAACCTTAGCTACTTTAGTCTTAAAAGCACGCCATACTTTATCATCAAAAGCCGAAAAACCTGTCTTCTTATTATTCTGAGTAATAACAAGATAAGTTGTAACATCTGTATACAATCGGCCAGAAAAGAATTTAAGGTAGGCTGAGGTAAGAAAGCCATAATGAACATCTTTGCCTGCTGCCTTCATCATGTCAAAACGACGACGTACAAAAACATCCTGCTTATGTAAAGCAAAACCAGTACCTAATGTCTGAAGTATATTGCTGAAGAGTGTATTATAAGAATAATAACCATCAATATCTGCTGAATACTTTCTGACTGGATTTGTCATCTTTATAACAGCAGAGAAATTACCTTTCTTTGTATAGACAACGGCAAAATCACCTGCATCTTCTATACTATAGTAGATGTCGGAGAAAATTCTTGAGCGCTTTCCACCTGTACCGAAAAGACGAATTGAAAGAGCCATCCCAAGAAGAATCGAACAAAAACAGAAGATTGCAATTAATGTCACCATTTTCTATAATAACAACGTGAATGAGTAAATATATAAAGACCCTTATACTCTTTCTTTGAGTGAAGACCCTTTTTCTGTTTGAGCATTATCATCACACCACCGTACGAAAGTACGGCGGTAGCGATGACCAGGGCAACTACATACCCGAAAAGCAGGTAGCCCCCGAGAAAACCTACTATACCTCCTAGGATGGTTCCCGCCCCCCAGTAGATATAGCGACCACGGAGCATCATAAATTCAAGAGGACGTTGAAGTCCCTTAAAAACTGGATAGCTCGGATTTTCTCGGACGACCTGCTTCATGACTGATTATAAACCAAAGAACTGTGGGAGATAAGTTGCTGCTGCGATCAAGAAGACACAGGCACCAACCACCATCATTATCTTCTTCTTCACGTCTTGCTCCTCGTTGTTCATGGCTATATAAACACTGATAGCACCAGCAATAGCCACGATACCTGCAAGACCATAACAGAGGTTACGCACCAGAGGAACGTAAGATTTCAAGTCTGCAGTAACGGAGGTGAAGGCTTTTGTACCTGCTGAACCAGCAGATGTCTGAGCCATAACAGAAGTTACTGACACACATAACAACAGCATCAAAGCTGTACGAACAACACCCTGATGGTTCTTAACAAAATTCTGAACCCAGATTGCACCTCTCTTTGCAGAAGAGGTTACTGATTTAATGATTTCCATTGTTTTGAAAATTTTAATTAGTTAATTAATTGATTAATGATGTTATATTATAATAAAACACTTTCTTAAAGGCCATTGACATGAAGAGGTTCAAACCCAAAAAAGGATGGCATAAACATAGTAGAGAAAATTAAGAATAGGACTGAGCCGATTAGTATATAAACTGATTTCAAGAATCCTTCCTCGCCTGCATTAATTTTTATATATATAGCTGTAGCACTATACAATGAAAGGATAGCAGCTAAAGCGTAAATTAATAAACCAAGACCTTTGGCTAAACCTAAGACCCAAGCTGTCATCTCAGATAGACCACCATAACCACTGGAATAGTCCGTAGAACCAATTGATGTGGCAGCGGAAACCGTGGCGATATCTGTAAAAAGAGAAATCATCAATAGAAAAAATGATTTAGAAAATAATTTCTTCATATGATAAGATATTTTAGATAGTAGTGATTATGTGGCGGAATAACTTACGTGAACTATCCATTGGCTCCAAAGATGCTTCAAACATTTCCTCCTCGTTGTACTCCTCTTGAAACTCTTTCGTGATAGCTTTGCCTTCTGACTTGGCAGAGAACATTTCAAAGTAAGAAGAGACTTCATGTATCGAAGACTTAGAAAACTCTCCATTAGAATCTTCTGATAAAGTTTCACTTGTTGACATAGATTGTTCCACGGGATAAGCAACAGGAATTTCATCTCCATGCCCTTTTATCTCGTATCCACCATCTTCTCTTTCAAGTACCTGGTCTGGATTCTCTACAGTTCCTGCACCACCGCCCACTTTAAACTCCTCTACTCCATCTGTCTGACGAGCTTTCTTACCGTATATATCCATAAGGATCATCACAGCATAATAGAGCAGATAGAAAAATGTAAGACACAAGAAAAATATTCCAAATGATCCCATATAGTTTCTTTATTTTTGTGACAAAGGAAATAAGTTTAACAGAAAAAAGGAAATAACAAATAGATTAGTTTCTAAATTAACAATTCAGTAGGAAATTATCTTTTTTACGATATACGAAGTATGAAAAAACACTTTGGTTATAAAACAATATTATAATAACTAATATAGTAGTATCAAGTCAAATATTACCGTTATAGCTATTAATTAAGAAATTATTAAAGCCAATGAAATAATAGTGCTTCAGAAAAATGGTAATTTGAAGGAAAAAATGTAACTTCGCACACGGTAGGTTATTTTGTAATACGCTACTATTATAGATTGTTTTATCCCTCCTGCCTCCTACAGGAGGGATTTTTTGCTGCTCCTTATGTCGCAGCCTTCGGATGAACCATTCAGCTTCGTCCGCTTATAGGTATCTACGATAATTTTCTACACCTTAACAGGTGAGCTGCCCCCTCCGCATATATTCCTTACAGAAAAGAACGTCACAAAGACTATGCCTTTGGACACTCTTTTCTGTAAGGAATGAAAGCGGGTCTCCCTTCCAATACTCTACAGGGAGACTACGGGAGAAAGGTATGGAACACACGGCTTAGGCACGTATGCTGTCGCTGAGTGTCCCTAACGTTTCTACACAGCACGCTTACTCTGCGTCCTGTGTATTTGCCTTGCTTCGCTAGTGTACCTCCTGGTAGCAGGAACGCACGTATCTCATACAGATTACGCAGAAAGCCTAATTACTCAGACTTTCACTTCATCTGTATGAGCGTGCTTTTCCTTACTACCCTACAGTACACAAGCTACGCAAGAAACCCTTAAAACGGTCTGGGCCGTTTTAATCCCATAAAAGACACTGCTTCTTCTCTTACAGAGAATTCAACAGAGACTTTTAAGGGACTCTGGGAGAGAGGTAAGGACGGTGCCTTTTTCTCACCATGAAAAAAGAAAAATAAATGTTTCAATACTTATACGCATATTCTAAACAATACGTATTGATATATTTTACTATACTTGTATTTTTGAATATATTGCATTTCCATTTCTTTCGCTGCCTCTCGCTATTATAGAGGTTTATCGGATATCATTGCGCCTAGCCTGTTTCACTTTGCAAAGTTAAGGTGGTCAGTAGTAACGCAAAGACAACGCTACGCTTAACAGAAAAATAGCAATGGCAGCCTTCCACTTTTTATCTAATGAAAAAAGTGGTATTCCAATGATATTTTTCAGTGATGTCTTGGCTTATACTACTTTATGACCACACTTCCTTTTTGCACGTAAAAAGGCTATACGGCGAAAAGATGTACCGATGAATATATAAAAAAAACTCGGGCAGACGGAAATGGAAAATAGTTTTAGGCTACCGGCTCCAGAAACCCGATAAAATTTTAACTTAAAACTGCAGTCAACAGGATAAATACCGACGTTATTTTTATGGAAAACGTAATTAATATAGCAATTGAGAGTTTGGGAATGGGTGAAGGTTTACAATGTGTTCCTTTTCTGTGTACGGTTAGAAATAACTTATGCAGGGGTAATATCAATCATCCAGACTGTGGATATGCTAACGGATATGTGTCTGTACCTAAGGAGCATCCATGGTGGGGGAAAAAATGGCATGAGGTGGAAGAACTTGTTAACGTTCACGGACAAATAACCTACGCAGCAGCATGGGAACAATTTCCATACCCGATTATTAATCTTTCAGACGTGGAAATACCTAAAGATAGCTGGGTATTTGGTTTTGATACATTACATGACAGCGACACATTAGAGAAATGTAATGAGGTCTACTGTAAAGCAGAAACTTTCAAACTAATGAAACAGTTAGAGAATGTATGCTATAAAAAATAAAACACTGTCATAAGTGAAAAAAGAGGCTCCACAAGAGTCTCTTTTGCTTTTAATATGATAGGTATGGGCATACGAATAAATAACGACTACCGATTATCGGATGACTCGCTTTTATTTTTGACATAATCAACTAAAAATCAATAACAAGAAATTACAAAATGTAAATAAAACTTTGACACTCTATCATCTTAAATTATAAAAATATAGTAGAAGATATTAATATTATATCTTCCTTGTATATGCATAGATTTTCGGTCGGCTGCTCCTTATGTCGCAGCCTTCGAACGAACCATTCAGCTTCGTTCGCTTATAGGTATCTACGATGATTTTCTACACCTTAACAGGTGAACTACCCCTCCGCATATATTCATTACAGAAAAGAACGTCACAAAGACTATGCCTGTGGACACTCTTTTCTGTAAGGAATGAAAGCGGGTCTTCCTTCCAATACTCTACAAGGAGACTACGGGAGATAGGTATGGAACACACGGCTTAGGCACGTATGCTGTCGCTGAGTGTTCCTAACGTTTTTACACAGCACGCTTACTATGCATACTATGAATTTGCCTTGCTTCGCTAGTGTACCTCCTGGTAGCAGGAACGCACGTATCTCATACAGATTACGCAGAAAGCCTAATTACTCAGACTTTCACTTCATCTGTATGAGCGTGCTTTTCCTTACTACCCTACAGTACACAAGCTACGCAAGAAACCCTTAAAACGGTCTGGGCCGTTTTAATCCCATAAAAGACACTGCTTCTTCTCTTACAGAGAATTCAACAGAGACTTTTAAGGGACTATGGGAGAGAGGTAAGGACAGTGCCTTTTTCTCACCATGAAAAAAGAAACATAAATGTTTCAATACTTATACGCATATTCTAAACAATACGTATTGATATATTTTACTATACTTGTATTTTTGAATATATTGCATTTCCATTTCTTTCGCTGCCTCTCGCTATTATAGAGGTTAATCGGATATCATTGCGCCTAGCCTGTTTCACTTTGCAAAGTTAAGGTGGTCAGTAGTAACGCAAAGACAACGCTACGCTTAACAGAAAAATATCAATGGCAGCCTTCCACTTTTTGTCTAATGAAAAAAGTGGTATTCCAATGATATTTTACTGTAATGTATTGGCTTATACTACTTTATGACCACACTTCCTTTTTGCACGTAAAAAGGCTATACGGCGAAAAGATGTACCGATGAATATATAAAAAAAACTCGGGCAGACGGAAATGGAAAATTAGTTTTAGGCTACCGGCTCCAGAAACCCGATAAAATTTTAACTAAAACTGCAGTCAACAGGATAAATACCGACAGTTATTGTATGGCAAATTGGGCAAGCACAAGCTACTGTATTGAAGGTAGCAAAGTAAACTTACAAAAAATTTACAAGATTATTGACGGCTTTATGACAGAAAAAATAAAGCCTAATGATGAAAAAGCAGATAAAAGTTGGGAGGGTAATATCCTTGAAAGATTAGGAGCATCAGAAGAACAAATGAAAACTTACTATTTACGTGGGTTCATTCAAACATACGAACTTGATAATAATATTCTAAGAATTGCAGCTGAAGAAGCATGGGGCGTAACAGACTTTAGAAAGGTCTTAGAAATATTAATGCCAGAGCTTATAATTTACTATTGTGTAGAAGAAACTGGCTGTGAAATATACCAAACAAATGACATGAATGGCAAACATTTCAAATACAATTTCTTAGTTGATTGTTGTGTTAAAGGTGAATATCAATATGAAGAGTTTGAGACCAAAGAACAGACTATGAAATTTGTAGCAAACTTATTAGAAAAAGAAGAGGTAACAGAGGAAGAAGTCGAAGATTGGAATGATGAACATCAAAATGATGATGATTACATCAACATTCATGAATTCGAGTATGCTGAATAATAAGGTAACGGAGAGGTTAACCACCTCTCCACAAAATAAGAACAAGCATAAGGGAAAACACTAATATTACATGTAATAAATGAAGTAAAAGTCAGGGGAAATCAAATTTAATATCTATATTTGCATTAAACGATAAAATATTTGTGATATGAAAGTTGGTGATAACGTTTTGATTTCTCCCGACTTGACCCATCAGACAGATTGGATTAAGGGAAAGATTATCGACGTAGAACAAAATCAGTTTGTAGGGGTTGTTATCTCTGCTGAAACGGATGATGGTGATATTTTCTTTGAACGTGAAGAACTTTTCAAACTTGCATAGTATTTTCTATTATTATAACCATTATTGTAAATGAAATTAGATACTCTGATAGCAGAATGTACGTCATACGATTTCAAGTTGATGCTTGAAGAAAAGAAACCTAAGAGTTGGCTGAAAAGCGTGAGTGCCTTTGCCAATGGCTTAGGCGGTTCTCTTTTCTTTGGTATAGATAATGATGGCAATATTAAGGGAATTGAGAAGGTACAGCGCATTTGCAAAACCATCAGTAGTAAAATTCGTGACTACATGGACCCTCTTCCAGATGTAGAGATAATACCGCATAAAATTGGTAATCTTGATGTCTTGCAAGTAAAAGTAAACGCAGGTCACTACTGTCCATATTATTATGTAGGTGATGGTCAAAGAGTTGCATTTGTACGTGTCGGTGATGAAAGTCTTCCTGCGACAGCTGAACAGATGGCTCGATTGGTACTGAAAGGAACAAATAAGACATTTGATTCCCTTCATACCGATTACAAGGTAGAGGATTATTCTTTTATTATTTTGGCTAACACATTCATAAAACGTACCAATCAGAAATGGGAAGAAAAGTTTCTCTTGTCATTTGGACTTGTCACTAGTACAGGCAATCTTACTAATGCTGGTGCACTTTTTTCGGATGACAATCCCATCTGCCAATCACGTCTTTATTGTACACGATGGGCAGGAGTAGAAAAAGGTGATGCCATCAACGATGCAGAGTTTACAGGCAATATCCTAATGTTGCTTCGTGAAGCAATGAACTTTGTGAAATCTAACACCAAGAGGGGCTGGGAGAAACTGCCTAATGGCCGAAAGAACAAACTGGAGTATGCAGAACGTGCAGTTTTGGAAACAATGGTAAACCATTTCATCCATCGCGACTATACTGTTATGGGTGGTGAAGTCCATCTTGATATTTATGATGACCGACTTACAGTCATCTCTCCAGGAGGTATGTATAATGGCTTATTGATACAGGATTTAGATATTGCTGATGTTTCTTCTGAAAGACGCAATCCAATTCTTGCAAACGTGATGGCTCAATTAGATTATATGGAGAAACGAGGTAGTGGACTTACACGCATCTGCAATGAAACCAAAGCATTGGATGGATATAGGGATGAGCTGAAACCTGTATTTAAATCCACTCCAACTCAATTTCAGACCATTATCTATGCTGCTGCCGACACAAAAAATGTCGGAGACCATGACGGAGACGTGTCGGAGACGAAACTTACTGAACGTCAGCAAAAAACACTTAATCTCATCAAAGAGTCTCCGACAATCACTGGTAAACAAATGTCGAAGATTTTGTCAGTGAGCCAGCGCACCATCGAACGTGACCTTTCAATTTTGCAAAAGATTGGTATTTTGAGACATGAGGGTAAGGACAACGATGGAGTCTGGGTAATTAGAAAATAAACTATAATATAATTGAGATATGAGTACAGGAGTAATAACTAAAGATATGAGACATGTAGATATTCCAACACTTAAGCAGTTCGGCATCTCGAATCAAGAAACGCTTGATACAGCGGTAGCCGATAAAGTTGTGGAGGAGTTCCTTAATAACTATATGAGTTGGAAAGATGTTGTAGGTTATATGGTAAGTGGCGAGGATGGAGATAGGTTATATGGAGCTGCGTTATACACGTATTCAGCTAATCTATGTTTGTCGAATCATCTTTCAGAAGATAAAGTAAAATTGCTGCAGAGCGAATTGTTAGATTATGAGAGGAAAGTTGAATATCTTTATAAATTTAAAGAAGCTTTGTATTTCAGTCTTGTTATATGTCTTCATAAATTATCCCTTGCATCTAATAAGGATTTGAAAGAATACCTGAAGAAAGCTATTTATTATTCTCAGGCGGAGGCAAATCATTTCTCATATAAAGTAGATGAGTGTTATGCTTACAGGACTGCGGGCGAATATCTCATAGATTCTTTTAAGAATGAAGAATTGAGTATGTCATCACCTACTACATTCAACGACCCTTTCGATTGTCCAATATTGGAGCTTCTAACATTGTATGGAGATGATATATCCAAACTCACCAGTGAAGCATACAAGGAATGCGTGAAAATTACATGTTTTGTAAAGAATACTAAAGTCATGCCAGAAATGGATGAAGAAAACAATCCTATGAGGCTGCAAAAGCACGATAACGATCCTGAAGAATATCTAAACGAGCTAATGTGGGCTCACTATGCCGATAATCACAAGGGCGTGTGTATAAAGTACCACTTCAATAACGACATTACAAAATTTGCAGATAAAACTAAAAGTCAAATAACATACTTTCGGGATATAAAATACACTTCAGACATGGATTTCTATAGGAAGAATGGTGCTATCAACTTACAGGACGCCTTCTTTGTGAAGGGCAAAGCATGGGAATATGAGAATGAGCTGCGATTGTTCACTTATGACCCGAAAGGAACAGGAAAATATGATAGCATTGACGCAAAGGACTGTATTGCCGCTATTTTTTTCGGTTTAAAATGTCCAAAAGAAAAGCAAGCTGAGATTATAAATATTCTGAAAGGATATAAGTGGGTAAACGAAAAGAGAGTTTGGGATAATACCAAACATTCAATTGTTAATATAAAGGAAGAACATAGAGTAGAGTTCTTCCAGATGGAAATAGATGAAAAACACTTCGGAAAACTGAAGGCTGTAGAAATAAATAATATATAAATTATGATTAATTAAGATATTTGTACTTGCGAATTCACGACCTATGAAACAATTAGGTAATGCTTAAAATAAGAAAAGAAGTGAATGACACAGTTCAGATAACATACCCGGGATAAACAAAATAAAGGGAAAATAATATGAATGCAGGAACTTTAATGATGATTTTCGTTATTGCTATAGCAAATATCGGAGTATACTTTTACATCAAAGACCATAAAAAATCATAATATAAAAGGACTAACATTTGATGTTATAAGTTAGTCGAAATATAAAGGGCGAGTACCGAACAAATCGGATTACTCGCTTTTATTTTTAACATACTCGACAGGATATAGATAAAGAGAAATGCCAAAAATTCAATACAGTCACTTTCTTTATCAAAATCATAAAATTAACTTAGTAAGATATATTAATAGAACATGTAAAACATTCATCATCAATAGTTTTAAGAGTATAACCTCTTGGTTGAACAAGCCCATCATCTACCATCTCTTGAAAGTCTTTAATTGACTTTTCCAAATCCTCCAATTCTTTTTTGGAATTCTCAGATTGCTTGAAATTCTTTCTGATTTCAAGTATTTCATCAAAAGTACTACCCATAGCTAATAAATTTACGTGTGTGTATAAAAAGTTGGAGCTTATAATTTGAAGTATAATCTCTTATTTGATTGTAATACTTTCTAATTAATTCTCTTTCTTCCTCACGGTCACTATAATCTTCTATCTTCAGTTTTAATTCTTCCAATTCTTCTATATTAATAGGACGAGCATGAGTCTTCCATTGATTGTTGTCTCCCAAAGCATCTGCAATTTGTTCCGCTCGTGCCTCCTTCTCTTCTTGTGTTACGTCATTACCATCTTTATGCTTATTCCAATTCTTAAACTTATATTTAACCAACCACTTTTTTAATAAAGATATTGTTAGTTCTTTTGCTTGTTCATAATGACGAAGTTCTGCTAAGTCAAAATCCTTAAGAATTAGAAATTCAGGGTTTGAAATTGTACCGTTCTTGCACTTTTCTATCATTTCATTTATCTTATCTAAATAGCCCAGTGCAGGAACATATTTACCTTCTTTATTCTGAACCTGTGGATCTATAGGTCCTAACACAGAAAAGTAATCCATCCATATCTCATCACCACTCATACAGAATATTGTACCAGCACTATAAGCATAATCAGGTACTATAAAAATCACCTTACTATAATGCTTTCTTATAATATTTACATATCTTTCAACTGCAGTAGTAATCCCTCCTGTAGTAGTTAATAAAATTGCTAACATGGATTTTCGCACACAATTTTTTCCTAACTCTTCTATAATTTCAAGCAGAGCATTTTCATTACCCTCTACAATTGGTCCATAATAGGTAAGAACATCACAATCGAGTTTTTTCTCAATACTACAAAGTGTAGAGTTGAGAAGTTCTTTCATTGCTTCATTAATTGAATTTTTCATGTCTAAGTTGCCGCTTTATTTTCTACAAAGATAATAATAATTATTATAACAGACAATATTAATGCTTTTTTTAACGTAATTTCGATGGTTAGAAACCTAATAAAAGATTAATGTAGTCATTGTGTAAGATTAATTATTCGGTTGGCTGCTCCTTATGTCGCAGCCTTCGGACGAACCATTCAGCTTCGTCCGCTTATAGGTATCCACGATGATTTTCTACACCTTAACAGGTGAACTGTCCCCTCCGCATATATTCCTTACAGAAAAGAACGTCACAAAGACTATGCCTTTGGACACTCTTTTCTGTAAGGAATGAAAGCGGGTCTCCCTTCCAATACTCTACAGGGAGACTACGGGAGAGAGGTATGGAACACACGGCTTAGGCACGTTTGCTGTCGCTGAGTGTTCCTAACGTTTTTACACAGCACGCTTACTCTGCGTCCTGTGAATTGCCTTGCTTCGCTAGTGTACCTCCTGGTAGCAGGAACGCACGTATCTCATACAGATTACGCAGAAAGCCTAATTACTCAGACTTTCACTTCATCTGTATGAGCGTGCTTTTCCTTACTACCCTACAGTACACAAGCTACGCAAGAAACCCTTAAAACGGTCTACGCCGTTTTAATCCCATGAAAACCACTGTATCTTCTCTTACAGAGAATTCAACAGAGACTTTTAAGGGACTCTGGGAGAGAGGTAAGGACGGTGCCTTTTTCTCACCATGAAAAAAGAAAAATAAATGTTTCAATACTTATACGCATATTCTAAACAATACGTATTGATGTATTTTACTATACTTGTATTTTTGAATATATTGCATTTCCATTTCTTTCGCTGCCTCTCGCTATTATAGAGGTTTATCGGATATCATTGCGCCTAGCCTGTTTCACTTTGCAAAGTTAAGGTGGTCAGTAGTAACGCAAAGACAACGCTACGCTTAACAGAAAAATATCAATGGCAGCCTTCCACTTTTTGTCTAATGAAAAAAGTGGTATTCCAATGATATTTTACTGTGATGTCTTGGCTTATACTACTTTATGACCACACTTCCTTTTTGCACGTAAAAAGGCTATACGGCGAAAAGATGTACCGATGAAACATTAAAAAAAAAGTCGGGCAGACGGAAATGGAAAAATATTATAAGGCTACCAGCTCCAGAAAACCGATAAATCAATAATATAACAAAAAACTGCAGTCAACAGGATAAATACCGACAAAATGATTATGGCAAATTGGACAAGTACAAGCTACTGCATAGAGGGTAGCAAGGAAGATTTAAACAATGTTCTTAAATTTATTAGTGTCAGAGCTTAAAATTTGATGTTCTGTAGAATATACTAACTTTGAAATTTACAAGACAAAGGATATGAAAACAATTAAAATTAAAGACACAAAGTCTGCTGAAACTGTTAAGAAAGAGGTAGAACAAATGATTGATCATCAAGGATATGTAGTTAGTGGAAAGGAAGAAGCTGAAAGGTTCTTTGCGATGTTTGGTGCTACTGGATATGTCTATTCTGATGAAGATAGAAAGTTCACTGTTAAAGGGGAAGTAAAGGAAGGAAGGCAGACAAACTACACGGTTGTTATAATTGCATATTTCATTGAAGTTGCAAGTGACGATTGTGTCTACTCGGTTAGTGTTACGGAGGATTAATAATTACACCATAAAGCTGGGCTAATAGCTGGACGAGCAGATTTGTTATAGATTTTAAGTTCTTTACATTAAGAATGTAATCTCAAATTATTTTAAGCCTATAGTATATATAAAAAACAGATTATCAAAGGTATAGATACTTAAATAAACGACAAACAAGAGCATGTGTTAAAATACATATATTATTTTAAAAATCTTACAGCTTGAAACAATTCTTTAAAAATGACCATTTCTGTACTCGATTTTGAATACAGAAATGGTCTATTCTTTGCTTTTAGAAAATACCTACTTATAGCTTGAAAGTTGTCAAGTTATTAATTTGCATTTTAACATACACTTATCAAGAAGATGAGTGGCGTAATAAGGTACAAATAATAAATTTACAAAATAGCAGAAGGAATATGTGTTGAATAATCGAAAAAAGAAGGTAACTTTGCTCCTTGATCTATCATACTGTTCAGCAGACTTTCTGCTTCCTTTTCATTTATAACCCCATTTTTTATTCCATAGTATAAGAAGTCAACTGTCCCTACGTATGGAATACTATGTTTAGTACAATAATTCCTTATATCTATAAAATTGCTACTACCAACTACATTAGAAGAAAAGCGACAATAAGACATACAAGCACTTTCACCCTTACCTAAATTTCTTGTAAGTTTTCCATACTCACTCATCATATTTACATCCTGTGGAAATGTTACCAAACTTATCTCTTTAAGAGAGTCAATAACATTTTTAAGATTCGTTCTAGTCCTATTGTTAATTTCATTATAAACTATATCTAAGACAATAAAGTCATATTTAGGTAGAAAACGAGCAAGCAGATATAGTTTATTCACTTTAGAAAAGTGTATTATAACATCAGCATCTAATACTATTTTTTTATTTGCCATCCTGAATTTTATTTAGCAGTTCTTCATAATGACTTTCAGAAATAAGGTCATTATCATAAAGTATTCTTGCCTTCTCACCATAATCACCGATAACAAGATTTTCATTTCCTGGTGAGTAGAGAGTTGTGTCGTATCCATACTCCAATGCTGTTTGTTTAACTGGCAAACTTAAATATTCTTGGAGTTTCCTTTCTTCAAGAAGTTTTAATTCTTTTAATCTATATAGCAATGCAGAGCGTGAAACTCTAAAATATTGTTCTAATCTCAGCACAATAGACAGTGGTAAGTTCTTCTCCTTAAGGATAGATTCTGGAATTAATCCTATGACTCCCTCTTCTGGCATCAGAAGTGCTGATGCAAAACAGTTTGCTGCTCTTTCTGTATTAGAAATTCCATCCTTAAAACATATATGAGGATGAGGATATTCATCATAATATAAATGGTAAAGCTCATGCGCAATGGTAAAATGTTGTCTTCCCTTGGATATCTTGCTGTTTACAAGTATAAATTTATCTTTTTCAGGGGATTGTAAAGAAAGACCACAAGCATCCTTTGACATTGGCAAATATACTGTCAAAATATTATTCTTTCTAAGAATAGTCTTTACATCTATTGCCTCTGTCGTGTTTAGTCCCATCCGTACACGAAAGCATTTCGCTTTCTGTTCTATGTCATTCCTACTAAATCTCATGTTCATTCTCAATACGTTTCATTTTCAAGTAACTAATTACGATATTCTTGAACTTTGCAATCTGATCCATGTCTTGTTGTCCAAGATTGTCAATCCTAAAAGCACAAGTCAAAACATTATTTAGAGTATTAATATCCTTCTCAAACAGAACGCAAAGCTCACAGCCTAACAAGTCTGCTGTTTTCTCCAAAAGAGGTAATGGGAAAGTTCTTTCACCAGCTTCATAATTGGCATAAGCAGATCGCTCTATACCTAAAAAATTTGCAATATCATTCTGCGTAAAATTATTAGCCTTACGCAGTTTCTTGATGTTTCTTCCAATAATTTCGTCCATAATTTGATAGTTATAATAGTTTCATTGTTATAGTTGTGGCAAATTTAAGAAAATTAAATGTAATATACAAATTCTGCCACAGCTTATTAATAGTAATTATATATAATTTATTCTATATTTATAGAATATGCTGCTCCCATAGGTCGCAGCCTTCGGACGAACCATTCAGCTTCGTCCGCTTAGAGGTATCTGACGATGATTTCCTACACCCTACAGGTGAATAACCCCTCCGCATACATTCCTTACAAAGTAGAACGTCACAAAGATAACACCTTTGGACACTCTACTTTGTAAGGAATGAATGCTGATCTCCCTTCCGACACCCTACAGGGAGACTATGGGAGAAAGGTATGGGACACACGGCTCAGGCAATAATGCTTTCGCTGAGTGTCCCTAACATTTCTTACACAGCACACTTACTCAGTGAACTGTGAGAGATATAAGGAGGGTTCTGGTGATGCCCTGACAGTCACTCCATGTTTGCCACTGCTTTACAGAGGCAAATAAGGAGGACTGCCAGGAGAGAGGTAAAGCATTTCTTATTTATGAGCTTGCTTCGCTAGTATGCTTACAGGTTGTAGAAATGCACGTGCTTTATACAGATTTCTCAGAAAGTCTACTTACTCAGACTTTCACTTCATCTGTATAACCGTGCAAATTCTCCCAACCTTACAACATACAAGCTACGCAAGAAACCCTTAAAACGGTCTTCGCCGTTTTAATCCCATGAAATCCACTGTTTCTTCTCTTACAGAGAATTCAACAGAGGTTTTCAAGGGACTTCGGGAGAGCGGTAAGGACAGAACTTTATTCTGACCATGAAAAAGAAACATAAATGTTTCAATACTTATACGTATATTCTAAACAATACATATTGATGTATTTTACTATACTTGTATTTTTGAATATATTGCATTTCCATTTCTTTCGCTGCCTCTCGCTATTATAGAGGTTTATCGGATATCATTGCGCCTAGCCTGTTTCACTTTGCAAAGTTAAGGTGGTCAGTAGTAACGCAAAGACAACGCTACGCTTAACAGAAAAATAGCAATGGCAGCCTTCCACTTTTTATCTAATGAAAAAAGTGGTATTCCAATGATATTTTTCAGTGATGTCTTGGCTTATACTACTTTATGACCACACTTCCTTTTTGCACGTAAAAAGGCTATACGGCGAAAAGATGTACCGATGAATATATAAAAAAAACTCGGGCAGACGGAAATGGAAAATAGTTTTAGGCTACCGGCTCCAGAAACCCGATAAAATTTTAACTTAAAACTGCAGTCAACAGGATAAATACCGACGTTATTTTTATGGAAAACGTAATTAATATAGCAATTGAGAGTTTGGGAATGGGTGAAGGTTTACAATGTGTTCCTTTTCTGTGTACGGTTAGAAATAACTTATGCAGGGGTAATATCAATCATCCAGACTGTGGATATGCTAACGGATATGTGTCTGTACCTAAGGAGCATCCATGGTGGGGGAAAAAATGGCATGAGGTGGAAGAACTTGTTAACGTTCACGGACAAATAACCTACGCAGCAGCATGGGAACAATTTCCATACCCGATTATTAATCTTTCAGACGTGGAAATACCTAAAGATATGGGTATTTGGTTTTGATACATTACATGACAGCGACACATTAGAGAAATGTAATGAGGTCTACTGTAAAGCAGAAACTTTCAAACTAATGAAACAGTTAGAGAATGTATGCTATAAAAAATAAAACACTGTCATAAGTGAAAAAAGAGGCTCCACAAGAGTCTCTTTTGCTTTTAATATGATAGGTATGGGCATACGAATAAATAACGACTACCGATTATCGGATGACTCGCTTTTATTATTGACATAATCAACTAAAAATCAATAACAAGAAATTACAAAATGTAAATAAAACTTTGACACTCTATCATCTTAAATTATAAAAATATAGTAGAAGATATTAATGGGTCAGTCCTAAAACCCATATTAATATTATATCTTCCTTGTGTATGCATAGATTTTCGGTCGGCTGCTCCTTATGTCGCAGCCTTCGGACAAACCATTCAGCTTCGTCCGCTTATAGGTATCTACGATGATTTTCTACACCTTAACAGGTGAACTGTCCCCTCCGCATATATTCCTTACAGAAAAGAACGTCACAAAGACTATGCCTTTGGACACTCTTTTCTGTAAGGAATGAAAGCGGGTCTCCCTTCCAATACTCTACAGGGAGACTACGGGAGAGAGGTATGGAACACACGGCTTAGGCACGTATGCTGTCGCTGAGTGTTCCTAACATTTTTACACAGCACGCTTACTCTGCGTCCTGTGAATTTGCCTTGCTTCGCTAGTGTACCTCCTGGTAGCAGGAACGCACGTATCTCATACAGATTACGCAGAAAGCCTAATTACTCAGACTTTCACTTCATCTGTATGAGCGTGCTTTTCCTTACTACCCTACAGTACACAAGCTACGCAAGAAACCCTTAAAACAGTCTGAGCCGTTTTAATCCCATAAAAGACACTGCTTCATCTCTTACAGAGACTTCAACAGAGACTTTTAAGGGACTTTGGGAGAGAGGTAAGGACAGAACTTTATTCTGACCATGAAAAAGAAACATAAATGTTTCAATACTTATACATATATTCTAAACAATACGTATTGATGTATTTTATTATACTTGTATTTTTGAATATATTACATTTCCATTTCTTTCGCTGCCTCTCGCTATTATAGAGGTTTATCGGATATCATTGCGCCTAGCCTGTTTCACTTTGCAAAGTTAAGGTGGTCAGCAGTAACGCAAAGACAACGCTACGCTTAACAGAAAAATATCAATGGCAGCCTTCCATTTTTTACTAAAAATGGTATTCCAATGATATTTTTCAGTGATGACTTGGCTTATACTACTTATAACCACACTTCCTTTTTGCACGTAAAAAGGCTATACGGCGAAAAGATGTACCGATGAATATATAAAAAAAACTCGGGCAGACGGAAATGGAAAAATAGTTTTAGGCTACCGGCTCCAGAAACCCGATAAATATTTACTAAAACTGCAGTCAACAGGATAAACACCGACATTATTTTTATGGGAAACGTAATTAATATAACAATTCCAACATGGAACATCGAAGCTTTTAATGGTTACAAACCTATTACTTCTTTTTGGAGTGATTTTTCTATTGCTGACCATTTCGGGGAAAAAGGTATTAAGGATACCTTTCAAAAAGTATTTGAAGAATGGAAAGGTAATTATAAATACCTTACAGAACTAGTTTTAGTTTTGAACCATAAGATTTGGCAATGGTATGAAAAGAATGAAACCATAGCAAGGTTATATAATAATCTATGGCAAGAAGCTGACTCCTACGCTTGCGAGAACTTAAAGGGAGAGGAAATGGAATATTTCTATATGACAACAGATTGAAAAGATATGAACAGATTAATTATATCATTAGAAGAAAAGTTACACAAAGGAATTGTTTCCTTTGTGTACCTTAAAAAAGATGGTAGCAGACGTAATGCAAACGGAACACTTTACGGCATAGGACATACAATAAAAGGGAATGAAGGAAGAAGATGTAAATGGACATTAAATTACTATGATATTGACTGCCAAGCTTGGAGGTCTTTCATTACTGAAAATCTTGTTTCTGTAGGTGACGTTAGACAAAAGACAGAAGAAGAGCATCACGACATATGTATAGCGTTGATAGTCAAATTAAAAGAAAAAATGAGAAAGAATGGTATCACAGCTTTTGCATATAGAAAAAAAGATGGTTCTATCCTTTATACTCATGGTGTCCTCTCTGCTGGAATAGATGAAGAAAAAAGAATCTTCACTTATTTTGACACCGACAAAAAAGAAGAAATCACATTTAAAATTGATGATTTTATAGGTATCGGTGAAATTGGAGAACTTGACATGTATATTAAATCTTTTCATTGTGTCAGAGATAAAGAAAAATTGGAATCACTTGATATTTCTGAGATAAACTTAAAGAATATCATAGAGTCAAAAGGTTATAAATGTAAAAATGTAGAAGAAGTAAAAGTTATTGATTTACTTCCTTACTTGAACAAAGAACAGCTTAAAAAACTCATTTGTAGAGCAGCCGAAAGATTAGCAGAAATATAAAAGGCAACGGAGAGGTTAACCACCTCTCCACTATTAAAACAATATGCAATATCCAAGAATTGATTCTTTTAAAAGAAAAAATTATGTACCAATATATCGTGAATACTTTGAGGTACAGACAAGAAGACCAAATAGACAATTAAAGTTTAAGATCTTTCAAACAAAAAATAGAGTAAACAATTATATAAATCAAGAAAGGGAATGTTTGAAAAAAGAGGGTTACAAAAAAGCCTTAATTAACGGAAGAATAGAAACACTATAGAGATAATAATTGCATCAGTCCTTCTGCTTGTAACAGGAGGACTTTTTTCGGTCGGCTGCTCCCATAGGTCGCAGCCTTCGAACGAACCATTCAGCTTCGTTCGCTTATAGGTATCTACGATGATTTTCTACACCTTAACAGGTGAACTACCCCTCCGCATATATTCATTACAGAAAAGAACGTCACAAAGACTATGCCTGTGGACACTCTTTTCTGTAAGGAATGAAAGTGGGTCTCCCTTCCAATACTCTACAAGGAGACTACGGGAGATAGGTATGGAACACACGGCTTAGGCACGTATGCTGTCGCTGAGTGTTCCTAACGTTTTTACACAGCACGCTTACTATGCATACTGTGAATTTGCCTTGCTTCGCTAGTGTACCTCCTGGTAGCAGGAACGCACGTATCTCATACAGATTACGCAGAAAGCCTAATTACTCAGACTTTCACTTCATCTGTATGAGCGTGCTTTTCCTTACTACCCTACAGTACACAAGCTACGCAAGAAACCCTTAAAACGGTCTACGCCGTTTTAATCCCATGAAAACCACTGTATCTTCTCTTACAGAGAATTCAACAGAGGTTTTCAAGGGACTTCGGGAGAGAGGTAAGGACAGAACTTTATTCTGACCATGAAAAAGAAACATAAATGTTTCAATACTTATACGCATATTCTAAACAATACGTATTGATATAATTTACTATACTTGTATTTTTGAATATATTGCATTTCCATTTCTTTCGCTGCCTCTCGCTATTATAGAGGTTAATCGGATATCATTGCGCCGAGCCTGTTTCACTTTGCAAAGTTAAGGTGGTCAGTAGTAACGCAAAGACAACGCTACGCTTAACAGAAAAATATCAATGGCAGCCTTCCACTTTTTGTCTAATGAAAAAAATGGTATTCCAATGATATTTTACTGTGATGTCTTGGCTTATACTACTTTATGACCACACTTCCTTTTTGCACGTAAAAAGGCTATACGGCGAAAAGATGTACCGATGAATATATAAAAAAAACTCGGGCAGACGGAAATGGAAAATTAGTTTTAGGCTACCGGCTCCAGAAACCCGATAAAATTTTAACTAAAACTGCAGTCAACAGGATAAATACCGACAGTTATTGTATGGCAAATTGGGCAAGCACAAGCTACTGTATTGAAGGTAGCAAAGTAAACTTACAAAAAATTTACAAGATTATTGACGGCTTTATGACAGAAAAAATAAAGCCTAATGATGAAAAAGCAGATAAAAGTTGGGAGGGTAATATCCTTGAAAGATTAGGAGCATCAGAAGAACAAATGAAAACTTACTATTTACGTGGGTTCATTCAAACATACGAACTTGATAATAATATTCTAAGAATTGCAGCTGAAGAAGCATGGGGCGTAACAGACTTTAGAAAGGTCTTAGAAATATTAATGCCAGAGCTTATAATTTACTATTGTGTAGAAGAAACTGGCTGTGAAATATACCAAACAAATGACATGAATGGCAAACATTTCAAATACAATTTCTTAGTTGATTGTTGTGTTAAAGGTGAATATCAATATGAAGAGTTTGAGACCAAAGAACAGACTATGAAATTTGTAGCAAACTTATTAGAAAAAGAAGAGGTAACAGAGGAAGAAGTCGAAGATTGGAATGATGAGCATCAAAATGATGATGATTACATCAATATTCACGAATTCGAGTATACTGAATAATAAGGTAATGGAGAGGTTAACCACCTCTCCACAAAATAAGAATAAACATAAGAGAAAACACTAATATTACATGTAATAAATGAAGTAAAAGTTAGGGGAAATCAAATTTAATATCTATATTTGCATTAAACGATAAAATATTTGTGATATGAAAGTTGGTGATAACGTTTTGATTTCTCCCGACTTGACCCATCAGACAGATTGGGTTAAGGGAAAGATTATCGACGTAGAACAAAATCAGTTTGTAGGGGTTGTTATCTCTGCTGAAACGGATGATGGTGATATTTTCTTTGAACGTGAAGAACTTTTCAAACTTGCATAGTATTTTCTATTATTATAACCATTATTGTAAATGAAATTAGATACTCTGATAGCAGAATGTACGTCATACGATTTCAAGTTGATGCTTGAAGAAAAGAAACCTAAGAGTTGGCTGAAAAGCGTGAGTGCTTTTGCCAATGGCTTAGGCGGTTCTCTTTTCTTTGGTATAGATAATGATGGCAATATTAAGGGAATTGAGGAAGTACAGCGCATTTGCGAAACCATCAGTAGTAAAATTCGTGACTACATGGACCCTCTTCCAGATGTAGAGATAATACCGCATAAAATTGGTAATCTTGATGTCTTGTAAGCAAAAGTAAACGCAGGTCACTACTGTCCATATTATTATGTAGGTGATGGTCAAAGAGTTGCATTTGTACGTGTCGGTGATGAAAGTCTTCCTGCGACAGCTGAACAGATGGCTCGATTGGTACTGAAAGGGACAAATAAGACATTCGATTCCCTTCATACCGATTACAAGGTAGAGGATTATTCTTTTATTATTTTGGCTAACACATTCATAAAACGTACCAATCAGAAATGGGAAGAAAAGTTTCTCTTGTCATTTGGACTTGTCACTAGTACAGGCAATCTTACTAATGCTGGTGCACTTTTTTCGGATGACAATCCCATCTGCCAATCACGTCTTTATTGTACACGATGGGCAGGAGTAGAAAAAGGTGATGCCATCAACGATGCAGAGTTTACAGGCAATATCCTAATGTTGCTTCGTGAAGCAATGAACTTTGTGAAATCTAACACCAAGAGGGGCTGGGAGAAACGGCCTAATGGCCGAAAGAACAAACTGGAGTATGCAGAACGTGCAGTTTTGGAAACAATGGTAAACCATTTCATCCATCGCGACTATACTGTTATGGGTGGTGAAGTCCATCTTGATATTTATGATGACCGACTTACAGTCATCTCTCCAGGAGGTATGTATAATGGCTTATTGATACAGGATTTAGATATTGCTGATGTTTCTTCTGAAAGACGCAATCCAATTCTTGCAAACGTGATGGCTCAATTAGATTATATGGAGAAACGAGGTAGTGGACTTACACGCATCTGCAATGAAACCAAAGCATTGGATGGATATAGGGATGAGCTGAAACCTGTATTTAAATCCACTCCAACTCAATTTCAGACCATTATCTATGCTGCTGCCGACACAAAAAATGTCGGAGACCATGACGGAGACGTGTCGGAGACGAAACTTACTGAACGTCAGCAAAAAACACTTAATCTCATCAAAGAGTCTCCGACAATCACTGGTAAACAAATGTCGAAGATTTTGTCGGTGAGCCAGCGCACCATCGAACGTGACCTCTCAACTTTGCAAAAGATTGGTATTTTGAGACATGAGGGGAAAGACAACGATGGAGTCTGGGTAATTAGAAAATAAACTATAATATAACAGACAATATTAATATTTTGTTTAACGTAATTTCGATTGTTAGAAACCTAATAAAAGATTAATGTAGTCATTGTATAAGAATAATTATTTGGTTGGCTACTCCCATAGGTTGCAGCCTTCGGAACGAACCATTCAGCTTCGTCCGCTTAGAGGTATCTAACGATGATTGCCTACACCTTACAGGTGAATAAACCCTCCGCATATTCCTTACAGAGTAGATCATCACAAAGACAATTCCTTTGCATACTCTACTCTGTAGGGAATGAAAGCGGATCTCCCTTCCGACACCCTACAGGGAGACTACGGGAGAGAGGTATGGAACACACGGCTTAGGCACGTTTGCTGTCGCTGAGTGTTCCTAACGTTTTTACACAGCACGCTTACTCTGCGTCCTGTGAATTGCCTTGCTTCGCTAGTGTACCTACTGGTAGCAGGAACGCACGTATCTCATACAGATTACGCAGAAAGCCTAATTACTCAGACTTTCACTTCATCTGTATGAGCGTGCTTTTCCTTACTACCCTACAGTACACAAGCTACGCAAGAAACCCTTAAAACGGTCTGGGCCGTTTTAATCCCATAAAAGACACTGCTTCTTCTCTTTCAGAGAATTCAACAGAGACTTTTAAGGGACTCTGGGAGAGAGGTAAGGACGGTGCCTTTTTCTCACCATGAAAAAAGAAACATAAATGTTTCAATACTTATACGCATATTCTAAACAATACGTATTGATATATTTTACTATACTTGTATTTTTGAATATATTACATTTCCATTTCTTTCGCTGCCTCTCGCTATTATAGAGGTTTATCGGATATCATTGCGCCAAGCCTGTTTCACTTTGCAAAGTTAAGGTGGTCAGCAGTAACGCAAAGACAACGCTACGCTTAACAGAAAAATATCAATGGCAGCCTTCCACTTTTTGTCTAATGAAAAAAGTGGTATTCCAATGATATTTTACTGTGATGTCTTGGCTTATACTACTTATAACCACACTTCCTTTTTGCACGTAAAAAGGCTATACGGCGAAAAGATGTACCGATGAATATATAAAAAAAACTCGGGCAGACGGAAATGGAAAATAGTTTTAGGCTACCGGCTCCAGAAACCCGATAATTCAATAATATAACAGAACTGCAGTCAACAGGATAAACACCGACAAAATAATTATGGCCAATTGGGCAAGTACAAGCTACTGCATAGAGGGTAGCAAGGAAGATTTAAACAATGTTCTTAAATTTATTAGTATCAGAGCTTAAAATTTGATATTCTGTAGAATATACTAACTTTGGAATTTACAAGACAAAGGATATGAAAACAATAAAAATTAAAGACACAAAGTCTGCTGAAACTGTTAAGAAAGAGGTAGAACAAATGATTGATCATCAAGGATATGTAGTTAGTGGAAAGGAAGATGCTGAAAGGTTCTTTGCGATGTATGGCGCTACTGGATATGTCTATTCTGATGAAGATAGAAAGTTCACTGTTAAAGGGAAAGTAAAGAGAGGAAGGCAGACAACCTACACGGTTGTTATAATTGCATATTTCATTGAAGCTGCAAGTGACGATTGTGTCTACTCGGTTAGTGTTACGGAGGATTAATAATTACACCATAAAGCTGGGCTAACGGCTGGACGGGCAGTTTAACAGATTTCAGAATAAATGCTTGATATATACAAAGAAATAAATATTTTTAGTATCTTTGCAAGCATTAAAAGCTAACAAGGAATGAACACGAAGATTTTATTTGATAAGGATGTGACACTTAATGCTGTGCTATATATATTAGAACACATGAATGGTATTTCTAATATGCACAAAATCTTTAAGACGTTATATCTTGCAGACCAAAAACATTTGAGTAAATATGGACGTACAATAACAGGTGATGTTTATATCGCTATGGAGTACGGACCAGTCCCTTCACGTACTGATGATATTTTCAAAGCTGTACGTGGTGATAGTTATTTCCCTGCAGGAGAGTTGAAAGACTATTTTGAGTTTATTAATCGCTATACGGTAAAGCCCTTAAAACATAGCAATATTGATTATCTCTCTGAAACTGATATTGAGTGTTTGAATGATGCTATTGATTTCTGCAAAGATAAAACTTTTGGAGAACTCACTGATTATACGCATGACTTTGCATATAGGAACACAGCACGTGATAGAGAAATGTCTTTTAAAGATATATTGCGTGAGGTTAATGATAGCGAAGACTATGTAAATTATATAGCCTCTAAAATGGACTTAGAGTGTAGCGTAAGATGATGGATTTACCAATAAGCTATATAGAATCTTCTGTCTCACGAGGTGCAATTTTACATTCGACAATGTTTAGAGAGATAGACCATGGGAAGTTCTTTGTCATCATTGGCGTTTCGCAAAATGAGGTTGCAGGCTTCTTCTTCATCAATTCAAATATCAACAAAAGTCTTGAAAGTAAGCCTGAACAAATTGCTATGCAATATCCTATGAGGAAAAAAGACTATAGCTTTCTTCATTATGACTCATTCTTATGTGCTACAAATATACTAAAGTTACCACGTGAGAGAATTGTGTCAAGCATAAATACTGGTGAGACAACTTTTATAGGTAATATGGTGGAAGAACATTTAGAAGAACTTCTACAGAGTGCTAGGAAATCGAGATTATTCTCTAAAATAGAAAAGGGTACTTTCCTTTATTAAACTAAAAAAAAGAAATGATGTATCGCTTGATGCACCATTTCTTTTTTCTTTAGGAGGTTAGGACGATTTATTTTTATGGCTCTATAACGAATCGTGTGGGTAATCCTGTTTAAGCTCCCCTGTTATGAAATAGACCATATACTTAAAGTTTTCTGTATTTACGAATCCCCTTACCCTCCTTTTAACAAGTTGCTTCTGATAGGCCTAAAGCCTGTGTAAATATCTCGGTACTATTCATAAGACAAAGGTAATATTTTGGCTCTATAACGAATCGTGTGGGTAATCAAGTTTAAGCCCTCCTGTTATGGAATAGACCATATACTTAAAGTTTTCTGTATTTACGAATCTCCTTACCTCCTTTTAACAAGTTGCTTCTGATAGCCCTAAAGCCTGTATAAATATCTCGATACTATTCATAAAACAAAGGTAATATTTTTATCTGAGTTTTCTATAATTACCCACACAATTCGTTATAGAGCCAACTTTTCAATAGCGTGTTCTTAGATTTATCTAAGAAATCTGTCTCTTCCAGAGAACATGGAATAAGGTGGTGGCATACATATATTTGCATAAAACTTAAAGTATAATATCATTTTGTACGTATATAATCACTATATACGATAATTTTAATAGATAATACATATATCTATTTATTATTAATTAACATTTCAATCAAAAATAAGTAGGAAAACACTTTGAATAATCAACATAAAATGCTACCTTTGTAATAGATAAATTAATAACATAGAAGAAGGTAAATATAATATAGGGGTTGATATACTGATGAACATTATAGATGCCTTGAAAAAATTCTATTAGAATGAGACTAATAACCTTAGAACAGGAAGAAGAAGTCGTAAGGCTATACAGGTCTGAGAAATATACGATAAAACAGATTTGTAAAATGACAGGTGTCCTGTCTGAACAAACTATATACCGCATCCTAAGGGAAAGAAACATTCCAAAAAGAGAGATAAGAATCATCACGAAGAAGATTTCCGTTTCCTTGGATCATGAAACGGAGCTTATACTTGATAAAATAAAAGCTAAAAACTTGTCAAAATATATTTGTGACATAATAAAGAAACAAGAACTATTAACCAAATAAAAGAAAGGGAATAATTATGGACTTAACAACATTATTCGCAGCAGCTGTAGCTGTTAAAGTGTTTGACACCTTTACTGGTGGAAATAAGAAAAAGAAGAAGAAAAAATATAAGAAGAGTAGCAGCTCGAAAAGAAGCTACAGAAGAAAGGACTCCAATTATCGTGATGCCCCTGCATGGTTCCATGATCATGGTCAGAATCTATAAACTGCTCATAGTATGCAAATAAAGGTAAAACACTTAATTTGTTGCAAAAATGCAATTATAGACTATTTGGTTATTATTCGTAAGGAAAATAACAAAAAAAAGTAAGATGAAAACAATAGAACAGATAGAAAAAATTAAGGCTGTTGTGCTATATGTACTAAATAAAATGCCTACAGGAGTTGACTACATAAAACTCTCTAAACTATTATACTTTGCACAAAGAGAATCACTCGTCTTGTACGGAAAAACTATATTTGATGACACTTTCAAAGCAAGAGATCGTGGGCCTGTCCCAACTCTTACATATAAAGTATTAAAGATGATAGAAAATGGAGATGACTTTAATGAGTGTAACGAGTTAAAGGAGTTTGGCAATTCTATAAAAGTTGTGAGACAAAAAGCAACTGCTTTACAGAACTGCAATATAGATTTACTCACTTCTATTGATATGAAAATATTGGATGATACTATAAAAAAATATGGTAACATAAACTCTAAGAAATTATCAGAAATGACTCATGATGAGGTGTATAATTCTATCATAGAAAAAATGAAGGATGACCCAGAAAAAAACATTTTTACACTAATTGATATAGCACGTTCTGGTGGTGCTTCAGAAGAAATGATAGAATATATTCGAAATAAACAAGTTCTTAAAAAGGCACTTGCATAATGTTTGATGATGTTCAAGAAAATCTATCTAATTTACAAGAAAAGATAGAAATGGATAGAATTATAAAAATGCAGACAGAGCTTGGCTCTGAGATTAGGTCAAGAGCTGCAATAGAAAAGATAAAAGTCTTTATACAAAAAGAAAGAAAGATTTATCTAGATATGACAGGCGTCACATTTATATCTCGGTCTTGTGCAGACGAGCTTTATAATATTCAATTAGATTACAAGCATGTAAAAATTAAGAATCAAACTGGGGAGGTTTATAAAATGATGCGTGTTGTTGAAAAAGGAAGAACAAAAAGGAGGAATAGAGAAATACTAGACTCTTCGGTTCAAAATATGAAAAATATAAAGCTTTTTGAAGATTTTTTACAGACAATATAAGATATCTTCTAAGAAAATATGTAATATTACCATCTATTTGAACAGTAATAAAAGATATTCATACATTTAGTGTGCAACGACTTAGAGTATTAATTCATATAATGCCTATGAATAAAAAAGAATTCTTGAACATACTAATGGAACATAACAAGCTGGGCTTCCAAGATCAGATAGACTATAACAAGTTTTATCTATACTCAATCGTAACTCATTCAACTGCCATTGAAGGATCAACAATGACAGAGATTGATAATCAGCTGCTTTTTGACGAAGGACTTTCAGCCAAAGGAAAAAGTATCATAGAGCAAAATATGAACCTTGACTTAAAAGCTGCTTATGAGAGAAGTATGGAGTTAGCTAAAGCACATACACCGATCTCTATTGGTGTACTTAAACATTTAGCTTCACTTGTTATGCGAAGAACAGGTGGAGAAGTTAATGTCTTTAGTGGTTCGTTTGACTCATCAAGAGGTGACTTACGCCTTGTGAATGTTACAGCTGGGGCTGGTGGTAAAACATATATGAATTACCTGAAAGTACCACAGAAGTTAGAAGAATTCTGCAAAGAGATTAATGAAAGACGGAAGGAACTGTTAGAAAGTCCTGATATATACGAACAGTATAAATTGAGTTTCTATGCTCACTTGAAACTTGTTACAATACATCCCTGGGTAGATGGCAATGGAAGAATGTCGAGATTGATTATGAATCATCTTCAATACGAATTCGGATTAGTCCCAAGTAAAGTTGTAAAAGATGATAAGGCAGAATATATAAAAGCATTAAAAACATCACAGGAGGAAGAAAGCGAAGCTCCTTTCTTGGACTTTATGTTTGAGGAACACGCAAAGAACTTACAAGAAGAAATTGAAAACTACAAACTTTCTATGGGCGACGAAGATGTCAAACCACATAGAGGTTTTCGTAGATAGTCTGTACTCTGGTCGATAAACTATAAATCAACTAAGCAATATAAGTTATGAAAAAGATATTATTAATAATAGCACTTGCTACAATGACAGTAGTAGCAAATGCACAGAATAAAACAACTAGTGCCAAAACTGCACAAGAAATGGTGTATTACTATACAGACTTTAATATTGTTAGAATGAGAGATACTGCAAGAAAGAAGGATGTATATGTTCCTTATATAGGAAACGATACAGATGGTGAAATGACACCATTTAAGGATGATAATGGCAATATTGTGTGCTTTGATATACCAGTATGGGGGTTTAATTATATTACAAGCCTTGGTTGGGAATTATGCTGGCATGACGATAACTATAATGCTATCCAAAGGTGGTTAATAAAAAAGAAGGTAACTAAACTGCAATTTGATAAACTAACTAAAGACAAAATAGGAACATCTAATACTTTAGAAAGGATTCCATCAGCTGTAGAAGAACTACAGAGGATGGTAAAATAACAATATAGTCACAAATAAAACATAAGGTTCCAGGTAATTCTGGAACCTTTTTTATTTATTTAAAATCTCAATATCATTATCACCAAAGATAAGGCGCATTACTTGATCTCTCTTATCTTTTTTTAATTTTATTTGAATAGAAACTTCTGAATCATCAGAACGTGGAATATCAATAATATTTACGTACTGTTGAGGATATGTTAATAGGTCCACAACAGTAAGTCCCAATACATTTGAGATTATCTCAAGTTCCTTAACTCGAAGGTCTCTTTTCCCTTTTTCAATATTGCTTATTACTGCAACATCTAAATTAAGGGCATCTGCTAAAGCTTGCTGATTTATACCTTTTTGCAGCCTTATTTCTCTTATATTCTTATAAATATCCATATTGTAAAATTAACCAATTATTTCTCAAATCTATTTGTTAAATTTTGCTATTATTTGAGATTTTCTCAACTTGCATTTGAGTTTTTCTCAAATATTACTTATCTTTGCAGCATAATAATAAGTATTAAATAATAAATATTAAGTATGGGTATTAAAATTAGCGGACCATTAAGGAATATGGAAATCGGACAAACGATTGCGTTTCCGATGGAGAAGATTTTATCAGTAAGAAGTGCTGCTTCTGGTATCAGTATGTCATTAGACCGTAAGTACATGGTTAGATCTGACAGAGATACAAGGACGGTTATAGTAAAAAGAGAAAAATAAAAAGCTTATGCTAACAAGAAGGGATGCAAAGATGATTGCAAAAGAACTTGTCGTTATGTCTCCTAATAACGATATTGATCCAAATGAGGTCTACCTCACAATAGATCAAGCAGCAGAGTTCTTACATCTTGCAAAGAGAACTCTATATAATCTTGGAGAAAAGATACCACGCTGTAAGAGGGGAAAGCGTGTGTATTATAAGAGGTCAGCACTCCAACGTTTCATAGAAAGAAAAGAAGCTTTTAATGAAATGCTGCCTAATCAATAATCTCTTTTATTAATAACTTAAGAGTTATACAAAAAGTATGAAAGAAGCAGAAGCAATATTACAAAGGACTAATGGAGGACTGAGGGTCTTTGAACATTTCTTCGGAGAAACTGTAAGAAAGAAACTCTTTCTAAATCCATTTCGTGGAGATAGTAATCCAAGCTGTCACTTATACTTACACAAGGAAAGTGCTGGTGACAGGTTCTATATGAAGGATTATGGCTCTTCTGAATGGTCTGGTGACTGCTTTACCATAGCTGGCAGAATCTTCAATTTAAACACAAGAACTTCTTTTGTTGAGATATTGAAGAAGATTGATAGCGAAATGGGATTGTGCATCTTCACAGAATCTCCTAATCAGTATTCTCAGAGTAATTGGAGATCTCAAGAAATCACAAAATCAGTAGAAGAGAATGTTGTTTCTTTTTCTCCAACTTATAAGGATTTCCTTTCAGAAGATATAGAGTTCTGGAGTCAATATGGAATAAGCAAGACGACACTAAATACGTATAACGTAAGAAGTGTATATAACTGCAAATTTAAAAAAGAAAATGGTAAGGAATATACTGTATATGGAGGAAAGAAGAAGCCTGTCTTTGCATATCTCTTTAATCAAGGGAAAGGTATAAAACTATACATGCCAAAATCACCTGTCAGGTTCCTTTATGCAGGAAGACTTCCTAAACCTTATATTTTTGGATGGGAACAACTCACACAGAATGGAAACTATGTTTTTATAACAGGAGGAGAAAAGGATGTTTTATCGCTGGCAGCTCATGGTTTCAGTGCTATAAGCTTAAATAGCGAAACAGCACATCTGCAATCTACAATGATAGAAGAGCTGAGCAAGAGATTTAAGCATATCGTGTTTCTCTATGATTGTGACGAAACAGGAAAAAGAGAATCATTGCTACGAGTGGAAGAATGGAAAGAAAAATACAAAACAAGTAGAGTCGTATTGCCACTATCTGGAGAAAAGACATCCAAAGATATAAGTGATTTCTTCTTAGAAGGAAGAACTAGAGATGAATTAATGAAAATCATAGAGGCGCAAGTGAGATAGACGGTAAGACGCATACTGACATAGAATAATATCTTTCAGAAGAATAGATTAAACTTGACACTTTGGTCTGTCTTTACTAACTACTCAAAATATGAACTAATATAATGTGGGTATGGAAAAATTAGAAAAATATAGACTCTCTTTGATGCGTAATATCAGAGAAGTAAAAGTATCACATAATCAAACTTCAGCTGAGAAGATTGTACGTGATGAACTTTTGGAAGAAGGGATTGACTGGAATATAGTAAATCTCCCTATTAGAGTGATTGAATTTCAGAGTCTGAACAGGAAATATAGAGGGATTGGAATTGAGAACTCAAAAAAAGGTTATGAGTTCTACAATAGGAGTCTAATGCTGTATCCTGTATCAGTTGGAGAAAAGGGATTGACTATAGTGTCTGGAGAAAAAAACAATGATATAGCATTTTGTTTTCATGACTCTTTGGATTATATGGCCTGGTGCACTTATATGGCAGCACAGAAAAAACATATAGAAAATGCAGACTTTTATATCATGGGAGACTTCTCAACATTTACTGAGTTAGGAAAAATTGCAAAGAAATATAAAAAGATACTCTGCTATTTCCACAACGACCAGTGTGGAGAGGTTATGGTTAATACACTCAGAGAAATGATTAAAGGCAGCTCTGTAGTTGATATGAGCAGCTTGTATGATGGTTTTGAGTGCATCCGATTTTATTGGAAAGACTTATTGACAAGACAATAAAAGTATGGAGTATATAACAATCTTTGTAATTATTGTTGTTGTTATCGGATTGATAGCAAGTATCTACCACGAGATAAAGAACACCTTGGGTGATGATGATATAAGATATTAATTTAAAAACAAGATCATGATTTTAAGAATAATATTCCTTGTGATGCTGCTATGGGCAGTCTACACAACTATACAACAGATGATACTTCTTGTAAAAGAGGCAGGACTTTATGATTGCGTCAAGAATAAAAAGAATATCCTTAGAGCTTTCATAGAAATCATAATGGATGATAGTATTACAAACAAAGAAAAAGAAGAAAGGAGAAAAGTAAGATGAGTAGCTTATTACTTTTAGCTAACCAACTCAAGGAGGTAGCAGTTGGCTATACAGTAGGATTGGTTACATTAATTATTATTGGTGTATCATTACTGAATATCCTATATCGTATTCTCAAATGGATAATTAAAATAGATGAAAGGATGACTGTCTTAAGAGAAGTTGTACAAAAAAAAGAGAAAGAAGATTGCAATAAATAAAAATAGTAAATCATGAATAGAGAAATCATTTTTAGAGGAAAATCCATTGCCAAATGTAGATGTCTATTTCCAAGATAAAAATTATTTGGAATTTATATTTGAAGATGGTAAGTATTATTCTGCAACCATATTCGGCAATGGTGATTTTAATCACCATCAAGCTAATTTTGAATTTATACATTAATTAGTTATGAACGGAATAACACCAAGTTTACAGAAGAAAATCGACTACTCCATAAAGGTAATACAGAAAGCCGAACGGCTTGCCATTTCAATGAATTATGAGGGCTTTTGGTTAGCCTTTAGCGGAGGGAAAGACAGCCAAGTGTTATATCACCTTGCGCTTATGGCAGGCGTAAAGTTTAAGGCGTATATGAATTTAACAAGTGTAGATCCTCCCGAAGTTATTCGCTTTGTCAGGAAAAACTATCCAGAAGTCGAAATGGTTAAGCCAAAGATGAGTATTTATAATATGGCAGTCGAAAAGGGCATATTGCCTACAAGGCGATTACGATGGTGTTGTGCTGAATACAAGGAAACATCAGGCGCAGGATATATAACGCTAATAGGCGTGAGAAAAGCAGAAAGCGTAAGGCGGTCAAAGAGAGAAGTCGTTGAGAGTGTGAAAGCAAACCCAAAGAAGCGCAAGCAATGGAACTTTGACCAATTCTCCGAACACGAGGAAAGCCTTGTGCAGTGTATGGGAAACGGCAAAGAAAAGATAGTTGTCAGCCCTATTCTATATTGGACTGACGATGATGTTTGGACGTTTCTTAATGCTAATAACATAGCGCATTGCAGTTTATACGATAACGGATATAGGCGTATTGGTTGTATCTGTTGCCCAATGAGTTCTTTCAAACAGAAAGTGCGAGAGATAAAAGATTATCCGCACGTCAAAAAGAATTGGATAAAGGCGTGCGCAAAACTAAAGGAAAAAGGACTTGTGTACTACGACTTGTCCTCTGATGATATGTTTGATTGGTGGATAAGTGGCAAGTCATACAAAAAGTGGTATGCAGAGAAGTATTTACAACAGAAAATAAACTTCAACGAATAATAGTTATGAACGGAATAACAATAAACGATAAGCAGTACATCTTCATTGCAACAAGAGAGGAAGACGATTGCATTGATTGTGACAAGTGTAATTTAAACAAAGATGGATACTCTTTATCATGCAATGTTTTGTGTGAAAACTTTCATGATTTAGCACATGGTCATGGAGGGTTTGGAGTGTTCAAGGAACTAAAAGAAGAAAAGTAATATGACAGAAAGAATTTATCAGCTAAGAGAGTCTGAATATAATGAACTATTTGAAAAGGCTAAGCTCCACGATAAGGAGATAAAGGAGCTTGCGGAAAAGTATTACCAAGAACGTGGCGTTTTCAAAATTACCATTGATACATCTATTAAGCTAAAGGATGGAGACGCTTATCAAGGCAGTAGAGCAACTTTTGATGTAAATTCTTATTGCTTTGAGAACGGGTTATACAAAAAAGAAAATTTTAATCCTCTCCTTTCTGAAAACGACAGACGAAGAGTCAACCAAATGGTAACGAATATATGCGAAGATACATTCTATGAATACTATGGGGATGTGATTAAGTGCAGAGACAAAATTAGCAATATATTTTCAAAGCTGCAATACTTCAAGTTTATTCTCTACATGATAGCGTTTAGTGGATGGGGAGTTGCGACCGCAGTTATTTTGTATCACTTTTTATTCAGTAAGTAATATGAACAGAGAAATTTTATTCAGAGGGAAATCTATCGGTATAGGAGTATGGCTTTACGGGAAATTGTTCAACTATGGGCTAATGGCACCGAGTAATGTGCCTTGTATCAGCGTCTGTGTACCGACATCATGGAAAGAGGCGTACAATTTCTATGCCGTGAACCCAGACACCATAGGTCAATACACAGGGTTAAAAGACAAGAACGGGAAGCAAATCTTTGAGGGGGATGTAGTCATCATCGCAGAGAAACTAAAAGCAAAGGTAATATACTATGATGGTGCTTATAGGATGCAGTCCGAATTTAGCCCTACACCAAGAGATACAACAGATATGGGCTATATGATGCGCGAGTTCAGTGTTTGCGTTATCGGAAATATCCACGACAACCCAGAACTAATCAAATAGCATTTAAATTATGAAAGCAAAACTTAGAAAGACAGGTGAGGTAGTAGAACTAAGGCAGTACTACTGTGATGGGACGGCAAAGGGTGTTAATGGAGAATATTACCATCAAGGTGACATATCTGAGCTGTTTGAAGATATCGATTATAAAAGACTAGAATACGAGTTTAATCAATTAGGTAGGACAGAGAAATGTAAGTTCATATCTCAGCATATAGAATTGGCTTCTTCTAAAGCTATTGCCAAGTATGTAAAAGAGTACCTTTTTGACGTACTTAAAGATATTGGTGATGATGGATATATTGCTACATACCTTCAAAATAAAGGTTACAAGGTAGAGATTAATATAAAATAGCAAATGAAAGTAGAAATTATAAAAAAGAAATAGAAAATGAAACATATATATTTTTTTATAGGTACTACCATCATTACCTATATCTTAATCTCGCTAGTAACATTGGATTTGATGTGGTATGTGCATAAGGCTCTTTGGATATGGATAGCAGTAATATCGCTCTTCCTCGGTCTTGGGTGTCACTTCTACGTAAATTTGGCATATGAAAAAAACAAAGATTTGTCAAACCAATTAGATGTAATGGTTAGCCAGTGTCAAAGAATGAATGCTGGTAAAATTAGAATGTCATTCAAAAAGAAAGAATAATTTTCTTCCCATATGGTGACCAAGAACCATTAAAGGTTAAACAGATTGCAGCTTTATGCAATGATTATAATTTTCATATACAATTAATACTTCAATAAGATGGAAAAATTATTATTAAATGGCATGAACACTTTTGGAAGTGTAGTTAATACATATACAGTGAAAGAATTTTCTTTTATATTAATTGTCGTTGCGTTATTCATCATCATATGTATGATTATTAACTGGTTCATTCGAATAATCAAGGGACTTGAAAAGTTAGCGCAAAAGGAAGAAAGAGAAGCAAGGCTTAAAAAAAACAGCTCTTCTATACCTATAGATAATTTACCTGAAATCATAGGACTCAAAGATACAACAATAGTAATAAAGCATAAAAATGACACCACTACAAGTAAATTAGGTTACCATTCAGCTGCAGTAAATACTGCTGATAATTCAATAGCTGAATATGAAGGACTTTTTTGTGTTATTTCAAATACTGGAATTGAATCTTTAGCAATAGCTGCTGATAAGAGTTCGCAATGTATTGCTTCAAATACAGGACTTAAATCAGTGTCAGAATGTAAAGGTAATTTCTCTATTGCAGCAAATGTTGGAGAGTATTCTGTAGCAAGATGCTCTGAACAATATTCAGCTGCAATAAATAATGCAGAGTACTCAATAGCAGTAAGTACTGGAGATTATTCTGTTGCAATAGCTACTTCTGAAAGGTCATTTGCAAAAGTAGAAGGTAAAGAATCTATTGCGATTGTATGTGGGACAAGAGGTAGAGCAAATGGAAAGGTAGGCTGCTGGCTAATCCTCACAGAGAGAGGTGAATTTAATGGACGATCATATCCTCTAAAAGATATCAAAGCAATAAAGGTAGATGGGAAAAAAATAAAAGAAACAAAATGGTATAGATTAATTAACGGAGAAATAATAGAGGATGGAGATATAGAAGATAAAATTGAACCTTAGAAAATGGAATACCTCTATTAAAAACAATAGATTAAATAAAACTTCATAAATAATATTTTATATGAAAGAAAATACAGATTTGGCAAACCAATTAGATGCAATGGTTAGCCAATGTCAAAGAATGAATGCTGGTAAAATTAGAATGTCATTCAAAAGGAAAGATGGCTATACTATTGAGATAACAGCACGACGGACTGAGGGTAAATTTGATGACGAGTTTAGTGATAAGGAACTAAAATACATCAAAAAGTCAATGATAGAGAAGATTGGCAGCGAGTCTAATAAAGAAGCTGATGACATGGCATTTGATATAATCAATGTATGCCAAGAACTGTTAGGAGAACCACAGTTTGAGTCCGTAGACGAGATTATAAATTCAACTGTATAAAACGGTAAGAATTATAGAAAATCATGATTCTTCTCCAGGAAACTGTAGTTTAGAGAATTAGCGTACATTATGTCAAAGAAGAAAACAAATGAATAATATTAAACTTTTATACATAGATCTTTTTTGTGGAGCAGGAGGAACTACCACTGGCGTTGAACAAGCAGAGTTTGATGGACAGGCGTGTGCAAAAGTTATTGCGTGTGTAAACCATGACGTAAATGCCATTGCATCACACCAAGCTAACCATCCTCATACATTACATTTTATGGAGGATATCCGCACTTTAGACCTTACTAATCTTATTACACATTTAACAAGAATGAAGGCAAAGTATCCTGCAGCTTTAGTAGTTCTATGGGCTTCGCTTGAATGTACTAATTTTAGTAAGGCAAAAGGTGGACTGCCACGTGATGCAGATAGTAGAACACTTGCAGATCATCTTTTTCGTTACATAGAAAAGATAGATCCAGATTACATTCAAATAGAGAATGTAGAAGAGTTTATGAGCTGGGGTGATATGGATGAAAAGGGACATCCAATATCAAAGCTAAAGGGTAGAAGTTATGTCCGATGGACTAATAAAGTTATGTCTTATGGATATAATTATGACTGGAGATTATTAAACTCTGCTGATTATGGAGCGTATACATCAAGAAAGAGATTTTTCGGACAATTTGCAAAGAAAGGACTTCCTATAGCATTTCCTATTCCAACATATTCAAAAAATGGAGATAGTGGAATGTTCCAGATCTATAAGAAGTGGAAACCTGTTCGAGAGGTTCTTGACATGAACGAGAAGGGGCAAAGTATCTTCAATAGAAAGAAGCCTTTATGTGAAAAGACTTTGAAGAGGATATATGCTGGGTTAATAAAATTTGTAGCAGGAGGAAAAGAGGCCTTCCTTATAAAATACAATTCAATGAACCAAACAGGAAAATATACAGCTCCTAGCATTGATGAACCATGTCCAACTGTAGCTTGCCAAAATCGTCTGGGCGTTGCCAATGTCAACTTTATGTCTAAGGCTTTCAGTGGAGATCCATACTCCAAAAACCAGTCGATTGATGTACCTGCAGGAACCATTACAACCAAGGATCATCATTGCTTTGTAACAGCTTACTACGGAAACGGAGGGAATCGCTCCGTTGAGTCCCCATGTCCTACGCTCACGACAAAAGACCGGCTTGGTTTAATATCAAGCAGGTTCTTGACCAATGAGTATTCCGGCGGTGGACAGCTGTCAAGTATTGACGCGCCATGTCCTGCCGTCCTAACGACACCCAAACAAAAAGTTGTGGATTGCTTTCTGATGAATCCACAGTTTAAATCAGCCGGTGGTGATGTTGATAAACCGTGCTTTACTCTGATTGCTAGGATGGATAAAATGCCCCCGTACCTAGTTAACACAGAAAAAGGATTAGGAATAAGAATGTTTGATACAGATAGCGAAATGACCCTTAAAATTAAGGAGTTTATGGCTATGTATGGCATAATAGACATTAAGATGCGAATGCTGAACATAAGCGAGTTAAAACGTATTATGGGATTTCCAAAGGGATATATACTGGTCGGAACACAAGCTGAACAAAAAAAATATATTGGCAATGCTGTTGAAGTCAATATGAGTAAAGTTCTTTGTGAAGCTATATGTGATAGATTAATGCAAAAATCTATTGCTATTTAACAAAGAACTAATTATAAAGATTAAAGTTGGAATGAATAAAATAAAACAAAATGAATCCCTTAAAAAGGGATTTTATATGGCAAAAGAAGAGATTATAAACCTTATCTACGATCTTCAAGATGAGTTATGGGGTGACAGAAAGGGATATAACTCTGAAATGAGAGCGCAGATGGAGTTTTGTAAGGAGCTTCGCAAAAAACTAAGCAACTTTAGTTTAGATGCAATATCTCAGAAATCTGTGTTTCACAAGGACTGATAGATAACATATACTTGTGATACTATAAGGTAATTAAGAGCATACTGATATGAGTAAAACTGAAAGTTTACATTATAAACTCTGCTGTGAAGGTGCAAAATGGATGCGTAAGCAGAAGTGGTCTTCTTACAAAATAGTTGCCATAGAGCTTTGTACTGTAAATGCAGAAAATCCTGATGTATGGGGAACAACAGGTTTCGAATCAATGATGATAGAAGTTAAGACCTCACGAGGAGACTTTCTGAAAGACAAAGCGAAGAAATTTAGAACTGAAGATGACGAATATAGACATTATGCACTTGGTAATAAAAGATATTACTTAGCACCAGAGGGTATTATAAAACCAGCAGAACTTCCAATTTCATGGGGACTGTTAGAATGGAATGGCAGTATGATAAACATTATTAAAGAAGCGGAAGAAGTAGTATGTGAAAATATGGGAGAGGTTGCTATGCTTTGCTCTATCATGCGTAGAGAGGGAGTAAGAACCGGCATTTTTAATTATAGAAAGAATAAATAATGAAGGGAGATATATTAACACAACTACAACGGATTTCCAATCAGCTCGATTGTATAGGACGAGACATGAGAGAGGAAGAAAGAGTATATGCTGCAGAACTGGAAGACAGACTTGCAAAGGGTATCACTGGCGATGCTGCTGTAAAGCATTACAATGAGTGGATGGATAAAGCAGGAATGTCACACTTGAAAACAAAATAATAATATTAAGGAAATTATTATGAATATAACAAATAGAAAGGAACATAAGAAGGAAAAGCCTCCATATAGAATATACTACATGCTGTCAGCGTGTATATGTTTCTTATTACTTAAAGAACAGGAGTCAAAACCTATAGGTAAGGGGCTTCGCTTATATTTACGTAAAGCAAAAAGAGTATGTAGACTATCGTTAGGCTATTTACTTTGTAAGCTCTTTGAGATAGCTGGAAAATATATAAAACGTTAAAACAAAAATAAATATGAAAACAAAAGAATTAAAAGAAGGAGATAGCATTAATATCCCTGAAGGATGTGTGCCAGTAATTAAAGACAATGTGATAGTCTTTAAGAAAAACTTTGAGGATGGAGATATTCTCACCTCAATGTTTACTAATGATATAGTCTTTATATTCAGGGAAAATAAATCAGACCCAGAAGATTATAGAAACCACTATTATGTATGCTTTTCTGGTGGCAGAATTAATGTTGCCTCAGAAGAATCTATGTATTATTGTGGGGTTAAACAAAATGTAAGACACGCTACAGAAGAAGAAAAACAATTCCTTTTTTATAAGATGAAAGAAAACGGATTAGAGTGGAATGAAAAAGAAAAGCGAGTAGAAAGGATTTGGTGGGAGCCAAAAGAAGATGATAAATATTATTACATCAGTTCAACATTTGAGGTTAATGACACGATATATCGTGATAGTATTAAAAATAAATTGCATGTAGAAAACTACAACAGTTTCCATACTGAAGAGAAAGCAACAAAAGCTGCAAGTCGTATGAAAGAAACATTACGCTTGTACCACAAAGAGATAGGAGAATAGAAATATAAAGAAGAAACTATAAAATGTCCTCATTTCAAAGAAAATTACTATTATTAAAATAAGATAAGTATGAATTACAAGGATTTTAACTTAAAGCCGGGAGAAATTGTCTTATTCAACACCAGTAGTAACACATACTACAAGTTTCAAAACGTTATTGAAGCTTGTAAATATGCGGTCAATGCAGGGATAAGCCCAGAAAATGGGTGGAACATTGTAGATGACATAGGAATTTCCTTAAAAGAGGAAGATTTGGCGTTTTTTGCTCAGCTACCATTGCCTAAAGATTAGGAATATAATTTATTAAGGAACTTAAAAATAAAAGTGTATGGAAAGAAATAAATACAACAAAGCTACACGACTTTTAAAACGTATAGACGCATTAAAAGGAATATGTATAATTGAAAAAATAGATAGTTTTGAACTGATTTTTGATGGAGGAGGAGGATGTTTTTTTTGCGTAGATAAAGAATTAAATAGTAAAGTTCAAGAACTCTGTAAGTCATTAAAAGAAAAACTTGAAAAAGAGTTTGAGGAGCTATAATCTCGTGAAAAAAAATGTTTCCTCACCTAAACAGGTAGGATTTTTCTTAAAACATCAAAATAAACAATTATGGAAAGAAATGCAATTATTCAGAAGATTAGGAAGCTTATGGAATTGCAGCTCTCTGCAGAAAATGTAGGGCAAAGCGGTGAAGCATTTGCAGCTGCTAATGCTATCCATAAACTACTGACAAAGTATAATCTATCACTTGATGAAATAACAAGTGAAGATAACGATGAAAAAGACGGTTTGTATATATCACCCAAAATGCAAGCTCATGATGAGTACGGCAATTGGAGAGATATCCTTATGGGTAAGCTAACTGAGAGAAACTATTGTCGGAATTTGGGTATTTTAGAGCAACCATCAATAATGATGGTGATAGGTAAGAAAGAAAATGTAGAAATAGTCATACAGCTTTACAATCGTCTTTCTGAAATATTTCTTCTTAAAGCAAAAAATGGACTTATTGATAAATATGAAGAAGAGGAAGAAAATATGACTCTTGAACAACAAAATGATTATATGGAGTCATTCCTTCTCGGTTGTGTAGATGGCCTGATGGAACATCTGGATAGTGTAGAAAAAAATATTGAGGAGAAGTTCTTAGCTATAAGATGGAAATCAAAGATTAATTCATGGGGAGAAAAGCATGCTAACAGAGAACGAATTAAAGTTGAGATAGACATCAAAGAAGAGAATGCTTACACAAGTGGTATCGTAGAAGGTAGAAATACCAGATTATACCAGGAGATAAGATAAGGAGGATATTATGCAGATCTTTAAAGCAAGAAATACGGATTTAGATGTAACATCCGAATCATGGAGTAAAGCTTCCTATAAAGAGATGGAAGAAAGAATACCTAAGAATCTAAGATTGCCACGTAAGGCTATCAGAGAGGTTGTTGTGCCAATAAAAAAGGAGAACACTATAGAAGACCTTATGAGGATCAATGCAGAGCTTCTAAAGATATATAAGATAGACTGCTTTCAATGTACCATAGATAGAAAAGAAGGTAAAGCACATCTTCTATTCGATTATTTGGATAAAGAAACTGGACTATCCTACGTATTCAATAGTAGTGACCAGAAGATGATCTATGCAATGATTATGATGATGCTTAAGTATTCTTCTGATAGAGAAGATGTAGGAAAAAGATATTTCCTACTTAACTACTATAAGAAGGATCAAGATATTTATAGAAAACTTCTTGATGATATACAACATAAAAACTTCTCAAAGAACAACTATAGTGTTCTTAAAGACATTTTGGAATACGTAGAAAATGTCTGTGAGGGTAAGGTTAAATAATAAAGTAATTAAGGGAATAATTGTGAATATAACAAAAGAGTGGAGGTGGTATCATAATAGCACTATGGTACACCTATGGGTTAATCTGCTGATTTCAGCAAGAGAAGAAGACGGCTGGCATGGAATGATAGAAGTTAAAAAGGGACAAGTCATAACTTCATTGTCAAAGCTGTCAGTAGAAACAGGAATATCTATAAGGAAAATAAGAACTTGTCTTTCCAACCTATTAAAGAGCGGTGAGATTAAAGAAATGACAAATAATCATTACCGTATCATTACAATTATAGATTATGATATGTATCAAAAAGCAGATGCAGTCTATAATAAAGGTTCTCATACAGAGACAAAAGAAAACGACAAGCGAAATAATAACATAACTACTTGTATATCAAAAGATAACATGATTGTCTGTGATAAATTGACAAACAAGTGTCAAACCAATGACAAACAAGTGTCAAACCAAGAAATTACCACGGACAAACAGGTGTCAAACATAAAAGATTATATGTCAACAACTTATGACAGTTGTAGTCCTAAAATCGACAAGCTGATGACAAGCAGTGTAAAAGTTGAAGAAAAAGAAACAAAAGAAACAAAAGAAAATTCCCCCCACACCCCCTATAAAGAAAAAAAAGAAAAAAAAGAAAAAGACCCGACGGTGATGCGCACGAAAAAAAATGGCAAAACGGAAGAGGAAATGGTCCAAGAAATAAAAAACGACCAACGATGGTTGGAAGCAATATCCCAATATCATAACCTCACAGCTGATAGAGTGTACCAGATGATCAACAAATATTGCATTCACAGAATTTGTGCAATGAGCAGCTCTGACAGCATAAGAGACATAAAGAGGCATTTCGATAACTGGTTAAGAATTCAACTAACCCAAGAAAGAAGAGACAATGAAAGAAACCGAGTATACCAGAAGCGAACAGGACTTTCAGCAAATGTTTGCAAAACAGCTAACTACCGTTCAGCGTTTTAAGCTTAATATTTCAGAGAATGAAGCAATAAAGATTTTAACGGCTGCCTACAAAGCGCAAGTTGAAAACAGACATTGCCATTTTCTCGAAGACGATGATATTATTAGGGCTATTGAGTTTACTGCATCTTGGCTGACGTTGGAAAATAAAAAGCCAGGCTTATATTTCACAGGATTTTGCGGTACAGGTAAAACAACGATGATAAAAGCTATCAAAATGGTTGTGGACTGGTATTACTCTAACACTCGACTTAAGCCAACGATGACTATAATAAAGGCAACAGACCTTGCATCAATGGCACTGAATAATTATCACGAGTTTAAATCACTTGCCAAGAGAACTCTACTTGCAATAGATGATCTTGGACAGGAACCAGCTGTAATATCAAGCTATGCAAATGTAATGAAGCCGTGCATAGAAATACTCTCTGAGAGGTATGATACACAGTTAACAACATTTATATCTTCAAATCTTTCCCCAGAAAAAATCAAAGAGTATTATGATGAGAGGCTGGCTGATAGATTTAGGGAAATGATGGAAACAATCCCATTTGAAAATGAAACATTTAGAAAATAAAACAAAGGATATGAAAAAATATTTTGTACAAGAGACAATTGGAGGATGGAAACAAACTCCATGCTTTGAGGGTACTTATGAAGAGTGCGTACAGTATCTTAATGATTATTGTAACGACAGTAGAAGCTCTTTTACTATCGTTGGTGAAAATGAGTTACAAGTGGATTACTTGTAAGATAACGAAAAGAAATAACTTCAATATTAAATCCTCCAACAAGATAAATTAATTTATATCAGTATTGGTAAATCATCGCTCACATAAAATTGGGAATAAGATGAAAGAAAAATAAATAAAGTAATATAAACTAAACATTTTATTGTATCTTTGCATAGTAAAAGATACATTATGACAAAATTCACCAAGGCAAACTGGATGACCAGGGCACTGCAAGAGAAACTGAATGTAGTGGGAGAACAAATACGCCTCGCCAGATTACGAAGAGACCTGACCATGGATCAAGTTGCACAACGTGCACAATGTACAAGGCTTACCCTTTCACGTTTGGAGAAAGGTGAACCTACAGTGTCAATCGGTGTGGTAATGAGAGTACTCAATGCCCTGCAACTCGAAGATGATATTCTTCACTTAGCAAAAGATGACGAGCTGGGGCACATGGTACAGGACTTAGGTATTAAGAATAAGAAACGAGCTTCAAAAAGATAACACATGGAAAAATTAGATGTGATAGCCAGTTTCGACTGGATGGATAAGGAAGAGAAGGTAGGCACTCTTGGGCATGAATATTTAAGAGGCTCTGATGTGTTTTCTTTTGAGTTTGATAAAAACTGGCTCAAAACCTTTCCTAAGATTGACTTTGGGCAAGACCTCCGCCCATATACTGGAGTACAATATAGCCGAGATAACCACATCTTCGGTTGTTTTTCTGATGCTCTCCCTGACAGATGGGGGCGACGACTGATAGACTTGCGTACTTCACTAGAGGCAGAAGGGAAAGCAAGTCATACCTTATCTGATTGGGACTATCTTAAAGGAGTGGAAGATGAGCTGCGTATGGGTGGTTTTCGCTTTAAGGATCCAGATAGCGGAGCATTTATCAGCTCTACGCCTGGTTACAGCGTTCCGCCTGCCATACACATTGACGAACTATTACAAGCTGCCAAAGAGATTGAGAAAAGTGAGTATAAGCATTTGGAACCAGAAAAGAAGTGGATACAAAGGCTTTTCCAGCCAGGTTCTTCGATGGGTGGCGCACGTCCAAAGGCTTGTGTGCAGAGTGACGGTCATCTTTATCTTGCCAAATTCCCTTCCATCAATGACGACATTAACGTATCACGCTGGGAACATTTCGCTCATCTGATGGCTAAGGAATGTGGTATCAATGTTGCCGAAACACAGATAATTAGGGCAGGGAATGGTCAAGATATACTTCTCTCTAAGAGATTTGATAGAACAGAAGACAACAAGAGAATCCATATGGCTTCTTCTCTTACCGTCCTTGGCTTCACTGATGGCGACGGACAAAGAACAGGAAAAGGCTATTTGGATATTGTGGATTTTATCATTTCAAGAGGTGGCAACCATATAGAGGCTAATTTAGAAGAACTATACAAGCGAGTTGCCTTCAATATCTGTATTGGTAATACCGACGATCACTTTAGAAATCATTCGTTCCTGCTTGGAAGGGAGGGTTGGGAATTATCTCCTGCATACGATATGAATCCTACGAATAGTATATTTCAAGCATTGTTTATCGATACCAACACAAACGATAGTTCTCTCAACAGCCTTTACAATGCCCATAAGCTTTATATGCTGGATGAAACAACAGCAAGAGGCATTATAATGGACGTAACAAGAAACATGAAGTATTGGGAGAATATGGCAGAGAATATAGGACTTCCCCGACGAGAAATCAAATACTTCACGGAACGATTTGAGAAAGGTATGGATTTTCAGTATAGTTCGGGACTTCGTCGGTGAGATTAAGCAAGGGAGACATTCAATCTGTCTCTCTTTTGCTTATACCATATAAAAGCATAAATGATGTTTCTAGACCTATAAGACAAAATTAATAGAGAGAATTGAACTATTCAAAAAAGAGTAATTACAAATTTCTTTGTGAATATAATTATTTTTTATACAGAAGTATAAATAAACAAAATAATAAATTGCCATAATAAAATATTTTGGTTATCTTTGCATACGAAATGAAAAAATAAAGTAATGAAAGCAAAGGCTTTAGATAATCTAAAAGTCGCACAGTCGCTAATCGATAAAAAAGAAGCTTGCTCAAATACTGCAAGCATACATTGTTCATATTATGCTGTTTTACAGTATATGAAATATATATTAGCACATACAGACAACCCGATAACATATGAAGAACAAACTCAACAAACAAAATGTCAGAGTTCTCATGAATATGTTATCTTTGAAATCAAAGAAAGATTTTCTGATTTTAAAGAAGCAAGAGATTTTGTTCATGATGTAAGAGATTTGAAAAAAGATAGGGTTGATGCTGATTATTCTGAACGAGAGTTTAGTCTTGACGAAAGTCTTGAATGTAGAGATCAAGCTAATAGGCTGATATCTAAATTAAAACGTTATTTTGGAAATATATGATAAATAATGAAATAGAAACCAAACTTAGGAATTGGTTTGAGCAAATGGTTGATCGCTATAAGTGGTTAAACATAAAATTTGAATATAGCGAAACAAGAGGAATATATCTCGTTTCCTATTCACCTATTCAGAAAATAGAAGAAAGCGATTCTTTTATTAAAGAAACTATGGATTTTGAAGATAAGATGAATTTTCTTTATGGTGATGATTCGCCTTTATTTTGTGATGAAGAAAAGTATTTTAAACTTTCTTCTAATGCAGAAATAATAAAATCTAGATTTAAATTCTTTGATATAAACATAGCAAAAGAAAAACTTACGCAGACTTCTAATTTTTCTTCACCATTATATAAAATTCAAGACTGTAATTATTACTCTAATAATTACGCATTAGCTGCATAAAGATATGAATAAAAAGGTAGAAAAAGCACGTTTCAGATTCGTTGAATATCTTTTCAAAGAAACGTCGATCAAACTTACAGGAGAAGATATAAGTGATGATGTAGAGTTTGGAATAGAACCTAATGGCATATTTGAGGAAGACAATAAGATGTTTATCCTTACACTAAATGTTTTGGTCAAAGACAAGAAGAGTAGTTTAGAAGTTAAAATGACTGTTACAGGAAAGTTCGAATATGAAACTAATGATATACAAGAGTTAGTTCCATACTTGGGATTTAATGCGCCGGCAATCATGTTCCCATATATACGAGCTTATATAACTAACATAACAGCTCTTGGAGGAATGTCACCCATAATTCTACCGACACTAAATATGGAAAGTGTCGGTAAAGAACTATTAGATAAAATCAGTTCTAATGAAGGATTCACAACCAACAAATGACTATAACAAAAATGTAGGTGCTGACATAGAAAATAACGCTACTAATTGGTAGAAGTATTAAAGCAAAAGAGGATGTCTTAATACATCCTCTTTTGTTCTTTAATAAAAATATACGGGATAATACTCATTCTACTTATTGTTATACTTCAACCATTCTCTTTCAAAATCTTCCATTGTTATTCCTAATAAATTCATCTCACGGAAGATGGAAGGGAGAGAATGAATAAGAAAAGTTTTAAGACGAACAGTTATAATTTGCTCACATGCAGCAGATGAGACAAAGTAGCCAAGACCACGTCGTTTATAGATGATTTTCTTAAAAGAGAGGAGCTTAAAAGCCTTCACTACAGTGTTAGGATTCACCTGTAACATAACAGCAAACTCACGAATAGACGGTATTCGATCATCAACTTTATATGTTCCTTTTATAATATCTTCGCAAAAGTGGTCGTATACTTGCTCATAGATAGTCTTGTTACAAATAAAAGTCATAAACGTTAATCCATAAGAGAAACCCCGCATCTGTAAATAATTAATCCTATTCTTAATGGAATACTTTTAGTTACTTTACTTGGCTATACTGAATGTACCTACAGGTATTGCTGTTCCATTAATGATGGATAAAAAGAAAATACCATATTCACCTGGTATCATTTCACTTTCTGGAAATGTAAGGATATATGATTGAACACCATATTTATGAGCAGAAAAATTTACATATCCTCCCTTCTGAATTTTTTCAGAACCAAGGAGAGTTGGAGAAAATTCCATCCATTGAATACGTCGATCTTTCTTGGAATTGTTGAAACGAACAATGCGATAGAGTTCCATAGGATCACTTTCATTGTCCTTAGCTTTGATGACTAAAGAAATAGTTTTCATTTCTTTTGGTATAACATAAGATGAATGAGGACCTTCAAATACAATATCCATTCCATTTGCGCCTGCGAGTGCTCCTGCAGCATCCGCCATCTGACCAACACCAGATGCTGTACTCATTGTTTTAACGCCAGTTGAAAGTGCACCTATAGAATTAGCATTAACACCCACTATTAAGCCAGCAGCTCCAACAGCGGAAGAAACGCCACCAATAATTTTTGACCATTTAGAAACTTTGTTCTGATGACTCTTAATTATGCCACTCTCTTTTGGAAGTACTACAAAAGAAGTGTCATTTGTCATGATGCAGTAATTGTTGATAAACTCTGGCTCTTTTACTACTTGATTATTTTGCGCAAAAGATGATGTTACGCACATAAAAGTCAATGCGCTGATTATAATCTTTTTCATAAATGTTTAAATATTGGACAATAATATTTATTTAAAAATTAAAGTTATGATGTGTAAAGGTATATATAATATTTGGTTTGTAAATACTGTAATAAGTAAAAATTTATTTTTTAACAAAAAACCTCTGCCATATAGACAGAGGGGAAATCGTAATTTGTTGGAGGGAATAATCCAATTATATAACAATGCAAAGATATATGTTTTTCTTGTAACAACAAAATAAAACAATATAAATATCTTGCTTTTAACATATTTCTGTTGATAACAATATATATTGTTTAGAAACTATCAATAATATCGTTAATACGACCTTGATTACTTTTCTTAACTTGTATCTCACCATACTTCTTCTCATACCTTTTGAGAAAGCTCGAAATTCCTGCACCAATAATATCTTTGATTGCACATCCTTCCAGCTGACAAACCACACGCAATTTCTCCATATCAGACTTTAATACTACAGTACTTATTTGCTCTGTCACCTCTTTTCTAGGCTTGGGACCACGTTTCTTAGGAGTTTCAACAGTGTCTGTAGAAATTGACGATTCTAATGTTGAAGGATTTAAATTTTGTGGTTCTTTTGGAGTCGAAACTAAACCTGACATAAGATTCTGAATCGAACTATTGAGATTTTTCTTTGCCATAATTTTATATTAATTAATTTCTTTACGGAAGAAAAGAATAAATTATTGTACTCTTGATAACAATTCTGAAGTAAAGACTATATAATCTTGTGCTCCATGACTATTGGGAGCGTACTCAACTATATTGGATGATTCCAAGGGGGCCTCTGCTATGGTGATATTCTTTCGTATTTTTACGTCAAAAATAAGATTTCCCCATGACGATCTCAACTGCTACTCTATACCAGAAGTAAGATTTGTTTTTTCCCATCTTGTTAGTAGAACACCTGTTATGTGAGCAGAAGGATTCAATAAATCATGAATGTTTTTAATAAATTCATTTATCATTGTCAGACCTTTAAAAGGAAGTACTTCTGCAACAAGTGGAATTACTATTTCATTGGCAAAACTACAGGCATTTAGCGTTAGGAGTCCGAGAGAAGGCGGACAATCCATTAAAATGAAATCGTATTGATCTTTAACAGAAGAAAGAGCACGTGAGAGAATAAATTCTCTTGATATCACTGATGCTAATTGCAAATCTGCTAAAGCTAATTCCTGTGAAGAAGGTATGAGATCAAGGTTTTCCTTAACAGAAAGAGGTCGAGGCATCTCATTATTAACCAGGATCTCGTATATGCTTTGATAATCCGTAGTATTGGTAATACTGGAAGTTAAGTTTGCTTGAGCATCCAAATCAACAAGGAGAACCTTATATCCGTATTTAGCAAGAATTGATCCGATACTTGCTGTAGTCGTTGTTTTGCCAACTCCTCCTTTATGGTTAGCAAATGCTATGATTTTTGTTGAACTATTCATAATTAAAACAATTTATAAATACGCATTTTTATATATCTAAAATTATGAATACAAAGATATACGTATTCTCAAAAAGTAGAAAATATGTATTGTTAAAATTATAAATTTAACATTTACCTAATCTTTTCTTTTAGACCTAATAAGCGTACCACAACTAATATAAGATTTTTTATTTAGGACAACACCACCTTTACTTAATCCAACACGTTCAAGTGAAGATTGTGTAATACCAATCTGTTCAGAAGAAAGAACAGAATATATAGCAGGGATTGATCCGAAATAATAACTTTTTCTTCCTTGAAGAAGTTGTACGTGAATAATCTTTGTCATATAAATTATTTTTTTGCAAATATACAAAATAATAACTATATACGATAAAATTACAAAATTAAAAATAATGATAAGAGAACACATCTTTGAGTAAACAATACTAATAAGTAACATGAAATATACTGAATTGTTAATTTAGAAAGTACATCTATTTTCATTAATAATTAAATTCGATAATCAATATATTTGCATAAAAAAAAGATATGGATATGAAACAAAAAACAACAAAGTCTTTATTTGTTATCTGTGTAGTGATAACTTCAATATTATTAGGTTCCTGTTCTAGTAAACCAAAATATAGCTTTGCAAATGCACAACAAGCGTTACAAGAATGCCGAGTTCATCTTGCTAATCTTAAAGAAAAGAAAAAGGCTGATATTGATGAACTGACTGATCTAACGTCAGACTGGTTACAACTAGAAGATTCAGTATATACTACTATGGATCGTGATAGTTCTGTCACAATAAACAGTAAGATTGCTGAAGATTATTTCAAAGTAGCAGATTCTATACATCATGAAATAGCAAGAATAACAAATTCAGAACCAAGGTCTTTGAAAGATGTTATCTCATTAAAAATCAAAACAGCAAGAGGAAGAGAAAAGATGATGGCTTCAAAAGATTATAGAGATGCAGTATCATATTTTAGTAAGTTAGATGAAACAGGTCTATATTCTAATCCGAATACAGCAATCACTAATTATATTAATTTAATCAATAATACAAAGAAATTCAAGAACCTAACAGAGGTAAGTAAATTCATGACAAAAGAAGATATCTGTTTTCGCTCGTTAATACAATTCTTACCACAAATAAAACAACCGACTCTGAAATATATTTCTGATAAAACAGGAGATATATTTGGTGAATTATATAAAACGGTAACAGGCAAGAATAATGATAGTAGGGAAATGATTTTTCTTACCATGAGATTTAATCGAAGAGTTATTCTCAATGCTTTAGCTTGTGAGAACGACATAAAAGCAAAGAGACATCTAGATAGAATGCAAAGAGCTAATTATAGATGGATGTTGATTCAACCTATGATGACACTTGATAACTACTCACTTACCTGTTTAACTAATGATCAAGAAGAACAAATCCTTAGAATAGCAGACAACTTACCTAAGTATATATGTTATCTTGACGGAGATACAGAAGAAGCAAAGAAAAATTCACAGCATCTAATTGACATGTTGTCAAATTATTTCTTAAAAGCATATTTGAGATCACTCGTATAAAATGAAATATAATATACACAATGCTAATATGGAAAAAAATATTCAAAATCTAAACAACTTGCTAAAAAAATTAGACTTTATAAATATAGAAAAAATGAAGTCTAATGAGACAGTTGAAAATACTGAACTTTACTATCCCTCAGAAAAACAATTTTTATTTGGGGATGTAGAGAAAAATCTACCTACTCTTAACATACTTTACAAGGAGGAAGAAGAAGGAGGTATGAAGGAGAAATGGATACTTTTCAGCTATCCTTCAAGAGAAAACATGTATATAATATATCTTGAATCAGATATGTTTGGAGTAGCAGATTATATTTCTGCAGAAGTGTACGATAGCCTCGAAATTTATTACACAAAGCTACTAAAATTATTAAAAAGAGACCCAGGGATTATGAGACGTACAGAAAATATGACAATAAAAAATTTTATATCAATATTCTTTTAATACATTAAATTATGGTTTACTTGTATATCAAAATAGCACTGGCAATATTATTGTCAACTATTCCTTTCTTATTTGCAATTTTTATTAAACCAAAGACAAAGAATGGTAAGTGGAGAAACCTTTTTTCTCTTGCACATCTCGATAGTGAGAGTGTAGCAAATGGAACCCAAAAGATAAGAAATATATTCAAAAGAATATATGAAGCGATGAAGCATTCAGATAATGCTAGAAAGTTTTTTATAATGCTTTTGATTATTACAATGATAATATATCAATGGATTGATTCTGAAGCAACACAAGCTGCTGTGGGTTCTATTATAGGTAACAAATATGATGTTCATCAAAGCAAAGAAGCTTTAATGAAATTATTCCCATTTATAACATCGCCTATTGTTACAATCTCTTCAATGATTTACACACTGATATTATTTCGGTATAAATGGTCAAATAAATTATTAACAAAGATACATTCAAGTAACAAAATAACTATATTGTTGTGTGTAATAATTATAGTGTCAATGATAATAGGAAGAGGACGTTTCTTCTTGTTAGGAGAAATTTTATTTCTTACATTAATCTGGGGTACTATTATACCGAAAAAAAAAGAAGGCGGAACTCCTCATGGAGGCACACGAATAAAGATAAATAAAGACACGTATAAGAAGGACAAAATTGCTGATAAAATAGCTGCATAAAATAGATAAAATAAGGTTTACTTTTTTATTGTATAACTAAAAAATAACAGAATGGAAACAAAAAGAATTGAAGATAAAGAGGATGTTAATAAAATAAAGGTAAAGAGACCAGATCTTATTATTAGAACAAACTACAAATTATGGGAATACCTTTTCAAAGATCAACAAAAAAAAGCTAAGAAACTGACCAAGGCGGAAGCTTATTATGATCTAATAAAAAAACAAAGAGAAGCTTTACTTATTCAAGACGAGAACTATCTAATGGCATCTTGCAGTGAAATAATGGAACAATGGGGATGGTCAAGACAAAATGTAAATATTTTTCTTGAAGATTTAGAAAGAATCGGTGCTATTACTCTAGAAAGAAATACAAGACTAATAAAATTCAGCATTTCTAATGCAAAAATTGAATGACAATAGTACAATTATACTATAAAACCGTGAGAATGGGCATTTTTTGTCCTCTCACGGCTTTTTTCGACAAAAGAGTGTCATGGTATATCAAATAGGATAAAAACGCTGAAAAGCAAAGAAAATAATATTTCTTGGTCGCCTTTCAAAAAGAAGAAAAAGCATTTCAAAAAAACAAAAGATAAAGTCTTAAATCTTCTCAACTCATACACTTCATTAAAAAGAGTTTTATTATCTCGGATACGACAAAAATAACTTGCATCAAGTAAAAATCATCTGGGGAATATTAAAAAATTACGAACGATTCGCTTGCGAATTTTATAACTAATATGAGTCAGGGGGGAGCCTAATACCCACTTTTCACAAAAAGTGGCGAAAACAAACGGGGTCTGAGACCTTTTTTAATTCACGAAAAAGAGCAAGCTCTGTGAACTGTTTGTAGAAAAAAAAAGAAAAAATAAAGTAGTTTATATCGTATGGCAAAACAAGTTTGTGACTTAGCTGCAGGAAAAGGAATATCAGTTTCTCAAAGTGATGAACATCTTAGAAAAGCAAGAACAGCCGTAAAAAACAAAAGCTGGTCGGGCAATTATGACCCTACCAGAGAACATTTGAATTTTGAAGTTGTAAAAGGAGGAATTGTAAAGAATATTGACAAGTCAAAATCTATCCCAACACGTATAAGAGAGATCCTAAAAGCACGAGGAATTTTGGATCCAAACATAGGCTTAGATAAACCTAGATATAGAACAGTTGCTAATTTTATTCTAGGTGGATCTCGTGGACAAATGCATCGTTTAGCTTTCGGTAATCAAACAGTTATTCTTGATCCAGGAAGTGATAATTCTGGCATAACTAGAATGAAAGACATTGAAGACTGGGCTGTCGATATGTATAATTTCATGTCGAAGAAATATGGTGAAAAAAATATTGCAGCTTTTATTGTACATTTGGATGAAACTAACCCTCACATTCATTGTACAATTTTACCTATCACTGAAAAGAATAAATTTTCATGGAAAAAAGTGATTGCTGGTGCTGATAAATTTGAGTATAGAGACCGTATGCTTAAATTACATGATGAATTAGCAGAAGTAAATAAAAAATATCAGTTAGAACGAGGTGATGATATTTCAAGAACAAAAGCAAAACACAGAACTCTGGAAGAGTATCATCAATGGGAACAAAAAGAATTAAGAAATAAAGTAGCAAAACAGAGAATAACAATTAAGGAACAAGAAGACTATATTATTAACATTTCAAGTGACATTAAAAGAGCTGAAACAAAGCTGAAAGGTTTGACAACTATGATTTCAAATCTAGAAACAATCCATGCAGAAAAACAATTGGAAATAGATAAGCTACAAGAAAAGTTAGCAGCAGGTGGCGGTGACTATAACGGACTCATCGAGAAGATAGTAAATCTAAAAAAAGAATTAAAAAACATAGAAGAAAAATTAGATGATAAACAAGATAAACTAAAAAAAGCTAAGACAGAAATAGGTAGTCTTATACTCCAAAAAGATGACAATGAAAAAATAAATCTTGATCTCCAAGAGAAGCAAGAGTCACTGGTGCGAGAAATAGAAAGAACAACACTTAATCTCCAAGATAGGGAAATGAGCAATATGGAGTCCTTAGCTTTGGATCATTTTAGACAGTCTAGAAATAGCCAGATAAAAAAAGCAGAAGAATATGAAGCTGGACTAAATGAAAATGAAAGAAAGATTATTGACAACTACAATACCGCTGTTTTTGGAGGTTCGCCAGTTGATGATATGGCTGCAAAAACAAATGAAGTCGTTGCTGTTGCAACAGCATTATATTTTGGATATATTGATCAAGCAATAAAATTTGCTACAGATCATGGAGGCGGCGGAGGAGGAAACCTCCCTTCTGATTGGGGAAAGAAAGATGACGAAGATGATTGGGCTTGGAGAAGAAGAAGTTTTGGAATGGCACTACACTTAATGAAACCAAGTAAAAAACGCAATTTAAAGCGATAAAAGAAATTGGATGCGATGTATAAGTAATAAATAAATCAACTAATATTATCACATTATTTACAATAAGGAATGGAATAACTTTGTGAATAAAATAAACAAGGAATATGTAAAGATTTATGACTATAAATGTAAGAGTATTACTCTGATGTCGAATATAGAAAAGTATTACTGAATTGTTAATTTAGAAAGTACAGAGTCTATTCTTATGATGTAATAATTATATTCAATAATTTAGCAAAAAAATAACAACTTGTATGAAACAAAAAATCTTAGCTATATCCTTGATGTCTTTTTTTTCAATTCCATTGATGGCCCAAGCATATATAAGCGATGACGAAAGAGACTATATAAAGCAGTCCAAAAGTAATTCCGAGATCTTGATACCTGAAACAGGTGTTGAGAATAGAAATCGTGGTTTTGATTTACTTAGCCGGAGAATAAAGTGGAACAAAATTAAGGAACTAAGAACAGAGGAAGATACTGATAGTACCAAATACGTAGATTCTTTCTTTTTTTATTTCAAGAAGAATCAAGATGATTTTGTAGATGGAAGACAAGTAACTCAAATAAAGAGTATTCTTGATATCCTTTCAAATAACCCTACTTTAATAGCAAAGGTAATGGGTGCTGCTGATAGTGTAACAGGTAATGAAGCTGATAATCGTTTACTTGCTATCCGTAGAGCAAAAAGAATCCTTCAGTATATTAAAGATGCTGGAATTTTAAAGACAAGACTACGTGCTTTTAGTTTAGGGGGAATAGATAATTTTCCAAAGGAGGAGGATAATAGAATGGTGTGCGTTATTCTATATCGGATTTAACAAAAAGGAAACATATTTTACTATAATAGAAAATAAATATAATAAGAAAGCATCATGATACAATTCAGAAGTGGAGCACAAGGGTATGGTTATGATCTTCAAGATGAGCTAAAGAAGATACTTTATGATAATGGTATGAACGCCAATATAAGACAAGATGCTTCTGGTAATAATTATCTAGTAGTACGTACGGCTGACATGGTAGCAGAAAAAAGCTATAAATTGACCCATGAGCAACTTAATCAATTAACAGCATTAGGTGGTGGGCCTCTGATAGAGAAAGCTTACAACCAATTAGTGGATATTGTTAGAAAAGACTTTAGTGTACCACCGACATTTACAAACGCACAATCCGCAGGGGTACGTGATGTTGTAACAGGAATTCATGGTTACAGAAATCCATTACGAGAAAGAGAGTGGATGATGGGCGAGAATCCATATAGACCGTTATTTGCTACGCCTCCATATATGAGGAGTGTTGAACCTTCATTTGTGCGAGAGCGAAAAGATGGTAGAATGATGCCAGGAGAGTTACAATCAGGGGCTTACGGCTTCAGATACAAGGGAGATAATATTGTTATGACTACTCCTCTGAAACAAACTCAAAACCAATCTGTTCTCCCAGCTCCACGCCCAGAGGGTATGGCAAAACCTCTTTCAAAAACAGTTAATACAAACTCTCCCATGTATTTTGACAAGAATTCCTTTTTGGAAGTACTTAAAACGCATGGAATTATCTTAGACCAAGCGAAGAAAACACTCACCATACAGTCTTCAGAAACAAGAAGAGATGTGACTTACGATTTACATGATGATGAAATAAAAAAAATTACGGCATCAAGATTGGTGTCTAATGGAAAGGAAAAGGGTTACTCTATAGATAACAGACTTAATGTTATCAATAATATTATCAAGAAAGATTTTGATGGTAAGGTAACAAAAGAACAGCTTGAATCTAGAAACTTGATAAATATAAAACTTAAACCCGAAGTTAAAGCTGTAGTAGAAAAAGACTTCATAGAACAAGATCGAAGAAATGAGACTATTCGTGAACAGAAGACGTGGGAAAATACTATTAGAGTAGCAAGGGAGAAAGAAATCCAACGACTTGAAAAAGAGTCAAAAAGGATCAATGAGGATAATAATGCCGTAAATGGTCGTGATATAGGGAGATTAATTACAGGTATGGGCTTTTTTACTGCAGCTGCTCATGGAAGAGAGGTCGTAATCGGTGAGATAAGAGCTGACAAAAAACAAGATGGCTCTTATGTTATGAAAGCGATGATCAATGGAGAATGGTCTAAGGAACATTCGTTGACAGCAAATCAATATGCTCTATTTTTAGCACATGATGACAAAACAAGACTCAAAGACTTTGAGAGAGTTTTCTCTAAAGAAATAGCTATTAGAAAAGCTGATCCTAGAGAACTATATCAAGATGTTATTGTTGTTGATGGTAAAAACATCATGACTACAGAAGAGGTCAAGATAGCACACTCTAAAGAACAAAGTGTAGATGGTCGTGATCTAGGAAACATTAATAGTCATAAGGGATTTTATGTTGACGTTAATAATGGAAGGGAAATAGATGTACAAAAAATAAATGTTGAAAGAATAAGAGAAGGTAGTTATAAGATGACAGCTGTCATAGGAGGGCGCACAGAGAAACTTGAAGCAACAATATCCGAAAAAGATTTTAACAAGTTCCTAGCACAGGATGATTATCACAGAATGAAAATGTTTGCAAAACTCTTCCCAGAAGCAGATATAAAAACTCGTCCAAAATACAAAACAAATATTGGAGAAAAATTATTAGCAGCGTTAACTGTTGCCCGAGATGTTGTTATGAATTCTCCTATGGGAGGAAGGCAAATACCTGAGGTGTATGAAAACAGAAGTATGCACGAGGCTGTAACGTTTTCAAAAGCAGGTTCGCTGTCGCCAGAAATGGCTGCTGCTAATTATGAGAATCTTGCGAGAGAAGAACCAAGTCAAGAACAAGCTAAAGGTATTGGAATGGGAGTATAATTATATGAACAATTTTTTTTCTTATGATAATGAATCCAGTTTTACAACTTTAGTGATAACACCAAGTTGGAAACAATTTTTCGTAAATGAAATACCTCTAATTTTAATCTGTGGCATTTCACTGTTCGTTGCTGGCATAGACAATATGCCTTATGCGACATTTATATTTTGGACAGGAGTTATTCTTTTACTATATCTTGCTTATACATTGCTTTATCTTCTGAGAATTAAATATATAATCACGGATCAACAGATTATATATATACATGGCGTTATAGGACAAGCAAAAGACTATATGGAACTCTACAGAATAGTAGATTATAGAGAACATAGCAGTTTGCAACAACAGATAGCAAAGATTAAAACTATAACAATTATTTCTGGTGATCACAGTTTACCTGAATTTAAAATGTATGGAATTTCAAAAGATAGTCATATAACTGAAGAAATACGAAAGAGAGTTGAATATAATAAACAGAGGAAAAAAATATATGAATTCACTAATAGGTAGAATCAGTTGTCTACTCCTAATGCTTTCACTATCGCTAGGAATAAAAGCACAAGTTTCTTTGGAAGAAAATAACCCAACGCAGTATGTTGCATTAGAGCTGGGTTATGATTCTATTGGTAAAAATATCAAGTCACAAATAAGGAAACAAGTAGCAATAGCAGCCTTACAAGGTGCCATATACAGAGAACAAAGAAGGGTCAGAAAATGGAAAGGTTCATACCAAGATTATCTAAGTAATGAACGGAATGTAGGAAAAGCCATGGCAGCAGGGAAGAACCTCTATATACAAGCTTTGCGCATTTTAGATAACTTACTGTTATTGAAGAAGGCTATACAAAACAACCCACAAGGAATTGCTGCAAATTTTCCAATGAATGATTTATACATGGAAGTCACAGCGGAATTCATTTCAACATTTAGAATACTCCAAACAACAGTCTCAAAGGGAGGAAAAGAGTACAAACTAAATGGAACTGAAAGAGTACTGCTTATGTGGACACTGTCTGACAAGCTGACAAAATTAAATGATAAAGTACAGACTTTAGCTGAATGTATCAACCACTATACATTGATACATGTATGGGATAAAGTTGTTGCAGGGAAAGTAGGATGGACACATGGCCAGATCGCTGAGAGACAAAGGAAAGAATGGATTAAAAGGCAGAAAGATAATATGAAATTATATCGAAAAAAATGATGAAAATAAAAACATTATTACTCTTTATATGTTTTTCAGTATGTTTCCCATGGGAAGTACAGGCAGGAGTAGATCCAGCAAGGGCAGCACTTTTCTTAGAACTTAAACAAAGACAAGAAAGATGGTATAAGGCACAAGCTGCTGCTATCGCTGCAAATGTAGAGGGACATACTTTTGTCGCAAAACAGGTTAAAGGAATTACAAAATTAAATAAGGAATATGACGATTTTCTAACTGATGTAGATAGTGTTCTTAATTATGTTGGTACTTCATACGGATTGTATATACAAGTTAAGGAGTCTATAAGGGCTATTAGAGATTTGAAAACTGCCTTACGAAAACATCCAACTGGACTATTAGCAACATCACTCTCTGCAAGAAAAAATGGACTTATTTTAGATGTCAGCGATACAACAGGAAAGCTTATCAACGATATAAGGGATGTTTTCTTGAGAAAAGAAAATAGAATCTCAAAAAAGTCGAGAATAACTTTACTCGAAGGAATAAGAGAAAATATAACCACCTTAAACAAAAAAATGTGGATGCTGTCAAGGGCTATAACATATACTTCTTTAGTAGATGACTGGAATGAGTTTGTAGGACTTGCTACATCATATAAAAAGAAAAGTAAAGAGATAATTTGTAAAGAGGCTATGCACAGATGGTCAAGAGCTGCTCATATGACTATAAGATAAAAAATTATGGAAGAAAGTAAGGAGATACAAAGTCTATATAAGATTTTTAGAATGAGCGTCTATATTTCTATAGGTATTGAGTTTTTCATGTATGCCTTAGACCCTGTCGCTCTTGATTATATGAATGGAATAATAGTGACATTTCACGAAAAATTAAAATCAATTCCAATATATAACAATATTTTTCTAAGTAAAATTACTACAATAGTTCTCTTGTGTATCGCAAGTATGGGAACCAAAGCCAAAAAAAACTTAGAATTTAATGCCAAGAAGATGGTAGTAATACCGCTTTCTTGTGGACTTGTGATGGTAATAGCCTCTATTATAATCTTTTATATTGAGGGAGAAACAAGATGGTATCATATAAGGTCAACGTCATGGATATATATGGCTCCATCACTGTATGGTGTAATGATGATGAACGTTGCACTTGACAACATATCTAAGTACTTTAAAGACGGACTCATCAAAGACAAATTCAACTTTGAGAATGAGAGCTTCAAACAAATGGAGAACAAAGATGAGAATCAATACAGTGTTAATATACCAATGCGATACTACTATAGAGGTAAATTTAGGCATGGATTTGTTAATATTGTAAATCCTTTCCGAGGCACATTCGTTGTCGGAACACCTGGATCTGGTAAGACGTTCTCTGTAATTGAACCATTTATAAGACAACATTCTGAAAAAGGGTTTGCCATGGTGGTATATGACTACAAATTTCCAACATTAGCAACTAAACTATATTACCAATATAGGAAAAACCAACATTTAGACAAAGTACCAAAAGGATGTCAATTTAATATAATAAACTTTGTCAATGTAGAATATTCACGAAGAGTAAATCCTATTCAGCAAAAATACATACCAAATCTTGCTGCAGCATCTGAAACTGCTGAAACATTACTTGAGTCATTGCAGAAAGGAAAGAAAGATTCCGGGGGAGCTGACCAGTTCTTCCAAACTTCAGCAACAAACTTCTTAGCTGCATGTATATACTTCTTTGTAAATTATGATAAAAAACCATACGATGAAGATGGCAATGAATTAGTTGCAGAATATAAAACTGACAAAGACACACTTCATAGAAAACTAACTGGACGTGTTTTTAAAGATAATACAATGCAAGAGAAAGTACAGCCTGCTTATTGGCTAGGTAGATATTCTGATATGCCACATGTACTTTCATTCTTGAACCATTCTTATGAAGAAATATTTGAAGTCTTGGAGACAGATCCTGAAGTATATCCATTATTAGCATCCTTTGTTACAGCCTTCCAGAATAAAGCTATGGACCAGCTCGAAGGTATGATTGGTACACTACGTGTACAGATTTCAAGACTTGCCACAAAAGAGGCATATTGGGTTTTCTCAGGTGATGACTTTGACTTAAAGGTTTCAGATCCTAAGCACCCAAGTTACCTTCTTATAGCGAATGACCCAGACATGGAAAGTATTATTGGAGCATTGAATGCTATGATACTTAACCGACTAGTTACACGTGTTAATAGCGGTATGGGAAAAAATGTTCCTGTAAGTATAATCGCTGACGAGTTGCCAACACTATACTTTCATAAGATAGACCGCCTTATCGGAACTGCACGTAGCAATAAAGTAGCTGTAACATTAGGCTTCCAAGAATTGCCACAACTTGAAGCAGACTATGGCAAGACAGGTATGCAAAAAATTATAACAACAAACGGTAATATCATTGCAGGTTCTGCACGTGCAAAAGAAACATTAGATTGGTTGTCTAATGACATTTTTGGAAAAGTGGTTCAAATGAAGAAAGGAGTTACCATTGATAGAGATAAAACATCAATTAATTATAATGAAAATGTAGATAGCCTAGTTCCAGCAGCAAAAATATCTGACCTCCCTACTGGATGGATCTGTGGACTAACGGCAAGAGATTTTACAGAAACCAAAACAGGTAGAGATGGATCGATGAATATACAAGAATCAAAAGAATTTGAAACAGCAAAATTCTTCTGTAAAACAAACTTTGATATGGAAAAAATAAAAGAAGAAGAAGCTGATTACAAAAACTACCCTATTCCAAAGTATTATGAGTTTGAATCAACAGATGCAAGGGAAAGGGTGCTATATGCCAATTTTGAGCGTATAAATCAAGAGGTAAAAGAAATGGTTGGAAAAATACAGAAGGAATTTGTAAAGAAATAAGGGGCACCCCCCCTTATTTCCCTTGTAATTGTCTTATTAATATTTTTTGGTCCGAAATAGTATGCTTAAGTTCATTTTGTCTAGCTATAAGCTGTGTAATTTGCTCCTCTTTCTCAGAAAGCAAAGCAGACTGATTACCATTCGAATTATTTTTTTCTTGTAAATCGACAATCTCCTTATTCAAATCTGCAATCTTTTCTCTCTGAGCATCTCTAATTTTTTTTATCTCAGAAAGCTCTTTCTGAGCTTTAGTAAAGTCTTTTTTTACAGAAGAAAGCTCTTCATAGAGAGGTGTTTGCTGCCTCTCATTCGAAGAAGAATTTAACAAAGAGAACTCTTTAATTTCTTGAGTAGCCTTATCAAGTTTATTGATTAACTCAGAGTTTTCATCTACAACTTGGGACCAGTTTGTATAGTAGTCATTACACTTCTTTTCAGTTGACTCAAGTTTATTTTGGAGTTGGGTTATTTGCTCTTGCAATGAGGAAATGAGAACCTCACGATCATTAAGGTTCTTAACAAGCTCGTGATTGTTGTTTTCCCATTTCTCAATTTTCTTTCTATTTTCGTTTTTTTCGTTTGAAAGTGCTTCATTGATTAAATTATCAAGTTTTGTATGCCAAGCAGCTTCATTTTCGGCAAGTGTTTTCTTTAATTCTAATTCCGATTTATTTTGTAGTTTGGTTAATTTCTCTTTTGCTTTCTTCGAACTATTCTCTGCTGTATGTAAAAGTTCAACTGTTTGAGACAGTTGTACATCTAGAGATTTACACTTCATACGATAATCATCTAGTTCTTTGCTAACTTCATCGTAGCTTTGTTGTTTTGCCTTATTGTAAGCTGACTGACGAGCTTTTTCTATTTCAATGGGCATAGCTAGTTTAAGCTCTTTAAGTTCGTTCTGAATATTCAAATAATCTTTACTCATTTTATCGTATAACTGAGCAAATGATTGAACCTTTTCCTTTAATGAAACTTCTGTGGGAAGGTCATACCTTAAACTATATTTCTTTACGTTTTTAAAGTCACAAATAAAGTGAACATGGGGATCATAATGAATCTTCCCATTCGAAAAATACCCCTGTTCCTTATGTACAAAGATAGCAAGCGTTTTTATACCTAATGTCTCTTCCAAACGAGAAGATACAAAGTCGAGTTGTTCACGAGTTACTTCATTCGAAATACTCATGACACATTCTACAATATCAAATTCTCTTTCGTGTGTACAATACCAATCGTTAGATGCTTCCAAAGCTATGTCAATATCTCCAAGAGCTGCTGAAAGCATCTGTGGGAAATCTGCAACTTGCAAACAAATAGCTGATATTGCAGAGGAAGATTGAATAATAGGGGTATTACTATCAAGCATCTTACCCACAGAAAGAGGCACTGGTAAAGAAGAGTCACTTGATGTAGATTGAGAGGAAGAAAACTTCTTCTTAATTCCTTTAAAGATAAATGTCATAATAAAATATTAAATTCGTTTCTCGGCTAATTGATCATATAAATATAATTTGTTCTGCAAGATTATCTGTTCACATTTAGTGACATAATTTCCAGCTGTAGCATAACCAGCAGCTTTAATCTCAACTAGCCAATTATGATAATCCGTAGGACCAAAGTTCCAACAACGACGATAACGATTGGACATAAGAATTTTTGAATGATATTCCATGCTTTCCAAAGGGGAAGAGAAATTACAAAATTTCTCTGAACGATAATCATCGTCATGTGTACTATAGGGTAAGTTTTGGCTTAACCAAGAGGTAGTAGCTTTAATTCCAAAGAAATTATTACCTAAACGGGCAAGGTCAGAAGTTCCCCATGTACTTTCTAATGCCATTTGTGCGAGAGTGACCGAAGCTGGGATGCCATATTTAACTTGATGATCCATAGCTGCAGGAGCATATAAGTTGAAGAACTCCTTACGACTCAATTTCAAAGATCCTAAAGCATGGAGTGCCTGTAAAGCCTCAGAACGTACATTCTCGACGTATCTAATCAAATCTAATGGATTTACCTTTAAACCATTACGCTTACAAGTAATATGAAGGTGAGGACCTGTTGATCTTCCTGTGTTACCACTAATAGCAACGGCATCACCTGCAAAAACCATGTCGCCCTTATTAACTAAAACACGTGAAAGGTGACAATATGAAATCGTATATTTACCATATTCTAAGATGACGTATAGCCCAGATCTACTATCCTGCCCTACTCCAATTACATATCCATCAAGCATAGAAAGGACTTCCTCATAATGAGCTTTCAAATCTATGCCTGAGTGATGACTTTGACTTCTTGAAAAGGGGTCTGTTCTGGTGCCGAAAGAAGAAGTAATAATAATCTTATCTAGTGGCAAACTAACACTAAGATATTTCTCTATCCAATAGTCTTTCTCTAATCTATCTTTTACTGCTCTGTGTGCAGATGATGGAAGAAAGACAGATAAACATAAAGATAATAATATTATTAATCTTGAAATCATATTATAATTTGATAGTGACTTATGCAAAGATAAAGCTGCTATTTTTAATAAAAGAAATGAATTAATGCTATTTACTGAATTAACAATTCAGTAAAAAGAGACGTTTTACTTGTTTATAACGATCATTTAAACTATCTTTGTAATCGAAAAAAATAATAGATCATGAACTTAAAATCTTTTATTATTGGAATGTTGTCTGGAATAGCCTTGACAATAGTCGGAGTAATTCTTTTAGCCTATATTGGTGGTCAACAAGAAACTAAAAATGATGCTATACAGTTTCTTGAACACCCCGTTAGTTACGAAGACAAAAAAGTAACATCTTTTCAGGTATTTCAAGTTATTGATAAAAACACTGCTCTAGCAAACGAAATCTCTGATAAAGAATACAAATGGTTCAATGGAAATACAGTTGTACTTGTTGGTGATGATTTTTATAGTAATCAAGTAATAACTGTAAAAAGACCACAACGGGTAGGAACATATAGTTATACTAACAACGCTGGTATGCCTATGACTGTACCTGTCATAAAAGGGGAAATCTAGGAAGAGTAGTTTCTACTTTGAATGGTTATATATAAAATTGACTCATTCATGATAGAATGATTATTGTTTCTGACAATAATTAAACGTAGCTTTGTCAACAAAATAAAAAGAGAAAATGTCTATTTTAAGAGAAGCTGTAAATAGAACAGAAGATTTTATTTCCTCAAATTCAAAGGAGGAAAGAAAAAAATATGGACAATTTTTTACATCAGAATCCATAGCTATATTTATGGCTTCATTGTTCTCTGTAAATTTACACAAAAAGTCCTTGACTCTTCTTGATGCTGGGGCTGGGAGTGGCATATTATCTATAGCTTTATATTGTAGGTTAAGAGAAACAGGATATAAAGGTCACATAAAGCTTATATGTTATGAAACAGATGATAAAGTTCTAGATGCACTTATAAAGAATCTTTCTTCAATAGAAGATAGAAAATTTTCATTTGAAATACGAGGCGAGAATTATATAACATCACAGGAATATAAAAATGACACCTCGAACAAAAAAACAAATGAGAAGGAGAACTATGATCTAATCATTGGAAATCCGCCATACAAAAAAATTGCGAAAAACACACCTGAGGCAACACACATGAAAGAAATATGCTATGGTGCACCTAATCTGTATTTTCTTTTTTGGGCTATGGGAATTTACAACTTGAAGGATGGAGGTGAAATAGTATATATAGTTCCAAGATCGTGGACATCTGGAGCATATTTTGAGAGTTTTAGAAAGTATATGCTATTAGAAACGGTAATAACAGATATACACATATTTGAAAGAAGAGATAAAGTGTTTGACAAAGAAAATGTCTTACAAGAAACGATGATTATCAAGGTTGTAAAGAAAAGAAAGAGACCAGAAAAAATTAAAATAACATCATCCAACACTTCTGATTTCTCTGATATAAAGTATTTCTGTGTTGACTATGATACCATTGTCCCACAAAACGGATATGTATATTTAGTCACAAATCATGATGAAGCAAAGACACTTGCTACACTTAATAGATTAGCAAATACACTTCCATCAAATAACCTCCAAATGAAAACAGGAATTATTGTTGATTTCCGTAGTAAAGAGCTTCTGAGGAGTAATGCTTCAGAAACAACATATCCTCTGTTTTATTCCCAGCATATCAAAAACGGAAGAGTTCTTTTTCCTATCGGAAAGGAAAATGAATATATAGAAACCGAAAGGAAGGGTTATTTACAAGAGAACTCTAATTATGTCTTTATTAAAAGATTTACAGCAAAAGAGGAAAAAAGAAGATTACAGTGTGGTTTATACTTATCAAAAGAACATCCAGATTTTAAATATATAAGCACACAAAACAAAATAAATTATATAAAGTGTCATAGTGAACAAGAAGCATACGGGCTTTATGTAATACTCAACTCTAGTATTTATGATCAATATTATAGAATCTTAAATGGGTCTACACAAGTTAATTCAACAGAAATAAACAGAATTCCCATGCCTTCAACGGAAATAATTTGCAAAATGGGGGAAGAAATAAGAGAGAGAGAATTAACACAATTTGAATGTGATAACATTTTAGCAAAATGGATAAAATAAATATTGTAAAACAACTATTAAAAGAAGTTGGAATGCCTGTAAAACAGCAGTCTGACTTATGTTCTCTGATAATATTAGCTATGGCTGGGTTACATGAAAATGACAAATTTACAATAGCCTCGAATGAATGGATGAGAATACACGATATAAGATCGTATATTGAAAAAAACTACAATGTAAAATATGCGGAGAACTCTAGAGAAACTATTCGAAAAAAAGGAATACATCATTTTAGAAACGCAGCGTTAATAGAAGATAATGGAAAGCCCACAAATAGTCCAAACACTAAATATAGATTAACAAAAGAATTTTTACCTGTTTTACGAAGTTATGAAGAAGCTTATAAAAACAACATAAACAGTAAAAAATTAGAACAATTCGTGAAAAAACATACAAAACTAAAACAGTTGTATGCATCAAAAAAAACTATGGCAAAAATGCCTGTGAAGATAAATGAGAAGGAGTATACTTTTAGCCCTGGGGCACATAATAAACTTCAAAAGGCAATAATAGAAGAATTTGCGCCTCGGTTTGCAGTAGGATCAGAATGTCTTTATGTCGGTGATACCACAAAAAAAGATATGGTGAAGAATACTGAGAAACTAAAAGGAATAGGATTTGATATTACACTACACGACAAAATGCCTGACGTAGTTTTATATAAAGAAGATGAAAATTGGCTCTATTTTATAGAGGCGGTCGACTCTGTTGGTCCAATGAGTCCTGCTAGAATCAGAGATATAGAACAAATGACACAAAATGTTAAAGCAGGAAAGATATATGTTACAGCGTTTTTGAATTTTGATAAATATAAAAAATTCTCAAAAGAATTAGCGTGGGAAACAGAAGTATGGATTGCGGATACACCTGATCACATGATACACTTAAATGGTGATAAATTTTTAGGACCAAGATAAAACTTACTGAATTGTTAATTTCAAAAGTACAGTACATAAAAATTTTGGATAAAAGAAAATAAGACTAACTTTGCAGCAAATACAAAATATTTGAAGCAAATGGTATATACAGATAAATTTGATGAAAGTGAAATCCCATTTGAGGCACTGGATAAGTTCGGTATCACCCAAGAAATGATAGACGATCTTCCTGGGCAAGTAATGCTACTTCTTACAACAGGGCAATATACACCAGTTCTGCTTTTGCAGACATCTAATGAAGAAGGACAAACTGTTGAAACAAAAGCAAGAATAAGCCTGGTACGTAATACAGATGGTTCTGTCTCATTAAGGTTTGCTCCTTATTGGGAATCTGCTGACTTAGAGGAATTTTCTATTGAAGAGCAACAAAAGCTCATGAATGGATTAGTCATTATGAGAGAAGAAGATACGCATCTTTATTATGCCCAGCTTGATACAATGACAAATCAAGTTATGAGAGTTCCTGTGGAACTGATCCAGCACAATATTGATTCTTTCTTCCAGAAGGGACACATTGATGAGACTAATAAACAAAATGTAAAAAACGGACAACTAGCAGAGATCCGCTCTACATCTAGTTCAGACATTGTGACTGTAGGAATAGACCTAAACGAAGTAGATGGCTTGAGAATTGTAAATGGAGACGCAGCTATATGGAAAGAGGAAGCATATATAAGCGATATGCCAGAATATAATTTTGGGTTCTATGGATGCTGGCTTTCCGACCAAAATGGACATTTGTCATATATTCCTGAAGAAAAATATACTGAAGAAATACAGTCAGAATTAGAAAGGACTGCTGGACAAAACGCAGTTAGAAGTCAATTATCAAGATAAACAGATGAAATTAAAGGGATTTTACAACGAAGGAGACTTAATAAATCTTCTTATTGACGGAGATATCACTAAAGTTCAATATTTTCTGCATCACAGTAAGTATAAAAAAGAAGAATACCTTTCTTTTTGTAAGGAGAAGGGGCTAAACCCTAAAGAAATAGAGTCTGGGGAGCTTTTCTGGAAAGAAGATGGAATAGAAGAAGATAAAACGTATTAGTTTCTTATAAGTCATTATTTAAATCTATACCCACATTTTTTTAGTAATGACAACTGCCAGGAGTCGTGTCAAGCTCCTGGCTTCTTTTATCTAAAAGCACGATGATGAATACTATGTGAAAATTGTTCTTTTTCCCTTGATCCTTGTTTCTTGTCAGCATGAAAATTCTCTTGTGAATCTATGATACCATCACCATCTGCGTCAATATTCCCAGGTGTTATTGTTTGAAGATCAAGTTCTTCATCTTTTGATGATAGCTCGTCTTCTTCTTGTTCTATTCCATTATTAAGGAAAGTAGATAATTGAACACTGGATTTCTTTGCTTCACTAAGAACAGAATCAATATAGGAGTTAGATGATCCTTTACTACGATAATAGTCCAATCTAGAGGCCAGCCTTTCATCTATAATCTTTGATAATGATAACTTTGCAGAGTATTCTGCAGCTGCAATCTCTGCAATAAGGTCTTCTTTATAGTATTCTTCTAAAGAACTAATGTTCATTATTTTGTTTATACGAAGATGATGAACAAGTTGATGAAGAGTCTCACCTATCTGAACTTGTACGTCAGTAGGAGAACCCATATTCATTTCTTCACGTTGAGGATTGTAGTAATTCTTTTCAGAAGAAGTTATTTCAGTTTTTCTTATTCCTTTCATCTTATCCATAAAGGAATTTAATAAAGAAGTTTTTTGATTTTCATCAAGAGTATCTTTTGTCTCGCACCAACTCTCCCCTAGTTTGATATAATTCAATCGTGACCTTAAAGCGTCACGATTGAATATAAAGTTCTTTATAACCATATCTCATTTATAGTTATCTGATTTTAATAAAGACGTAAATTTATAACACCTATTTATCATCTACAGAGCGGTCTTTTTTCCATTCCCAAAGAGAAATGTCTTGTACTACACACTCCATGTTTAAATTCGCATTATAAACATTAAAATGAAAATCACCATAGATGGAAACAGATTGTTCTGGAGAAATTCTATTCTTATCAGTAAGATGGAAATTCATAAAATGAATCCAAATAAATTCTTTTTCCTCACCAGATTTACTTGAAGAAAAAGCAGAAAAGGCTTGGAAAGGGCGACCTTTCTTATCAGTAAGGTCCTGCACTTTCTTACCAATCTTCCCCTTAAAATCCAAAGTTCCTGAAATAAAAGGGGTACACTCCGGATCTGCTGTTAAGATAGTATCTTCACAATGTACATTATAGTAAATAAGCCCCTTATATTTTCTAGGTATCATCTTACCTTTGAAACTAACTTTCTTTCCTAACGAATACTTCCCTATCTGAGAGTAGTCTCCATCTATAGATACGGAAAGAAAGAGATCAGCTCTTGGTCCATAGTAGCCAGAGACAGGAATTTTTACAGTAAAAGATAAGAATTTTTTTCCATCTTTATTGGTTTTCTCTAAAGCAGGTTGGCAAATCTCACCACAAGCTTGTATACTACATTGTATCATAAAATAAATATTTAATGTAAATAGAAATAATTATACGTTTAACTCATTTTTATCTGATTTTGTTGTTGTTTTTCAACAGCAATCTCACTTTCATATATAGCCGATGATGTCTGAGATAGTTTATTCACATCTACAGCTGCAAGTTCTCTATCAGAATGGTATGCTTCAACCTTTATAGAGGCTTTTTCTCCCATAACCTCCTTCTCAGCTTGGAGATCGGCATCTTCTTTAGAAACAGAGCCTTGCTCGTCCAAAGAACTTAGCTGTATAGCAAGAGATATTGCACTTTTAAGAAGTGGAGCAATTAGATCTGCAAGAAGATCTCCTGTTGACTCTTGGCTACCATCTTGCTGGTTTTCACGACGACGACGTTCTTCGTCAGTATCATACCCATTCTCGTTTATTCTATCTGCAATGGATAACTGAGTTGAAGAGGGAAGAATGGCCATTTCTGATTTATAAGAAGCAACCAAATCTACTTTTGATTTCTCCGATATAGCTCGAACAGGAATATTCGTTCTAAGAGAAATCTCAGCTAAATATGCTGCTGAATCTAAATTCTTCTTATTACCTTGACTGTCAATATAATCTGTTTGAAAATGAAGGTGAGGGCCCGTAACGTTACCAGTTGCACCAGAAACACCTATTTGTTGGTGTCCATTAACAATATCACCCTCCTTCACTTGTATTTTACTGAGGTGCATATATGTAACTACAACTTTACTGTTATCAGGTCGGTCATACTCAATAGAAACAGTATTGCCACCTTTACCTGAAAAACCTGCTTGAATAACACGACCATTATCCTCTGTTGCAAATAATGGAGCATTGTCTGCCTTTATGTCAATACCTTTGTGGTTACGACTAGCACCCTTTAATCCTAAGTTTCTTTCTCCTCTTTCTGATGTAACAATCATATTGTTTGTGTTCATTGGAAGAGAAAATGTACCAGGTATGAAACTAAGGATATATTTTTTTTCCTTGCTAATATTTGAGGAAACAGAACTACTCTTATATTCATTCTGCCTTCCACGCATATATCCAATTTGAACTCCTTGTTGAGCAGCTTGTTCTAAAGCCATCTGATCAAGTTTCTCAAAACCATTTGACTTAATAACATTTTCAATGGAGGAAACATAATCTGGAGCTGTAGCATAACCAGCAGCTTTGATACCCTTTATCCATCCTAAGTGGTCTGTACTCGATAAGTGAGCACAATACCTCATGTAGTTACTTCCCAACAATACACGTGAATGATCCTCGATACTATCTTCCTTACTATTATAGACTCGAAAATCCTTCCAACGGTTGTCGTCATATTCTTTAACTGTTGGACCCTTCCAACTACTTCCAGCAGTTACACCAAACAAATTATTCGCACGCTCAGCCAAACCAGACTTATCCCAGCTACTCTCAACAGCCATTTGTGCGAGAGTGACCGAAGCTGGGATGCCATATTTAATATGTTGCTCTATTGCCAGTTGTGCATACTTACGAGTAAAATCGACTTGTTCTTCAAAAGTTGCCATAAACTTAAACATTACTTACGAGACATACCTTTACTGAAATTTACATCTTCATCATTCTCAAATGATTGCTTAGTATCTATCTTTTCAACAGATGATAATTTTGTCTGTTCCTTTTCTTCCTTTAAGGAAGTATCAGATATAGACTGACCTTCATGTAATACATTTGAGAAAATCTTTGCAGCTAACGCATTCTTATAACTTTGCATGTTATCAACTTTCCACATTCTGCGGAAATCTTCACGAGAAATCTCTTGATGATAATTCTTTCCATCTATCGTGGCAAAAATTAAATACTTATTCCTGTCCTGTGCATCACGAGTTATACCTGCACTTTGTATTCTAGCGATATCTTGTGAAGGGACTTTTGGCATCAAGAAGTCTACCTTCAATTCTGGATGACTTTGAGCAAGATTAATGTATTTTTCTCCAAGAGAAGTTTTTGCATCATATATTGATTGCTGATCATGACTTTTAAATGCTTCAAATAATCTACTTAAATCACTTTTATCAGGCTGAATAATGAAATATGGTTGGCCTTTTTCTTTTATGTAAAGATGCCACCTATTATTATCATCCTTTACAGCAGAAACATCCTCAAATGAATAACTTACATTCTGAGAATGATCATTAATATGTAGATCTTGCTGAGGAAGAATATCTTTTCCATTGAAAGAAACAATTTGCAGAGTCTTGTCTTTGAAAAAAGAATCATCTTTGTTTAGACCGAGGGTACCGCCTGATTGATAAAATTTTATATCCTTGTCTCCCTGTTGTAATAAAGCCTGACGAAATTTATTATTATTGAGAACACCATTTTCACTTACAGTCTCTATCCCTGTAGAAAGTATGACGGAGGTACTAGCATTATTCTTGTCACGTATGATGACAGCAGACATAGGATCGGTCTTAGCAATCTCATTCAATTCTGAAACATAATTAAATGATTTAGTTTTGTCATGCAATGATTTCCCATTTATAGCTGCATAGTCAACCTGTTCACCTTTAATAAGCTTTTCAATGGTATTTACAGTGTTGTTGACATTACGTTCTAACGAAGACAGTAAATGAGGATCATTCTTAATATCTTGAGCCCAAGATTCAACACTTTCATGACTTACTTGATCAGAGAGAACAGCAGGGTGTGCTTGTTTGAGAGAAAGTACACCTGCAGACAATGTAGCAATAAGCTGCTTAACAGACTCTATATCCTTTTCTGGCATAGAAAACTGATTAGAAATATCCAAACGCTTATTATTAGCTACTGACTGTGAAATAGCAAAGTAAATAGCATTGCTATTCTCAACAGCAGCTCTAAGTTCATTGCCAGGATTGACCGATTTCTTATTATTAAGAATTATTGTGTCAGTCTCCTTATCATAGCTAGTTGGCTGTGTTAAAGACTTCTGAACGTTAATGCCAGTAGACTTTGAGTAATTATCAAGTACAGATTCTGCTTTTGATAAAATTTTAGTTGCCTCCTTAGGTGCATTCAAACCTTCAGAATTTTCTGCAACAGCAACTCTCTGACCAGAAGAAACTACAGCTTTAAGCACCTTATCTAAATCTGAAAGCTTGAAGTATGCAATAGACGTTTTACGATTAGACTTTGAATTATTAAAAGAATCTAATGTAACACTATCTTTAGCTAGTTGGTGAATAGTCTTTGCATCCTTCCCAAAAGCGTTATAAACACCATTATGAGCAAATAACACTAAATGGTCAGGGTGTTGTTTTTTTATCTTAGAAGCACGATCGGAAACCAAATCGACAGAATCAGTGGAAGCAATAGTTTGCATTTCCTTATAGTGTGTATCATGCTCCTTCAAAACGGCATTATACTGTTCTGGATTTGCTCCCTTTAAAACGGTCTGGTCGATATTAAAAATCTTTCTGTCAAACTTTACAGGAGCTTTCTTGAAATGCTCTTTTTCATCGGGAGATAGATTCTCGTATTGGTTGGATGTTATTGATTTTGGCTCTGGACCTTTTGATTTATACATAGACCAATCTGTCCAACTGTATGGCAGAGACTCAGAACCTTTCTTTACAGCAAGACTATCCTCATGTTTAAAGGTTGTATAGACATTAGTTGCATAACCATTTTTGTCACTATTCAGCGACATAAATATTTGATTGTAAGGACTAACATCCCAAGATGCTTGATGGAAAGTTGGAGATTTCTTTCCATCAGCATTTAACCATACTCTATTGTTGTCTTTAGCAGAAAGAAGAGCAGTTGAAAGTAATGATGACCGCAAGAAAGCAGCTGTTATTATTTTAGCAGAAGAATCATCTTTCTTCTGTGATTCTTGCTTTTCCTTTTCTTTTTTTTCAGCTTCTCGTTGACTCTCTTCCTTACGTCGTGTTTCTGCGTTCTTGTCTTGTAACTCCTGCTTTGAGGATACTTCACCAGATAGCTCTTCATTTTTCAGTTCAATCTCCTTTTCTCTATCATCAAGACCACGCTTCTTATCTAATTCTGATGAATCTGGGAGTCTTTCCTCAGTTCCAGCTGCCAAACTTTCCTCCATCTGCTTTGGAGTCATCCCACGAGAAGCTGCTGCATAGTTAAGAGCATCATGATCCTCATGTTGAGTAGCTTCATATAAATCATGATCACTAGAATAGTCTTTACGTCCACTGAGCCTTTTTACATCCTCAGAGGCTGTATCAGGAAGTCCATAGCGATTTATACTGTTCAAAATCTCACTTTGAGGAGACTTACGGAAGATTTCATAAGCTCCTCCTGCAGAATTGTTGTAAACAACAGCATAATTCTTGTTTTCACGCAACACCTCATCACCACTGTTTTGAAGTGGAGACTTATGAGTTGCATCCAGGGAAATATCTTCACCATAATCATATTCTGCTGCTACCTTAAGCATCTTGTTAAGGTGACCTTTTTCACGCATTGAGTCGAATAGCTGCAAATCTTCACCGGATTTGATAGAAACGACAGAAGAATAGAATATTTCTTCATTCTTTTTACTGTCTTGTTGAGGGAGTTTTCTTGCCATAGTATATTCTTCACTATCATTTACATTATTATTAATCGAAACACTTTCTTCCTGGTGTTGGTCACGAGAAACATAGATATGAGCTTTGATGACATTTGTTGCTGGACCAAAAGCTGGTTTCTCCGAATAAGAAACATTAGAATCCTTAAATTCAAAAAACGAATTATTAGGAAGTTGTGATTTGAAAGACTCTATTTCAGATAACTTAGCCTCTGAAAGAGAAGAGTCTTTACCTTCTGAGAGATGTTTTACAGCCCAAATAGGAATATCATATTGTCCATAAGCGATTGGGTTTGATTGTCTATGCTGATTATCAGCAAGAGAAAGAACAGAGCTTTTTAAAACAGCTAAATTTACATTAGGAGTTTCACGAAGCAAAGTCATTTTTTCATATCCCTTTTCTAAAACTTTCTGAGCGTTTTCAGGATCAAGAAGACCACCTAATAAAATGAAATTTGAAATTTCTTTTTCAACTTTCTGTTGTTCTGTAAATGTAGTAAGGAGAGAAGATGAATAGTTAGAATACAGAGAAACTAACCTTTCTTTATCGGAATCAGAGAATTTATCAAAAGTTTCCCTACTAACTTGAAAGTTATTAGCTATGTAATCACGAGCCAGAGAAGTATCTTTTGTTAAATCATAATTTGAACTTTGCCTTTCATCTTTAGCAACGGTATTAAGTTGTTTCTTTATATTTTCCCATTGTGATTGTAAATCAACTTTAGGCATGCCTTCTGGTGATACAAAAGTTTCTGACTTTGTAGATAACGATTCATCTATTGGCGTTGCGTTTGTTTTATCCTTTCTATTTGTCTCTCTAAGTTCTTCTGTAGAGAGACTATCTGACTTTTGTTCTGATTTAACGTATTTTGCAGTTATCCAGTCAGCAAATTTAACAGCACTGTCCACGCTTCGGAATTTCAAGGAGGGGGCATCGCTGTCAACAACGGATCTGTCCGCATCTTCTACAGATAGGTTATATTCGTTGCTAATATTCTCCCATTTCTGCCAGACATTATCAACCTTTGTCTCTACCTCATCACCAAAATTATATACAGTTCGTCGATAGGAAGGGGCGGTAATAGCGTCTGGTACTACTGCCTCCACAGCTAAGTGAGATGTTCTCCCATCAACCAACAGAGGAAGATATAAACGCTTATCATCATAATGATTCGTATCAGCTTCAGTCCTGTTGCCAGTGTCCGTCTCAACCTGATAGTCGATAAGCTCATTCAATGACATTTCATTTTCCGTCCTTCCTGGTCTTGATGAATTGGAAAGTTCGTTATCTTGTCCTTTCAAATTACTGCCTCTCAGGAGTGATTGATTTTCTTTCTCCATAAGAATAGGGGAAAAGACATCAGCTGCTACAAGATCTACGAACTTACCTTTAATTGTACCTTGCATACTACGGTACTCTTCCTTGTTTAGTGACACATCTATGAAGGCTCTAAGATGTTCAGGAATAAAACTTGATTTAAATTCTTTTTCGTAACCTTCTATCTTTGCTGTAAGGGTTAGCTCTCCCACCAGATTCCTGTGGAGAGTGCCTTTTACACGAGGTAAAATGTCTTCGAATGCTATTGATAGCCTATCTTCATATTCATCGACTGGGACGTGCCAAATATTGTCTCCATCTTTACCTCTCTTGCCTTCGTAGTCTGCGGAAACAGGGATAATAAAATGTCCAGAGGCGATAAGTTTCTTCTCTCGTTCTGCTTGTTCCTCTCGAATAACAGACAGGGGTTTTAACTGACCAGAATAGATGGATTGGGGAATCATAACTTTAGTTGCTTCCTCAGAAAACATAAAGTCATGACCATATACAGCTTCTACATTGGCATTATAAGCTGTGATAATCTGCTCCGCCTGTCTTATACGCTTTGCCAACTGGTGAGTTCTTTCATCATTCACAGCAGCTGGATACTGGGCGTTAATAATGCTGTATTGAGCTTGAAGATCTGAAAGAGTCTTGCGACTCTTATTGTCTTCGAAAAAATCTTTGTCAAGCCTATCACGAGTAGACTCATCGGTAGGAAAAAGATCGCTAATATGTTGCTCGAAATAATAAATTTTTGCCTTATCAACAGTAGTTGCAGGACCAAGCTCTGTATTATGCTTCCCTTCAATTGAACTTTCTGTAATTTCAATAGATAACTTAGAAGGAAAATCTTTCTCGAAATCTTTTACAGTCTTTAGCTGCTCTGCTGATAATCCGTCTTCTATATTGTCTTTGAAATAGGGAATTGACCAATCAGGTAAATAAAACTCACCATAGGGAACCTTCTCTATAAGAGGCTTATTGTCTATATTACTTGATTTACTTTTACCATAACTTGCATCTGAAGCCATGGCTTTTAACTTCTCTATCTCTTCAGCTGAAAGCATTTCGCCATCCTTTATAGAAGAGCTTAGATCAACCTCTCTGTTTTCTCTGTATTCGGCAAATACTTTGCCTTCCTTCAACAATCTGATTGCATCATATAAAGGACTACCTGGAGCTATAGGTTCCTCGGGTGTAAAACCCTTATGTTGCTGCTGTAGATATTCAATAGCGGATTGAGTAAAATTATGGGGATGTAAGTCCTTGACAGTATTGAGAGCTGACATAGCCATAAACTCACTTCTTGTGATTTGATGTTCTTTGGCAGCTTTGAGAAAACTATCGAAACTGTCCCATCGCTGCTTTCCATTACTGAAGATAAGTTCGGTTGATTCAGGCATTAATGAAATTGCCCTTACGTTACTAATGTTATTAACCTGTTCAGCTGATGGAGATACAGACTCTTGTAATGTTTTTTCTTTAAATAGTGGCTGTCCTAAAGCTACTTGCTGTGCATCTATCTTTTCAGTAATCATATCTGAAGCCTTACCAACATCAGAAAGAACTGTTTTAATGAAAGATGGATCTTCCTTTAAAACTTTAAGCCAAGAAGAAACATACTTAGCGTTATTATCATTAATACGCTTATCAAATCCCATTGTACTCGAAATCAGAGCTGCTGACAATTCAGCAACAAGTTCCTCTTTTGCATACTTTTTATCACCGAAAGAGCCACTAAGATCACGATTAAGACGACCTTTGGGACCTGTAGAATGAGCCATTTCGTGAAGCAAGGTTGCATAGAACTCTTGCCCATCTGCAAAAACACCTTCCTTACTATCACTCGTTTTGTACTGATTTTTAAGAGGAACTTTGATAAAATCTTTAGATAGGTTATAATGAGGGGAAGATATATCAGCTGTTTGGTCTATAGGGCAGTACCAAGATAAATTATCCTTTCCACTTTTCCAAACCGAAGGCTTTGAATGTGCAAGAAGGCTATCTATATCTTCATTGAAATACATACCATCACTATCTGGAAGAGAAGGACGTTTAGTGTATTTATCGACAAAACTATTATATAATGAAGGATTCACTTCCTTCATATTTGTTTGGTCAATGTTAAATAAATGGTGTACCTTGGGATAAAAATATGCTTTAATATCTTTACGCTGCTCCTCAGATAAGTCATTATACTCTTGATCTGAATATTCTTTTCCCTGCATATCCTTATATTTATGAATCATATAATAAACAGGAAAAGCTTTTTCCCCTTTATTAATCTTCATAACTTTATCAAGATTCTCTAAAGCAATTTTTCCAGTAGACGGATCTTTTAAAGACTCATTCATACTAAAAAGTTGACGAGCAGTCAAATACATAGAAGTAGTATACTCATGTTCGATTGTATTATACATAAGCATAAATGGATTTATACCATTATACTGTCTACCAGTAAGAGCATTGCGTGGGAAACCAGCATCACCACGCCCATCCATCCAACCTTTCTTCCAGTTACTCTCTTTCATGTCCTCCATTCTCTTTATCATCATATCAGCAAATTGCTGAATAACAGCATCTGAATAAGAAGATGATGCTGATGAAGAGGCGTTAGTTTTTTTATAAGCCATATCGGATATATCTTTAGATTTTATTAAATTAGCGTTTTCAACATAAACTTTCCAATCATTTAGTGAAGCCTTATGTGATTTCAAATCATCTAATCTCTTATTAAGTGTTCTAAGAGCAGAATCTGTTTTCTTTATATCTGTAGAATCAATAATATCGTATAAATTTGCTATTACTTGATTAAGCTGATTAACGAAAGAACCTTTAAGAACAAGACTACGACTAAAAGGCAGAGATTTAAAAGACTGAATGTTTGCTACTCCAATACTCCAACCTTCTGTTGGCTCATCATTCAGACTCCATTCACAAGAAGCTACTTTGCCCCAATGGTCAGAGAAACGATAAATGTCACCTGTATGATGATTCACTAAATATTCACTATTACTTAAAGGAGAATGGTGCCATTTAAGATCTTTGTCTGATTTAAGACCTTCCCAGAAAGAAAAAACAGACTTGTCAGAAGAAATCTTTGTAAACTCGGCGGAGGTAGCTTCATAAAAATCAGATAAATCAACATCCTTTTTAACCTCTCTGTAAGATACAGTATTGCCTCCATAAAGATTAACAGAACCAATACCCAAGTTACCAATATTACGAGAAGTAATAGCAGAACCTTTAAGCTTTTCTCTTACATTGTGATTAGGAGAAGGAAGAGAAAAATTATTTATATCAACAAGACTAGTAGACTGTAATTCTTCTGGAATGACAGCCTCAGAAAACGTAGCCTCGTGAGTATTCTTCTTTGGGGACATAATTGCTAATTCTTTCTTATTCAAAGGAAAAGAAAAAATCAGCAAAAATAAAAGTGCCTTAGAAAATCTTTCTAAATTAACAATTCAGTAAAGAAGATGACTTATCAAAGGTTTGTTTTGTTAAGTATTTTTACTTATTTGTCTATAAATAAAATAGGGTACCCTATTGGACACCCTATAAAATTCTAAACGTTTTCAATCTTTTTAAAAGAATCAATAACAGTTCTATCTAGTATTTTTGCATAACACTGCTGTGTTGTTTTTATATCTGAATGACCTAAAACTTTAGCAACAACTTCTATAGAATAACCTTTGTTTAACATAAGCATTCCACAAGTGCGCCTAGCCCAATGAGTAGCTAAAGGCTTATCGATGTTGCAAGCCATACTTAGAATTTTCAAAGCTCGATTATAAGACTGATTTGTTCGCTTTGGAATATTATAATTATACTTATCAAGTAGATTTTTTAAAGTAGGATAAATGACAGTTACATAATACTCTCCGCTCTTTTTACGTTTACCAGACAATACAGTAACACCATCTATCTCTGTAAGTTTCTCAGGACTAAAATCCATTAAATCCGTATATGCCATACCTGTATAACACTGTATTAAAAACAAATCACGAATTATTTTTAGAGAAGAAGGAATATTTTCTATATTCTCAATTCTACTAAGTTCTTCTAAAGAGAGCCATCTACCATTTTCAGCTGACCCACGTTTTACTTTTAGTCCGTTGCAAGGGTTCTTATCAAGTTTATCATGTTGTATTGCGTCATTTATATATACTTTTAAGAATTTCATGTAACTGCTAGTTGTAGTAAGTTTCAGTTTCTGAACCTTACCTTGGATAATAACTTCTTTCCCTAAAAGAAAATTGTAGTAATCAGCAACATTACTCTTTGTAAGATCTGAAAAATAAAGTATCTTTCCAAATTCATCCAAAGATGTGAGTAACTTTCTGTGATTTGCCTTTGTGGATGGTTTTATATCATTACGCTCTTCTATTCGTCGAGCAACATAATCAATGAAAGTCTCAGAGGACGTGGAGGTATCCATCCTCTTTAAGAATATGTCAAAATCGTCCCATGAAAAGGTAATTCCTTTTTCCATAAGACTATTAAAATATGAATCTATCTTTTCTTTACAGAGGAAAAGTCTTTCGTTAAGTTCATCGGAATCGAGGCTATTAACAATATATCTTTTATCATGCCATTGATCCTTAAAAACTTTAATACCTGTACTTATCCACTTTCTTTTCTTTTCGTAACGTACTTCGATTTGAATAAGCCCCTTCCTTTTCTCTGATGAGATTTTTTTTCTATCAAAAACAAATCTTGATATTGGATATGATAAAATCATAATTTACATATATTGGTATCTCAAATAAATTACTAAAGTGGTATCACAAAGGGTATCACTGTGGGTACAAAGATAAGTAAATAACGGTAAATATCGGTAACTATCGGTAAATAAAATCGTGTAAATCTGCCATAAAAAAACATTTTTATTAAGTATATAGATAATAAATTATTTTGTAACTATCTGAATATCAAAAGAAAAGAGAATAACCGGTATAGTTATTCTCTTAAATCTTCTCAGTGATTCCGTTGGGATTCGAACCCAAGACCCACAGCTTAGAAGGCTGTTGCTCTAATCCAACTGAGCTACGGAACCATCATGCGGGTGCAAAGGTACGGAATAAATTCGGTTCTGCCAAATTCCATTCCTTCAAATTTCATACCTATTAAACTATCTTGTCAAATTATTTATATTTCTGTAAAAACGTATCGGCTTGTGTATTACCAAGTTCCTTTGCTTTTTGAATATTCTTTATTCCAGACTCTTTCTGTTTACTTTCACATTGTGCTATACCCAAGATAAGGTATGCATCAGGCTGAGCGTCATCAAGTTGGATTGCTTGTTGAGCAGCACTCATTGCAGCATCAAGCTTATTTAAACGTAACAAAAGGCTTCCTGCCTCCGTTGGGTATAATGCTTCTTTAGGGTCAAGTCGTGATGCAACAAGAATGTCTTGTAGTGCCTGCTGCCACATACGTCCCTTCACCTCACACTGTTCACGCATATAATAGAATGCTGCGCCAAGACGTCCTTGATTAAAATATTCATACGTATAATAATCTTGTACAGCCTTTCGATACTCCCCCATCTTCTCCAGCTGTTGTCCACGTGTATAGAAATATGGTGCAGAAGTAGATACGTATGGCGTATCACAAAGTTCGATACTCTTATTGAGCAAGTCGAGAATCTCCTGATCAGTACCTCCCAGATGTTGGCGACTCTGTGCCATTTCCAAATACAACTCTGGATTATTAAATTTCGTCTTAGTTAGTGCCTCAAAGTCTGTATAAGCCTTTGCATAATCACCCTTTGCATAAGTAATTTGTGCTTGCAAATGGCGATAAGCATCATTGGCTTTTGCAGATTGAGCCTTTTGGACTTCATCCAAAGCCTTATCAAGTGTCCACCCAATAGCTTTAGCTTTTTCCTCAAACTCAGGGATAAACGCATTACGATAAATAAGACGAGCAAAATTATAGTGAGCTTCATCCTTTGCAGTAACCTTTCCGATAGCAGTCTGCATTGTTTTATCAGCATTTGCGACCTCACCTTTAGCAATCTGTATGTTCGCTAACGCATAATATCCATCATTTGACTGTGGGAACTTAGTAATAAATTCGTTGACAATAGCCTCATGTATATTAGCAGGCTTCTCTGAAGAAAGCATCAAAGCAACAACAGCCTCTTCCAACGTGTTAGGTAAACCGATTCGTATATCACTCTGTCGAAGCGTTACATCATTCTGTGAAAGACCCTTAAGAACAAAGTCCTTCGCATAGTTAGCATCCGTGGAACTCTGGGAGTCACCAGATTTATTGTACAAACCTATAACCTGTCCCTTTTTATCAAAGACCGGAACACCATTCATCTTATCTGTTGCAGATGAGCTTAAAATAGCATAGTTATACTTATCCATGAATTTTTCAACGCTTGTCACATTGGCTTTCTCAGCATTTCCACTTTTAAGTATAGGAGTAAGCCAAACCTCGTCACCTGCAGAAACAGTTGTTGCTAAAGGTGCAGCAGCAGTCTTACCACTCACTTGAAACTTTGCTATATCATAGATTTCATTCGCACCAAGCAGACATTCCACGTCATGCTTCTGTCCCTTCGAATCTACAATAACAGCTTTATCAGCACCTATAAAAGGCTTCCATGGACTGACAGCAATACCATCAGTACTTATGCAAACACCATTAGAAGTTGCCAAAATACTGCCATCTGCCTTAAAAGTTGTCAATGTAAAGGCTGCATCTGCAGCTTTCTTCACAGCAGCAGGCTGTGCGAAAAGGCTTGTAGATACACCAAACACAAGTGAAATGGCCAAAATTAAAGTTCTTAGTTTCATGTTCATTCTTTCTTTCATTGTATGTTTTTAGTAAGGTGTTATTTTTTCTTCTTGCTTAATTCTAACAGTTCACGAGCATTCTGTAAAGCTGCATCAGAGATATCAGCTCCCGAAAGCATCTGTGCTATCTCTGTCACACGCTGCTCTTGTGTCAACTCACGCATGTGACTACGAGTACCTTCTGCTGTTTCTTCTTTCTCAACCTTATAATGTGAGCTACCCAAAGCAGCAATCTGTGGAAGATGAGTGATAGAAATAACCTGACGATTATTATCGCCCATTTCTTGCATGATGAGCGCCATCTTCTGTGCAATCTTACCACTAACACCAGTATCAATCTCATCAAAAATAATTGTTGGTAACTTCACTGCTCCACTTACCATTGCTTTTAACGACAACATCACACGAGCAATCTCACCACCGGAAGCCACCTGTGCTACTGGTTCCATAGCTGTACTTGTATTGGCAGAGAAAAGGAATTGAACCTTGTCTGCGCCATCTAATGATAGAGCCTTAGGCGACAAATCAACCTTAAACCTAACATTAGGAATACCAAGTGGTATAAGACGGCTCTTCATCTGTTCTTCAACAATCTTTATAGCTTTATGTCTTAGCCCTGTTAACTTCTCTGCTTGCTTTTCACAAGCTACAAGTTTTGCTTTCACATCTTGTTCAAGTAAATCCAGTTCTTCGTCACTGTTATCAATATTCTTAAGCTGTTCTGCAATATTATCACGAATCTCGATGAGCTCTTTCTCTGTAGAAACATGGAATTTCTGTTCAAGTGTATTCAGTAAGTCAAGCTTCTGATTGATACTATCCAAACGTGAAGGGTCAAAGTCGATATTCTCAACTTCACTACTAACCTCACCTGCAATATCCTTCAACTCTATATGTACTGATGACAGTCGTTGTACCAGTTCTTGTGCTTTAGGATACACCTTCTCTATATCACCAAGACTATCCAGACTCTTTCCAAGCTTACTAATAACTCCACTATCATCATCATTCAGCAGATTATCAGCTTCATAGAAAGCTGTTTTGATATCTTCAGAATGTGAGAGAGTCTCACTCTCTTGCTCCAACTCTTCTTGCCTGCCTTCAACCAACCCTGCGTTATCCAATTCACTAAACTGAAAACGCATAAACTCTTCGTTTTCCTGTGCCTTTGAGATCTGCTCTTTCACACTTGACAGACGTCGTTCAGCCTCTTTGTATTGCTGAAACGCTGAACGATAAGCAGCCAGTTCCTTACTGTCTTGAGCAATGATGTCTATAACATTCAATTGAAAATCATCCTTCTGTAACAATAGGTTTTGATGCTGTGAATGAACATCTATTAGCTGCTCACCCAATGCACGCATCATCTGCAACGACACTGGCGTATCATTAATAAAAGCACGAGACTTACCCGTAGCCGTTAGTTCACGACGAACAATTGTATCTTCTGGTTCGAAATCAATATCATGTTCTGCAAAGAAAGAATCAAAACCATAGTTAGAAAGGTCAAAATGTGCTTCAATAGTACATTTCTTCTCTCCTTGTTTAATTTGTTTGCTATCAGCTCGATTACCTAACAATAATCCGATAGCACCAAGGATAATACTCTTACCCGCACCTGTTTCACCAGTAATAACCGAGAAACCAGAATGAAAGGCTATATCCAACTGGTCTATCAACGTATAGTTTTTTATATATAGATGTTTCAGCATATATTTATCAATAATACTAAGTGAAATTAGAATATAGGACTATTTCATACTACAATAGAATTACTACTGTTTTATTTTGTCCCATGTAATGTTCTGACTGGCATTGATACCAAAGAGGATATCATAAACCGACTCCTTTTCTTTCTGTGTTCCTTTCCCTTTGTATATATTAGCCAATTCGTCCTTTTTATAGTCTGTCCATATCTGTGGTAACATACTTATCGGGCGATTTACATGTGCTTTCTTTAAGTCATTTTCCAATGCCATAGTTATGTTTGTACGTCCACGTTCAGCATTGTTAGCCATCTCGTCCAATCCTGTTCTGTAATAGTCATATTGTAACTGGCGAAATGGTTTCATTGCTCCATCAAGATAGTCGTTAATGATAGCAAACCGATTACGTGAATTATCAAAAGCTTTCCAACCCGTAAAGTTAAGATTCTGTGCATTATTCGTCAGAACCATACAACGCTGAAGAATATCTTCACCACCCATAGGAGCGAAAGAGTCTAAATCTAATCCTATAATAAGATAAGCATAATAGGCTATCAGTGCTGTCAATTGATTATCTATATTCTCCTCATTAAACTCAATCTGATCGAATTGAGCAAAGGTGAAATTGAAATCTCCATCTTGATTGTTATAGAGCGTAGAAGTGTAGGCTGCATTATAAACAGGGCGGTTTGCCTGAATTAAAGCCGTACAAGTAAAAAGGTTATTACCTGGGTCATACTTACTAACAGTAATATTAAAGTTACAGTTTATACGTTCCTTTCTTTGGAACTGATAATGAGTCCATTGACGAGTATTAATAAACTGTTCTAAAGTCTGTTGTAAATTCTCAAAGACAGAAGCATCCGTACCCTGAATCTGATTATGATTCACGGTCACTTTTGCATTCAACTCCTGTGCTGATAATTCTCTATTAGAGAATAGCAACAAGCTCATCAATAATATCACGAGCCACTTCTGTCTTTGGTTTCTTTGCATAACGCTTCTTACCTTCTTTGTTGATAATCGTTATTTGGTTATCATCTGCCTGAAAAGTCGTCCCTGGTATCCTCGTTGAATTCAATACGATGAAATCAGCATTCTTCTTTTCCAACTTTCTTTGAGCATTATTTTCTTCTTCATTCGTCTCCAATGCAAATGCAACAATGCGTTGACTCTTTTCCTTCATACGCCCTATTGTCGCAGCAATATCCTGTGTTGGCTTCAGCTTTAAGACTAAGTCGTCACCTACACGCTTAATCTTTTCTTCTGCAATCGCCTCAGGTCGGAAGTCAGCAACAGCTGCACAAAGTATCGCAGCATCGCAATCAGGGAATACTCCGACAGCAGCCTCATACATTTCCTCGCAACTTTCAACATTTACTCGTTGGATACCATCAGAACACGTAAGGCTTACTGGTCCTGCTACAAGCACCACTTTTGCACCACGTCGGGCACATTCCTCAGCTAAAGCGAAGCCCATCTTACCAGACGAATAATTACCTATAAAACGTACTGGGTCAATCTTTTCGTATGTAGGACCAGCTGTTATAAGAATTTTTTTATCTTTTAGGTCATCTAAAGCAGACTGTGACTCAGATGAAACAGAAAAGAATTTGTCTAATGCCTTGATGATATTCTCTGGCTCTTCCATCCTCCCTTTCCCTTCCAAACCACTGGCAAGAAAACCGCTACCTGGCTCTATTATATAATTACCCAAGCTACGCAGTGTCTCAATATTCTTCTGTGTAGAAGGATGCTTATACATATCTAAGTCCATTGCTGGCGCAATAAAGACAGGTGCTTTCATAGAGAGATAAGTAGTAATAAGCATATTGTCAGCTATTCCATTTGCCATTTTGCCTAACGTAGCAGCTGTGCAAGGTGCAATGACCATAGCATCTGCCCATAACCCAAGGTCTACATGGGAATTCCACGTACCATCCTTCTGCGAGAAAAACTCACTTACGACAGGTTTATGTGTCAAGGCTGACAATGTGATAGGGGTAATAAATTCTTTACCAGCAGGGGTGATAACCACCTGTACCTCTGCCCCACTCTTTATCAGCTCACGAATAATAAGACAACTCTTATAAGCCGCTATAGAACCTGTTATGCCTAAAACTATTTTCTTCCCCGTCAACATCACCTTATCTATTATTAAACTCTCTTAGTCGAATACGCGTCAACACCTGCTTTGTGTTATAGGTGAAATCGCTTGCAAGCATCCAACTATAATAACCAGGATCTTTGTGTAACACCTCAGCTACATCCCAACCTTTGTATTTACCAAAGTTAAACACTTCATGTCGGCGTGGTTTTCCTGCGGCATCCAATAGCTGATTACCTTCTTTATCTATCATATCACGCCATACCATACGACCCGCAAAGTCTACAAAATCATTCATTTTTGAGAACTCTGCAAGCTCATCCATGTCATTATTCAGCGAACGATCTTCTTCTTCCTGCCTACCGGGAGCATACATATCAAGCTCACCCTGCAGAACACGCCATGTAGCCTCAGTATCCTGATCAGCTCTATGCGCTTCGAAATCATCCTCCATTTTCCTGCCACAATAGAACTTATATGCTGCAGCAAGATTGCGGCGCTCCATCTTATGATAGATATTCTGTGCATCAATCAGACGACACTTTGAGAAATCAAAATCAACACCCGCACGTAAGAATTCTTCTGCCAACATCGGAACATCAAATCGATTGGAATTAAAGCCAGCAAAATCACATCCTGCAAACTTCTCTGATAATTCCTTTGCCTTCTGCTTAAAGGTAGGCGCATTAGCCACATCCTCGTCCGAAATACCTGTTAACAACGTTACTTCTGTAGGTATAGGCTTTCCAGGATTGATAAAGATATTCTCTCTTTCCTCCCTTCCATCAGGATAAACCTTGATGTAAGAGATTTGAATAATACGGTCGTTTACGAGGTCAAGCCCTGTTGTCTCCAAATCAAAGACTATCAATGGCTTTGTCAAATTCAGCTTCATACGTTTGTGTATAACCCTATATATAATCATAAAGGAGAATGGCTATATAGAGATACACAGCCATCCCCCCAATAAGATTTATTTTATTACTCTTTTAATCGCTTAATAGCATCGGCATAATCAGCATGAGAATGTCCTCATTCTCTGGCTGTTTGTCTGGTACAATAACACCAGCACGAGAGGGATCTGCCAACTGTATAATGACATCATCACTCTCAATATTATTCAAAATATCAAGCATACTTGAACCCTTAAAGCCTATGCTCATAGGATTACCACCATATCCACAGGTGACACTCTCCTTTGCACTTGTTGCGAAATCAATATCTTCAGCATTCAACTCCATCAGACCAGCTGACACATGGAAGCGAATTTGCTGAGAAGAATCGCTCGCAAACGGCAACACACGACGCAAAGCACCAATCAAAGTCTTACGATCAATCGTGACTTGGTTAGGGTTGTCCTGAGGAATTACGCTATTATAATTAGGATACTTACCTTCTATCAAACGGCAAGAAAGATTACCTTCGGCAAAAGAAATCTCTGCTGAACGCTCATCAAAACGAATAATAACATCTCCACCATCCTTTGCCAACACATTCTTCAATAATGAAGCAGGCTTTTTAGGTAGGACGAATGAGGCTGGAGTATCACTCTTAATAGAGAAAATCTTATTCCTTACAAGTCTGTGCCCATCACTGGCTACAACAGCCAAAGCATCTTCCTTCAAATCAAAGTAAACACCATTCATAACTGGGCGAAGCTCATCTTGCGCTGTTGCAAAGAGTGAACGTGTCAGACTATCAGACAACATCTCAGCTTGAAGTGTGATGGTTGTTGCATTCTCAGACACTGATTGAGCCTTCGGATACTCATCTGCTCCAAGAATAGGAAAATTATATGAACCATTCTGATAGGTAACATATATCTTCATCTCATCCAAATTAACATCCAATGTTAGTGGTTGTTCTGGAAGTTCTTTCACAGCATCAAGAATCGTATGATTGTTCACTGCGAAATCACCTTCGCCCTCACAATTCTCAAGGTTCAATGTTCCACGCATGACATTCTCGCTGTCAGATGCTGTTATTGTAAGCTGTCCATCATGAACTTCAAACAAGAAACAATCCAAAATAGGCAGAGAGTTCTTACTATTTATTACTCGAGAGAGAGTCAACAACCGGCTGCTCAATGCAGTACTTGAAAGGTTAAATCTCATTAGTATGTATTTTAGTTAATATTCATATTATGTATATCCGAATTAAGACACCAGACTTCTCATCATAGTCGTCTTTCTTCTTCATCGTACAAAAATACAAAAAAGCGCCGTGAAAAACAAAAATTAAGTATAAAAGTTTCGGTTTTTAGAACTATTTTAGTAATTTCGCAAACAGAATAAAGTATTAAAATAACCAAAACAAGTAGATAAATGGATTTACAAGGAAAAGTAATCGCTGTCCTCCCTGCACGTGAAGGAACTTCTGCTCGAGGACCATGGAAGTCACAACAGTATGTCATCGAAACCCATGACCAGTATCCCAAAAAGATGGTTTTCGATGTTTTTGGCGCTGACAGAATTGAACAGTTTGCTATTAAAGCAGGTGAAGAACTCAATGTTAGCTTCGATATTGATGCACATGAATACAACGGTCGTTGGTTTAACAATATTCGTGCATGGAACATTCAGCGTGTTGATGCTACGGCTGTAATGGCTGGTGCACCTGCAGCAGCTGCCCCTATTAATCCGCAGCCAGTACCTGCAGCAGAATCACAACCAGCCCCATTCCCTCCTGCACAACCGGAGGAGAACTCTACTGACGACCTACCATTCTAATAGAAATACACTATTTCCGATACAACAAAAGACAGGCTCTCCGATTTAACAGAGTCTGTCTTTTTGTTTTTAGAAAACTATCTTTGATAAAATACTACTTTACTCTATAATAGTATTTTGCGTTATAAGAAGGTGCGAAGATAATTCCTTTTGTAAAAATAAAATCACCTTTATATTTCAAACAAGCCTTATTTGTCTTAAAGAACATGCCTAAGTAGCTTATAGGAAACGCCCTTCTTGCGTGTTACTAAGGCTCTTCTTACACCTTGACAGGCCCCTTCTACAGTCGTCTCTATAATCTTTTAATTATCAAATAGATACAAAACTAAAGACATTAAACTTTCTCCTTGATTTTAAGGCCTTACTTACTGTGTTTTTGTAAAGTATTTGTCATCAAGAAAAACAATACTAAATGATAGGACAAAGAGGAGACATAGAGAGCATTAAATACACAACAACAAACATTCTATATCAGTATAAAAGTAAAGAGGCGTGTACACTTACATCCTTTGCCTTTCACAACATTGCATCTCTCTAACTATCAACTACATTCACTACAATTAAACATTAAAAGCCACTTGGGGGTGAGAAACAATTGTATTCACGAATAACACAATACGAGCGGAGAAATAACAAGAAATATTTCAAACATTAATACTATAATTCAAGATTGAAAGGGAAGAATATACAGCTTATCAACTTGTAAAATATGGAACGTCTATGGATAAAGAAATGTTTTCATATAGCAATAAGAACAAGCCATTATAAAAACACAAAACGCCTAAGGATCCATCGAAATCCTTAGGCGATTCATATTACTTATTTTAATAAATCAGAAGCTCTTAAACTGCTGCTGCAATCCATTCATATACAAAGCTGCAAACACCGAAGAGCAGGATACCTGCCATGCAGACTGCCAACGCAAACTTAGTATTGCAATCACTCTTGAACTTAGGCAATGGGTTGTCTGTACGAACAATATACATTGCCTTTACTATCTTGAGATAGTAGTAAAGTGAGATGACCGTATTGAGCAATGCTATGAATACAACGCCATACGCCCAAGCACCCATTGTTGTATTGATATCAGCACCATTTACACCTGACATAAAGATGAAGAACTTAGAGAACATACCTGCAAACGGAGGGATACCACCGAGAGAGAACATCGCTAAGGTCATCAAGAAACTCAAACGTGGGTTGGTTTGATAAAATCCATTGTAGTCACTAATGTCGGTTTTGCCGCCATTGTTCTGCTCTACGACTGATATGATGGTGAAGACTGCCATGTTGGCAACAACATAAATCAAAACGTAGTAGCTAAGAGCAGCAACAGAGTTTGCCCAGTTATTACCAATAGCTGCCAACATGATATAACCAGCCTGTGAGATAGAACTAAATGCCATGAAACGCTTTAACTCATTCTGACGTACAGCAAAGAGGTTGGCAATAGTAATTGAAAGAACAACTACAATCATCAGCAACACGTGCCAGTACTCCATCATGCCACCGAAGACATGGAAGAGAATACTCAACAACGTGAAGGCTGCAGCACCCTTTGAGATAACACTCAAATAACCAGTAACAGTTGTTGGCGCACCTTGATAGGTATCTGCCGTCCAGAAGTGGAATGGAACAAGGGAAATCTTGAAGCCAAGACCACTGAAGAAGAATACGAGACCTATGACTGTCAATGGAGTCGCCTGCATCTTTACAGCAATATCTTCGAAGTAAAGTGTACCAAACTGACCATATAGGAAACTGATACCATAGAGCATTACACCGCTTGAGAAGGTTGCTGTCAAAATAAACTTGGCTGCTGCTTCTGCAGAGTTCTTACGATACATATCGAAAGCAACGGCACATGCCAATGGTACAGACGCCATTTCGAGCCCAAGGAAGAACATTACGAAATTGCCTGCACTCATCATCGCAAACATACCAAGCAATGTTGAAACGATGAGCATATAGAACTCAGCTTCCTTACCAGTCTTTGCAGCCCAGGTACGACTCTGTACTACAACGATAAAGGTACCCATAGAAAGGATGGCCTTCATAACGTTGACAGCAGAACTTGTTACATACATACCACCGAACAGATGTTGTGTACCCATAGGATAGAGACACACAAATGTGTTCAGAAGCAAGAGTATAGAAGCCAGCGGATTGAACCACTTGCGTTCTTCAGCCTTTGCCGTTGCAAAGTCAGCAACGAACAAAACTATCAGGATGGCAACAAGACTTGCCTCCGGAATCATCTTAAAGAAATCACTATAATTCATTTCGCCCGTTTATTAAAGATTACCCAAATTTGGTATATACGTGATAATGTGCTCAAAGATAGGATGAACCGCATCCAAAATCATATTCTCAAAGAAGAGTGGGCATAGTCCTAAGCCTGCAACACAGAAGATCAGACAGCCAATCGCAAAGCGCTCGTCCCACGTAGCATCATGCAATTCATAGAACTTCTTATTAGGAATTTTCTGGAAGAGTATCTTTCCTACAACACGCAAGATGTACACTGCGGTGATAACAATCGCTGTACAAGCAATGATTGTGGCTACTCTGTGGAACATACCTGCATTCTCAAATGAACCTACGAAGATTGTCATCTCAGCAACGAAGCCTGAGAAACCTGGCAAACCAAGGTTAGCAAGACCTGCGACTACATAAGATACAGCCAAGAATGGGATAACCTTCATAAGACCACCAAGGTAACGTACGTCACGTGTTCCTGCACGGTGATAAATCATACCGATACATGCAAAGAACAAAGCTGTCATCAAACCGTGTGAAAGCATCTGAAGAATTGCACCTGTGATAGCTGTCTGTGTGGTCATAACCAAAGCGAAGAGTACCATACCACAGTGTGATACTGAAGAATAAGCATTGATATACTTCAAGTCAGTCTGTACACAAGCTGAAAGTGCACCATATACAACAGAGATAGTTGTCAACACGAGGAATACTGGTGCCCACATCTCCAAAGCATCTGGCATAAGGAACATTGCAATACGCAAACAACCATAACCACCGAGCTTCATCAATACACCAGCGTGGAGCATTGATACCGCTGTAGGTGCTGAAGCATGACCGTCAGGAGACCATGTATGGAATGGGAATAATGCACCAAGTACACCGAAGCCAATGAATACCAATGGGAAGAAGATGTTCTGTATGTTCTTAGGCATAGCATGCATACGTGCTAATTCTGTGACATCCATTGTGGTAGCACCACTGAAATAGTAGATACCAAGAATACCAAGTACTAAGAGAGCAGAACCACCCATCAACATCAAGGTAAGCTTCATTGCAGAATATTCCTTTGGACCAGTACCCCACACACCGATGAGGAGGTACATTGGAATCAGCGCAACCTCATAGAACATGAACATCGTGAACATATCCGTAGAGATAAAGAAGCCAAATACACCTGAAGATAAGAGTACGAACCAAAGGAAATACTCCTTCTTCATAGGCTCAAGCTGCCAACTGGCAAAAGTACCAGTGAAGACGATGATTGCAGAAAGCAGAATCATCACGACAGAGATACCATCTACACCTACCGAGAAAGCAATATTCAAAGGCTTGAACCACATCACAGAATTTGTTAACAGCATCGCATCATGATTACCTGCGTTGCGTTGCTGAACGAAATAAACGGTCAGCCAGATTGCACCTATCAAAAGTGCTGTAGCGCCAGCTACCATCACACCGCGTACCTGATTGTCATTCTTGGCTACCCATAAGCCTAAGAGCATCAGGACGGGGATAATTACAAATACAGTTAATATCCAACTCATTTCTTTAAATCAAGCAAAGTAATACTAATGTTAATGCTACTGTACCAGTGATGAACCATACGGCATACTGACGAACGTCGCCACTCTGCCATGAACGGATAGACTCACCAGCCTCCTGTGTACCCCAAGCCATGAAATTGAAGGTGCCATCAATAACGTGACGATCAAACCATGCGATTGGAATAGAGAAGCAACGGAACACAATCTTATGTGTAAAGAATTGCCAAGCATTATCAATATAGAATCTATTGAGAGCTGCTTTATGTAAATGTGGGAAGGTGCGCTGTAACGCATCTGCAACAGGTTGCTTCTTACCAGCATACATCCAAGTTGCAAGAGCGAAACCGATAAGTGCGGCAAAGATACTGGTTGCAGCGATGCTCCTGTCAATATGGATATCATAGCTGAGACCATTAGCACTCACAAAGTGGCCAAATGGAATCCAACCTGCAGTGATAGAGATAATTGCGAGGAATACCAATGGACCCCACATTACGAAAGGTACTTCCTGTGGACGACGACGGTTCTCTGGGTCCTGCTCGTAGTAAGACTCACCCCAGAAGATTACGTAGTAGAGACGGAACATATAGAATGCTGTCATACCAGCTACAAGTGTCATTATCCACTTTAAAGCCTGTCCTTCTACACCAGGAAGTGCATTACATGCTGAGATGATCTCATCCTTAGAGAAGAAACCAGCAAATGGTGGAAAACCAGCAATTGCCAAGCAACCAATAAGGAAGCAGATGTTAGTTATTGGCATGTATTTATGCAAACCACCCATATACTCTTTAAAGTTGCTACCAATGATAACAATGATAGCACCAGAGCAAAGGAAGAGCAGAGCCTTAAACATTGCATGAGTGAAGAGGTGGAACATTGCTGCCATATAGCCAAGACCTCCGTGGTGGAGATATTCTGCACTATTAAAAGAACCATGCTTACTGTCATAGAAGCAAACACCAAGTGCAACAAGCATGTAGGCAATCTGTGATATGGTTGAGAATGCCAAACCACGCTTAATGTCGCGCTGAGCACAAGCTACTGCTGCTGCATAGAAGGCAGTAAATGCTGCTATCCAAGCAATCCAATGGAGTTGCTCCTGTGCACCAAACTGCACATAGATTGGTAACAATGATGCAACCTGAAATACACCAGCAACAACCATCGTAGCTGCGTGAATCAAAGCAGATACAGGTGTTGGACCTTCCATAGCATCTGGCAACCAGATATGTAATGGGAACATTGCAGACTTACCTGCACCACCAATGAACATCAAGAAGAGCGCAGTAGGAAGTACCCAAGTTAAATGTGGATTCTTGGCTAAGCTATTCAAAGTCTCAGTAAGTCCAGGATTAACGCTAAGATCGTAATTAAATGTTCCTACATAGAAGCTGAAGAACAATATACCAATTAGGAAGAATAAGTCTGCAAATCGTGTAACAATGAATGCCTTCTTACTGGCATGTACTGCAGTATGCTTTGGATAATAGAATCCAATCAACAGATATGAACATACACCTACCAACTCCCAGAAGAGATACATCTGAAAGATATTGGTTGCTACGACAAGGCCAAGCATTGACATCGTAAAGAGTGACAAGTAGGCATAGAAACGCTGGAAGCCGTGCTCATACTCTTCGAACTTATAGTTCTCATCACGCTCAGCCATATAACCGAATGAATAGATGTGAACCATCAAGCTGACAGTAGTAATGACGATTAACATCATTACACTAATTGGAGAAAGACGGAAACCAATGTTAAATGTAAGAAGGTCAGTAAACTTCAACCATGTTAAGTTGAAGACTGTTACAGTTGGGTATGCCCCATTAGCCAAGCGACCATCAGTTACATTGAATGTCTCGCCCATTGCTGTATATTCACCAGTATAAAAGAAATAATGGTAAGCAGTGTAAAGGCTAAGAACAAATAATGTTCCTAACATACAGGTTCCGATGATACCAGCAACCTTGCGAGGCATCTTCATTCCGAACAATCCGAGTACAATAGCACTCAAGAACGGGAGAAGAAGTATCAAAAATGCGTAATCAAACATATTTGTTTTCTTTTTATAATTTCATATTTTCAATACTGTTCACCTGATCGCTGTGGAAATGACGGTAAACATTGATGATAATAGCGAGCGCAACAGCTGACTCAGCCGCACTTACACCGATAGAGAAGAGTGTAAAGAACATACCCTCATAACCATCAGGGAAAAGTAGACGATTAAATGCAGCAAAGTTGATATCGACACTATTAAGAACTAACTCTACGGAGATAAGCATTGCAACAAGGTTGCGACGGGTTACGAAACCAAATACTCCGATAAAGAACAAGAGTCCACTAAGGACAAAGAAATATCCTACAGGTATCATTTGCTTTCCTCCTTCTTTTTGATATTCAAAATAACTAATCCACCGATGATGCAAGCTAAAAGGAATAAAGAAATGAACTCGAATGGGAGAACATATCCATATTTCTTAGCTGTCATTAAGTTATCACCAATAGTTTTCATTGTAATCTCGTTTGCAAAAGCACTTCCGTCTACAGCTGTGTAACGCAAGACTTCATTCTTTAACAAAACTAAGATTACTGTGCCGAAACCTACTAAAGCAATAATAGCAGCAAGGAAAGTGCGCTTTCCTAACCAACGCTCAGATAATCCTTGTAATGTACGCTTACTTACTAACTGAATAGCAAAAATGTACATCATAGTGATACCACCAGCATAGATGCTGATCTGAGTAGCTCCAAGGAACGTATAATCAAGCAGGAAATAGAGACCTGCAACGCCAAAGAGAACAAACAACAATGCTGTTGCTGCTCGCATGATGCGCTTCGTCGATACACAGAATACGGCTGAAGCCAGTATAATAACGGCGAGTACCGCAAACATAATTAATCTTGCCATATCTCTAAACCTTTATTTCTTTTTAGTATTGAACGTTCCAACCTTCCAGTCAGCACCTCCATCGATAAGGTCAGGTAATGAACCACCTTTATATACTTCCTTATCAAGGTGTAATACCAACTTAGAACGATCGAAAACAGAATTCTCGAAATCATTCGTAAACTCGATTGCATCAAAGTTGCAAGCATTAACACACAACTCACAGAACATACAATCGCCTAAGTCATACTCATAATCAAGAAGTTGTTTCTTCTTCTTACCTGTCTCAGGGTTGGTAACCATCTCAGATAGTATCTTAATAGTACCATTAGGACAGGCCTTCTCACACATAGTACAAGCAGTGCATTTATACACTCCTTCTTCATCACGCTTAAATACTAAACGTCCACGATGACGCTTAGCTACGTGAAGAGTCGTCTTGCGGTTCTCAGGATATTGCTCGGTAGACTTTGGTGTGAAGTATTCCTTCATGGTCACCTTCATACCTGTAGCAAGAGTCTTGAGTGCACTCCCGACTTCACCAAAATATGATTGTTTTTTATCTTCCATTCTCTTTAACCATTACTTAGTGAATGTCCAACCAAATGCTACACACACTGTCATTAATACGAGGATAATCAGTGATAGCGGCAAAAGATACTTCCACTCTAATTTAAGAATCTGATCGACACGAAGACGTGGGAACGTCCACTTTATCCACATCAATAAGAATACTACTACGAATGTCTTACCTAAGAACCAAACAATACCAGGAATGCAATTCATAACAGCATCAAAGCCATCCAAGCCAATGTTCAAAGGAGCCCAACCACCTAAGAACACTGTAGATGCAATACCTGATACAACAAAAAGATTAAGGTACTCAGCCAAGTAGTAGAAACCAAATCCCATACCACTATACTCTGTATGGTAACCTGCTGTCAACTCACTCTCAGCCTCTGCCAAGTCAAATGGACCACGATTAGCCTCCGCATTACCCGCAATACAGAATACAAGGAAAGCCAAGATAGCTGGGATATGTCCTTGTACTATCAACCACTGCCAAGGACCTGTCTGCGCTTCGACTATACCTGAAATCTGCATTGTTTGTGTTAGGATAACAGCCGAGATTAAACATACACCTAATGACAATTCGTATGAAATCATCTGTACTGCTCCACGCATAGCAGATAGGACTGAATATTTATTATTACTACCCCATCCAGCAATGAATACTCCAACAACACCAATAGAACTAATGGCGGTCACCAGGAAAATACCAACATTGAAATCAAGGATATGGGCACCCTTATTCCAAGGAAGGAAAGAGAATGTACCGACAGATGCGATAATAACCAAGAAAGGTGCCATATAATAAAGTAGCTTATCCGCTTTATCTACAGCAAAGATTTCCTTAATCAACATCTTCAACACATCGGCTAAGACCTGTAAAGTTCCCCACCATCCTACTCTGACAGGACCAATACGGCACTGGAAGTAGGCGCAGACCTTACGCTCCATAAAGATAAGCACTATTGCAAGTAAAGCATAAGCAAGAAGTATTGCCAATCCCACCACAACGCACTCAATCAGAACGGCCCAAAAATTACTTAGTCCACAAGTGACACGAAGCAATTCATCGAACCATTTTGTAACTATACTAAAATCGAACATAGTATGAATTTAATTCTTAATTGATTACTTTATTGATAACCATGTTAGCGGTCAATATCAGGGATAACGAAGTCAAGCGCAGCACCAGTAGTCACCAAGTCGGCAATCTTCTGACCACGTAACATCTTATCCATGGCGCCAACAAGTGTCAGACCCATTGGGCGGAATTTCAAACGATATGCTGTCTTGTCACCACGTGAATCCAGATAAGCACCAAACTCACCACTTGCACCCTCAACAGAGAAGTACCACTGTCCCTCAGGAACCTTGATGATTGGTTTCTGTTTGATATAGAACTCACCCTCAGGGATATTATCAATCAACTGCTCAATAATATTAAGGCTCTGATAAATCTCCTGTATATGACAATAGTAACGATCCATAGAATCGCCGTGTGTCAAGGTTATCTGTTCGAAATCAACCTTGTCATACATGGCGTATGGATGGTTCTTGCGAACATCATTCTTCCAACCGCTTGCACGACCAGCAGGACCAGTCACACCATAACTAATACAATCCTTCTCATCCATTACACCAACATTGCAGAAACGTTGGTGAGTAATGACATTATCACCAAAGACATCCAAATACTCTTGTACCATTGGACGTAAGTATTTGCAAAGTTCTTTCACGTTTGAAACAAAGTTTGGATCTATATCAGCCTGCAAACCACCTATTCTATAATAGTTCTGTATCAGGCGACCACCAGTCGTCTCTTCCATTACATTCAATACATGCTCACGATCACGCATACCATAAAGGAAAGCTGTAAGGGCGCCTAAGTCTTGAGCGCAACAAGATGTATAAAGGAGGTGATTGTCAATACGCTGCAACTCATCCATAATAGTACGGATATAGAGGATACGCTCAGACAACTCAATGCCCATACCTTCCTCTATAACACCAACAAGTGCGTGACGATGCATCATTGCTGACAGATAGTTCATACGGTCAGTCAATGCCAAGGTCTGAGGATATGTGAACTGTTCACAAAGCTTCTCAATACCACGATGGATATATCCCAAGTGTGGATAGATCTTGGTTACAGTCTCACCATCCAACACAGTCTGCAAACGGAGCACACCGTGAGTAGATGGGTGCTGAGGACCGATATTCACAACGAAATTATCATCAGTGAACAGCGCATGTTGTGTCTGAACAAGTTCACCTTCATTATTGAGATTCCATTCTGTTGTTGTATCAACTTCTACATCATCCTCCGTTGTGTACATGTTCTTCTTTGGATCCATGTCATAATCCTTACGGAGTGGATATCCCTTAAAGTCGTTTCTTAGGTAGAGACGACGCATATCAGGGTGACCAAGGAACTTGATACCATAGAAATCATAAACCTCACGCTCTAATAAGTCTGCATCATTCCAAAGCTGATAGACAGAAGGAATAACAGACTCCTCCCCTACCTTCTTTGCAAGTTGCTTTACAGAGCAACGTTCATGAGTATTTGTATTCTCAAGGATATAGATACATCCAAGACCTTCCTCTGCACCAAAGTCTTCACCGACAACAGTTACAAGGTAATCGAAATGCTTCTCATTCTTTAGCTTTGCCATCTCAGAAGCAAAGCTATCAAAACCGAACTCTTTATTTTCTAATTTCATTCTCGCGTACCTTATATATTAATTATTAGTAGAAGTCTCGTCTGAAACCTTACCTGTTGCACCTATCTGATCGATTTCTTTACCCAACTTTTCAACATCTTCCTTTGTTACAGGCTGGTCAACAACAATCGTATCTTTCTTTGGAACAACAGTTTCTGAAGAAGATGCAACCGCAGCTTCCTTTGGTTTCTCAGCTGCTTCAGCAGGCTTAACAGCAGCAGGAGCAGGCTTAGCGACAGGACGTGCTGGCTTTGGAGCAGGTTTCTTTGCCTCGTTCCAAGCAGCCTCACGCTTCTCCTTTATCTCCTCTGGATTAATACCTAACTTCTCTTCAAAGATGAGTTCAGAATTACTCTTACCTAATTCACGCTCTTCAGCTGTCTGCTTATGGTTAACACCACCGAAGAATTTCTCGACCTTCACCTTGCGTTGAAGCTGCATCATACCATAGATAATGGCCTCTGGACGTGGAGGACAACCAGGGATATAAACATCCACAGGGATAATCTCATCAATACCACGCATAACGTGATAGCTATCCTTAAATGGACCACCAGAGATAGCACAACCACCGACAGCAATTACATACTTAGGCTCAGCCATCTGATCATACAGACGCTTCAATGCTGGAGCCATCTTATTCGTAATTGTACCAGCACACATAATCAAGTCAGCCTGACGTGGTGAGTTACGTGTAACCTCAAATCCGAAGCGAGAGAAGTCATAACGTGCACATCCAACAGACATAAACTCAATACCACAACATGATGTTGCGAAGGTTAGCGACCAAAGAGAATTACTACGACCCCAGTTGATGAGCTGATCCAAGTTACCGAGAACAAGGTTTGTACCACCATCGTTCAATTCGCTTGCCATTTTGCTAAGCGTGTCATTGTCTTTCCATTCTTCGTATGGAAGAGACTTGATTTTTGGCTTTCTTATTTCCATTCAAGTGCTCCTTTCCGCCAAGCATACGCAAGACCAAATACTAATACCAGCATAAAGAAACCAATCGTAGCAAGTGCAAGTGGACCGGTTTCTTTTACAACGACTGCCCATGGATAGAGGAATACTGTCTCCACGTCAAACATCAAGAAAAGGATAGCAAAGAGGTAGTAACCGATATGTACTGGTAACCAAGAGGTTCCGTAAGTCGGTATACCACACTCGTAAGGCTCACCCTTCGCAGGATTGTATGAACGCGGGCCAATCAACTTAGCGATAGCATAAGCTGCCACTACCAAGAATGCGGCCGTTATCAAAACGGTAACAAAAAGTGTGAAATACATAAACTTTATATATAGCTATAATTTAATTGTGCAATCTTGCTCTTAATGTAATATGTTTTAAAACATCTGCAAAGTTACAAAATTATTTGAGAACAACTGCATTTTGAACAGAAAAACATACCACTTTTTGCAAACTCTACTTTACAAACGACGTATTGCCATATTTACAAGACGATAATCGGCTGTTTGTTAAATACATTGTATTAAATTCCTATTGTACCCAAAGGGCAGAGAGAACAGGCTACATAAATATCAGATTCACTGGTCATAATTAACAATTCATCCTAAGAATAATATTCAATCAAACCCTCTATAGGTGAGGCTATCACCTTACCAACTTGATAATCGAAGCGATTAGCACTGGCTCTTAATTGCGGTTCAAAAGCTGCTGCTATCCCTCCAACCGCTGAAATAGTACGGATTGGAGATGATTTATACTTCAAGATATTTTTCTTAAAGAAATTATCGAAATTATATTCTACTAAAGCCTCTAATTCAGTATGTTGCAAGTTGTCTTTGATAAATCTTGAAATCCCTGCTAAAAAGCGGTTTGCAAGTAGTTGACGATATACTTTATCAATAATTTCAGGATAGCTCAATCCGCTCCATTCTAAATACAGATCACGTATCTCTGTTGGCAAATCGCCTTTGAAGATGCCATTGAGTAATAACTTTCCAAGAACAGCCCCACTGCCTTCGTCTCCCAAGATATAACCCAAAGGGGGGATATTTGCTACAATCTGCTCGCCATCATACTGACAGCTATTAGCACCAGTACCTAATATACAAGCGATTCCGGCCTCATGTCCGCATACTGCATGAGCTGCACCTAACAAATCGCTCTCTACTTTCACCGAAGCAGAAGGGAATGCCATGCTGAGTGCTTCACTTACAATGGGTGAAAGACTCTTTGTACATCCAGCCCCATAAAAGTATATCTGTGTGACCAACTTGATTATATCAGCCTCCCTTAGAGAATTGTTGTTTTGTTCAGTAGCCTTGATTAACGCTGGTATTAGCTCCTGTTCTAATGTATGTAAAATGACATCCTTCGACTGATGAAAAGGATTCAATCCCTGTGTACGGACTCTCAGAACGCACTTACTGGTATCTGTTGGCAGACTTATCAATGCCCAGTCTGTTTTAGAACCTCCACTATCGGCAATTAATATCATAGTGTTCTTTTTTCGTGCAAACTTACTATTTTTTATTCGTTTACACGCCATGTGAGATAAGAAAAGCACAAACAAAGGTATCTTTAGTATCATTTTACATTCCTATACAGCCCTAAATGCCAAAGTTTCCGTATCTTTGTACACCTATATAATACATAACAACCCTTTTTAGAGTAAAACAGATATGCGCAAAAAGCTATTTTTTATCACTATATTACTTTTCATCCTCACACTGCCAATACATGCTGTTCTACAAGAGGACTCACTGAAAAACTCTCTACAAGTACTACGCTCTGAACTGATTGCGCAGCATTTAGAACAAACAAAACAGCTGAATAAATCAAGATTTATTACCGAACAAGTTACAAGTCAACTGAAGGAGATTGGTGATAAGTCTGCCCAAATATCCTTGATGCTTTATTCTCAAAAGACGGATAACATCTTCGACCTTACTTATGCCTGCCAACAAGCAACCGAATTATGGAAAGACTTTCAAACCAAGACCCGTCCCTTCCACGACCTTATCACAGAAAGTAATGAAGAGATAGCACGCTACGACTCATTGATCAACGTACTTAGTACGATGTATATCTTTGGTCTCACGCCTAAGATGAAGACCGACCGTAACGTCTGTCTTACCCTTGCAGCAAGTATTCGAAGGATGCTAAAAGAGCGCAACGACTCCTATCAAGAATACATCCAATACTATAAGTTTAGCCAACAACAATTAGAAGCACTCGATGCCTACGCACAGAAAAGGTACGAGGAGATACAGTCTGGTATCTTTACGAACTCTGGAGACAACTATTTCAAGTTCTTAAAGACTGCCCGACTACGCTTCAACCAAATGAACACAACACTCTCCGAAAAATACACTTCCGACCCTGTTGTTGCCTCACAATGGGATGTAAAGTGGATTATCACACTTTTTAGTATGATACTCATTTATGGTTTAATAGCCATCCTTATCAACTATCTGAGTATTCGCTTCTTAGTGACTAAGGTCATGAAGACCAATAGGTTTGAGCAGAAAAGTCATGCTTTCCTTGCAAAGCGTACGTGTATTATTATGTTGGCTTCCGTGATTACGTTTAGTATCATACTTGTTATCATCAGATTGTTCTCACCTTCTAATTTCGTACACATGGCTTGCAGCCTACTCTTAGAGTACACATGGATGCTGACAGTTATCTTTGCTTCCCTGCTCCTGCGTGTAGAAGGCTCACAGACACACAACGCTTATCGCATCTACTATCCATTGATAATGATTGGGTTCTTCGTCATTACCTTCCGTATTGTAATGCTCCCAAGCTCTATCGTGACGCTCCTCTTCCCGCCTCTATTACTTATCGACACCTTGTGGCAGGCAAGAATGATTTACAGATATCACAAGCTTGTACCTCGTTACGACCTGAACTTCGCTTATATGTCTCAACTTGTCTTTGTCTTCTCACTTGTGAGTGCATGGATAGGATATACGATGTTTGCCGTACAAGTAATTATCTGGTGGTCAATGCAATTGGCATGTATTCTTACAATCGCCTTCTTCAAAGACTATCTGAATCAATATAGAGCTAAACACCCTATCAAGAACTTATCGCCTATAAAGGTATGGGCACTACACTTCATAGACATTGTTCTCATCCCAATTGCTTTGGTCATATCTTTCTTTATGGCTGTTTATTGGGCAACAGACGTGTTCAATCTTAGTGGGTTGACTTGGGATTTGATTCGTGACAACTTCATTGACTCTACGAACATAAAGATTAGTGTCTACGCCATAGCCGTTGTAACCATTCTTTGGTTCGTATTTAATTATCTAAACCTAACGATTCGTGATGCAATTAAACTGTATCTCAAACGAAACGACCCATCAACAGCTGAAGCACGCGCAACAATGTATATCAATGTATTACAGGTTGTTATCTGGGGTGCATGGCTATTAACTACACTTAGCATCATCAAGGTCAGCAGCACATGGTTGGTCGTTGTGACGGGTGGACTGTCAACGGGTATAGGTTTTGCGATGAAGGATATCCTCGAAAACATCTATTATGGCATCTCTCTGATGGCTGGTCGTATCAAGATTGGCGACTACATCATTTGTGATGACATTCGTGGTAGGGTAAGCTCTATCAGCTATACATCGACTATGATAGAAGCACTCGATGGTTCGGTTATTGCTTTCCAAAACTCACAACTATTCACCAAAAACTACAAGAACATGACAAAGAATCATGGTTATGAGTTGGATATCCTTGAGGTTGGAGTAGCGTACGGGACTAATATTAAGGAGGTAAAAGCTCTTCTTACAGACGCTATAACTTCATTGGGAGTCACTTACGAAGCACAACCAGTCGTTGTCAGACTTAAAAGTTTTGATGATAGCTGCATTACATTGAGCATTATTGTTTGGCTGAATGTATTTACACGAGGTAGTGACATTGGTGATATCATGGAATGTATTTACGAGACGCTTAATAAGAATGGCATTGAAATCCCATTCCCACAGCGTGAAATCACTATCAAACAACAAAATAATAATTAAGTGACGGGACTATTCATGTATTCAAAACGCATCAAAGCTTGAATAATACCATTACTATATAATTAGTTATCAGTGACTCATTCTATTCTTTCATGGCAGCTAACACAAGCCTTAAGTTCCTTTCTTACGAACGGGAGGAATATGTACACGAGTAGTACGGAGTATAAACACGAAAAACTTCGAGGGCAGAACACCTCGTTATATTGTATTGCTGTGCGCAAAAATTAGTATGATCTGCGAGTAAAAGAATACATTTTACTCATCTTGCTAATACTCACCTTTAGCTAATAAATTCCTTCCTCGTTAAAAGGCAAGTTGGAGAACAAGACAAGCAAAAGCTGGAGTGATGTTCACTCTCTTTGCTCATTGAATACAATATAACAGCGAGTTCTATCTCGGTAGATACTCCCTTTCTTTCGGAAAGACTGGAGAGAAAGCTACTTTTTTTACTTCCTTAGAATCCACTATATGCTCTATAAGGTAATAGAAGACGCCTACTTGCAATTGAGAACATGCCCTTCTTGCTCATAGAAGACGCCCTTCTTGGGGCAAGAAGGGCGTCTTCTTCAACGCTACTTGTAATATGCTGATTTCGTGAGAGTTACAGGCTAACATTTAGGAGAGATTATACTCTTTTCTTGAGAATGATTTACTCAATGTTTTGTAATGACTTTTCACAAGCCTACTAATTCTTTTGAAGTATAGAGAGAATACTAAATTAATCTACTGGAAACGATGATAGCTAAAAAAGAGGTCTTTCTTCCTTCACAGAGAAATATAGGTTTTGGCATGCAGGTAGGCACCACAAGAGAAAGAAACAGAAACGAAAAGAGGAACGCTAAACAGCGTTCCTCCATATACTTATTAAGTTTCTTCAACTCTATTGATTAGAAATTGTAATATACACCGAAGGTGATATTGTTACCATTAAGAGAAGCACCCCAAACATTGTTAGCCTTAGCGCCACTTACATCAGCCTTAGAAGACTTCCAACCTACGAAACCAACGTGAGTTACAAAGCTTACCTTTGGACTGAGGTTAACTGCGAGACCTGGTCTCAAACCAGCTTCCCACTCATTAATAGAAGCACCACGAGTGTGAGCGTGATTGTAATGAGCATAACCGAAGCCGCCATCTACGAAAGCATTTACATACTTAGAGCGTACGAAAGTGTAACGAGCGTATGGTGCAACCTTAACGTAGTTACGAGACTCACCCTCATATTCTACAGGGTCACCCTTACCCCAACCGAGTGTAGTACCAATTGCCCAGTCACCGTTGATGTTGTAACCAACCTCTGGGAGGAACTGATAAGTAGTAACAGCATCAGACCCGTCTGTCTTAGAAGAAGCAATACCAACGCTACCACCAACGTAAACCTGTGCGCTTGCAGCAAGTGAAACAAATGCTACTGCAAATGACAATAAAATCTTTTTCATAATAGAAAACTTTTTAATTAATACTGAATTATATCTGTTTTACCTTGTGCTATATCTCTCAACAACCGTTTAAGCCGTAAGAGACAATAAGCTTTGTTTTCTGTGTGCAAAGTAAAGGGTTTTCTATTAAACTGCCAAATTTTACGCATAAGTTTTACTTTAAACATCTAAATGAACGTTAATTACTTGTCTCTTCACCTTATTATATATAACTTTGTACTCGCTTCTGGCAGAAAATATCAGCCCTTCATGGTAAAAGAAGCTATTTATATAATCGAATAATGATGAATAAACCTACCTTCATTGCAGGTCCCTGCGTTATAGAAAGTCAAGAGCTTCTCGGCATTGTAGCCGAAGAGTTAGTGCGACTCAACAACAAATACGACATCGATATCATCTTCAAAGCGAGCTTTGATAAAGCTAATCGAACGAGCATACACTCCTTTCGCGGCCCAGGACTTGAGAAGGGTCTTGAGATGTTACAGGCTATCAAGGATAAATATGGACTACGCCTGTTGACTGATATTCATGAGAGTTATCAGGCTAAAGCCGTCGGAGAAGTTGTTGATGTCATTCAAATACCAGCCTTCCTATGTCGACAAACAGACTTATTAGTGGCTGCCGCAAAGACAGGCAAGATTGTAAACATAAAGAAAGCACAATTCCTTAGTGGCAGAGACATGCGTTATCCTGTTCAGAAATGCCAAGAGAGCGGAGCTAAAGAGGTGTGGCTGACGGAGCGTGGGAACTGTTTTGGATACAACAACCTTGTTGTTGATTTTCGAAACATACCTGACATGAAAGAGATTGTTCCTGATGTCATTATGGATTGTACGCATAGTGTACAGAGGCCAAGCGCTGGAGATGGGAAAACTGTGGGCGATCGCAAGTTCGTACCATCAATGGCTTTGGCAGCTAAAGCGTTCGGTGCAACAGGTTACTTCTTTGAGGTCCACCCTACACCAGACGCAGGATTGTCTGATGCAGCCAATATGTTAGAGCTTGAAAAGTTAGACGAATTAATAGGAAAACTAATATGATGGAAGCAGAAGAGAGATTGACACAAGTCAGAGCGTATGCTACACAATGTATAAAAGAGGAGGCAGACGCAACACTCAACTTAATAAATCAGTTGGATGAGAACTTTGATAAGGCCGTTAGCTTGATGTATCATTGTACGGGTAAAATCATTGTTACCGGTGTTGGCAAGAGTGGAAATATAGGTGCAAAAATAGCGGCAACACTCTCTTCAACAGGTACACCTGCTTTCTTCGTCAATCCCTTAGACGCTTATCATGGTGACTTGGGAGTAATGACCAAGGAGGATGTCGTCTTAGCCTTGTCTAATTCTGGTCAAACAGACGAATTGCTCCGTTTCATTCCGATAGTTCTTCACATGGATATCCCTATTATTGGAATGAGTGCCAACCCTAATTCTCTATTGGCAAAGTATTCTACAGCCCACCTAAAAGTATGGGTCGAGAAAGAAGCCTGTCCTCTCAACCTTGCTCCAACCAGCTCGACAACAGCAGCACTGGTCATGGGTGACGCATTAGCAGTTGCTCTCATGCGTGTTCGTAACTTCAAGCCACAGGACTTCGCACAGTTCCATCCAGGTGGAGAGTTAGGTAAACGCCTACTGACAACAGCACAAGATGTTATGCGTTCAGACGAGCTTCCTATCATACCAAAGGATATGCACTTAGGCGAAGCAATCATACATGTCAGTAAAGGTAAGCTTGGCTTGGGTGTATCAGTTGATAATGGGAAAGTGATAGGACTGATAACTGATGGCGATATCCGTAGAGCTATGGAGCATTGGCAGGCAGAATTCTTTGATCATACGGTCAGTGACATTATGACAAAGAGCCCTAAAACGGTCTTGCCAACAACAAAAATAACAGAGATTCAGCATATTATGCAGCAAAACAAGATCCATACTGTATTGGTATGCGATAAGGAGAAACACCTTTTAGGTGTTGTAGACCATTATAGCTGTATGCTGTAAAGATAAGATGCGATTATCTTATCTATGTATTTATATTGAGTGGGACAATCTATTACAACAATAGATTGCTACTGCTATCGACGAAAAATGAGAGAGATAAAAGTAAGTTTTAGCATAAGAAAAACCATCACAACGGTGATGGCACTATATAGTATAATATGTCCAACACGTCTTTCAGCACAGACAGAGGCTCAAGGCTCTTTAGCTGAAAGACATGAGATGACGGCAGATAGGGCTGATTCTTTGATTGTTAACCAGCTTAGAAAGAAAGGTGTACGCTTCTCTCACAACAACTCCGTAACCTTACTTACAACAGGAAGGGAAAAGTTTAATGACCTTTTTAAGGCGATTGACCAAGCACGTTCGAGTATTCATTTGGAATACTTCAACTTTCGTAATGACTCTATCAACGAGGAGTTGATTAAGCATTTAGCAGCAAAAGCAAAAGAGGGGGTTGAGGTGAGGGCAGTCTTCGACGGCTTTGGTAATGCAAGCAATAATCGCCCTATGAAGAAAAAGAACTTGAAGTCTATCCGTGAAAAGGGCATTCAGATTTACGAGTTCAAGCCTATGGAGTTCCCATGGTTGCATGATATCTTCAATCGTGACCATCGCAAGATTGTTGTCATTGATGGGAAGGTGGCTTACACAGGTGGGATGAATGTGGCAGACTACTACATCAATGGGACAAAAGTCGTTGGTTCATGGCATGACATGCACTGTCGTATAGAGGGAGATGAGGTTAACACGCTTCAAAACATCTTTCTAAGAATGTGGTATTTGGCATCTGGACAGAAGATACATGGTGCAAAATACTATCGTGGTGTATCTAATGCCGATTATATAAAAGGCTTAAAACAAGACACTTGTGGTACTGTTGGGAATAAAATGGTTGGTATCATCAACCGTGAACCACATACATCAAAAGATATTATCCGCTACTTCTATGTTAATGCTATCAATGATGCGAAAGATAGTATCAAGCTTATCAACCCTTATTTCACACTAAGTAGGGCCTTGAAGAAGGCTTTACGCAATGCTGCTAAACGAGGTGTAAAGGTGGAGATACTACTCAGTGTGAAGAGTGATATCCCTCTAACCCCTGACTGTGGGTTCTATAATGCACACAAATTAATGAAAGAAGGATGTATTGTTTGGCTGTATGAGAAAGGCTTCCACCACACAAAGATTATTACTGTAGATGGTCAATTCTGTACCGTTGGGTCGGCCAATCTTAATGCAAGAAGTCTTCGTTGGGACCGTGAAGAGAATGCTGTCATTATAGACGCATGTACGACTCACGAGTTAGATACCCTTTTTGAAGTACAAAAGAAAGATAGTTTTAAACTGACAGAAACTAAGTGGAAACAATGGCGCACACCTTGGCAACGTTTCCGTGGATGGTTTGCTCATCTATTATCTCCTTTCTTATAATAACAGAAAGGAGATATATAAAGGTTGAGATTAAGCTCTTATATCTTGTTTATGTCTATATAACCGTGCATAACAGCATAGATTGTCAAAGCAGATACACTCTTCATTCCGAGTTTATCCATAATATTCTTGCGGTGCGTTATTACTGTTGTCAGACTTATATTCAGCTTTTCTGCTATCTCTTTGTTAATCAATCCTTGTACAATTAACGACATAACTTCTATCTCACGATTACTCAGTATCTTATTCTTTAGTACCTGAGGAAGTTCTGGAAGGTTCTTTCCACCAGAATGACCATACTGTACTATCTTTAAGATTGCCTTGACAAGCTCATCCTCAGGCACATTGATACAGAAGCTATGAAAGCCTGAGAGCTGTGAATTAGGGTCTTTCGTAATTGTCAAAACAATAGTTTTATGGATACATTGAGAGAAGAACTGCCTGTTCTCTAAGACAATTACTTGCGATACAAAGTAATGATAGAACGAGTCTACTTGCGCCTTTTCAAAATCTTGAAAAGTAGAGAACGACTCTACAGTCATAATAGGCATTACATTCTGTAGAAGCTGTTTCAAGCCCAAGATGACAAGTGTATTGGAATCGACTATGGCTATCTTAGGACGACCCATATCCAAGTTAGAAGGATGTTTCATTCGTATTTGTTTTTAAGTAACTGAGAATTTCTCCTTTCCTACTTGTTCTTACTCATCATAGCTTCACACTACTGATATCCACAAGATTATTAACAATTGCATAAATCGTCAATCCTGCTGGTGAATGTATTTGTAGCTTACGTGCAATATTACGACGATGTGTAATCACTGTGTTCGTTGAGATACAAAGATGATCGGCTATCTCCTTATTCGTCATACCCTGCGCTACATCAACGATAACATCTTTCTCACGATCGCTAAGTACCTCATCAGACAGAGGACTCTGCGTAATCATGTTTGATATCTTCACACTTACGTCATTCTGCTTACTCTTTTGTTCTAAGCGTCTAATCACTGGTATGAAGATTTCTTCTTCTACTAAAGCATGTTGTTCAAGCCATGCTTCACAGTTATAGATATCATATAAAGTAGCTGTCAGACGATTATTATGATGCGTATCAGAAGGTAGATACTTGATAATAATACTCTTCAACTCACGTAACTTCACATCTGTTTGACTATGATGCTTAGAATAAGTCTCGACATCGTATGCGTCATTTGACTCACCATTCAGCAGCGAATCCACGTATGGGAACACATTCTTCTCTTCATACTGCATGTGATTATGGATAGAATGGGCATATTCATCATATAGACGAAGGATTAGACGAGCAAGATTATCAGTCTCATCCAAAGACGCACACAGCTCCTTCCGTATGAAAGGTAACTTGTATTCAAGATAGTAAGTATGGCTTGCTCGCAGGTATTGCATAAGGGTTGGGATTGACAATCGGTCTACATCATCAAAAGCTTTATATCCATTTATCGTAAAATTAACGACTGCCAAGAATGTGTAAGTGTCTACATTCTGATCATCACAAACCTCTCTCACGGTCTTATCACCAAAGCCCAAACTTATTCCAAAGCACCCTAAGCTTTGTAATAAGTCATAATTATCTCTGATAAGATAAATCATCTTATCATCAGGCTCATACATCTTCTGATTCTTCATCTTGTTACTTCGTAATGATATCGTATGCAAAATAACAAAAAAAAAGTCAATAATGCAATAGTAGTCGTAAAGTATTTGGTTTTTTATCATTAATTATTATCCTCGAGGAAAGCACAAAAAGAGTACTACTTTGCTATCCACTATTTCCTTATCCCTACCTACTTGATATATATCATGTTACCTTATATAACTCTTTCGGCGCTCTTTTTAAAACGTAGTAATACACCACACGAAATTTGTTAATTGTAAACACCAATCGTAATAAGGCTTAACACCATACAACGAGTTACCCAAAGAGGCTTTACTTATTAATAGAACAGCATCTACAAGATAGCCATCAAAAAACTAAGAAGAAACTATTTTTGTTGTTTTAGTGGCTTGTTCCAAATAAAAGCGGTATCTTTGTAGCTTGTAAAGTGTTATAAGATACATGATAAGCTAAGACAGTTAATATGACAACAGATAAAACAGCCGTAAGAAAGGTAACGCGTAAACGCGGTGCAAAAGCACAGAAAGCTCCCTTAAAAAGCCGTACTATCTCGAATGATCTTATCCCAATAGAAGAAGAGACATGGCTTCTTCAGCCTATTGCTGTGACCATGATGCGCCATGACTATTCGCTCATTCAGGTTAGAATTTTGGTGTCTATTGTTGAGAGTCTACAGTCTATCTTGCATGGAATATTGAACAATAAGCGAGGCTTTCAGCTTGACTTATTCCACACGGATGAGTTGGATGAGGATGGACGTATGCCTATCAAGCTACCTTTCAAGGAATTAGGTGTTGACCCGAACCACTATCCACAGTTACGTAACTCACTGAAGATGTTGGCTTCAATACCTGTCGAAATCCCATATAAAACGGCTGAAGGAAGAAAGTACACCAAGGCTACTAATCTTTGTGATGTATATATACCAGAGGATCGTTCCTATAACAAATACGCCATTCTAAAGCTCGATCATACTGTTGCCGAGCGTCTTGTATCATTAGACTTTGGTTATCATCGTTTAGGAAAACAGATTGTCTTCGCTTGTAAGAACCGTTATACGCAGCGTATTTATATGTTCATCGAATCATGGGTGGACAAAGGTCGTACTGTTATCAAGACCTTCGAGTTCCGCAAGATGCTTCGTTTGGAAAACAACTACAAGAAATTCTCTGATTTCTGCCGCCGTGTTCTTGACCCAGCAATGCAGGAATTAAAGGAACTTGCAGAGCGTGGGTTCTGTGATTGCCATTTTGAGTATGAGAAGAAATATGACCGTGGACAACGTGGTGGTGAGCCTGATGAGCTAATCTTCATCATACATCGTGCAAAGGATAAGATGAATGTACAGTTGCAGGAAATGACGCAAACTCAACGTCGACAGTTCCAACAGTACCTCGTACAATACTTCGATTTCACCCCTGTGAATGCACAAGCAATGGCAGACCGCATTACCGCCGAGACTTATCAAGAAGCTGTACAAAAACTCATGAGCCTACGCGACCGTTTCTCTAAGACGTTTGTAAAAGACAAGGCAGCCTACACTTTCAAAAGTCTTGATGAAATGTTGAAATCAAAGGAAGTCCCTAACACCATCGTAGAGGAAGTGGAATAACTTATAGGAACTTTCCCCAACCGAATAGGAATTTGCCTATAAGATATTTGAAACCAAAAGACTACTTTTGCAATAGAGAATGAACAAAAGTAGTTTACATTAAAGGTTACAGATATGAAAAAGAACATTTTATATACATTCGCTTTAGGTCTCCTAAGTCTTTCACTCTCTTCATGTGGCGCATACCTATCTGCCAGTGGTGGTTATGGTGGTCCTATGGCTGTTTACGATGATGGTTATAACGTTGGATACAGCAGCACATACGGTCGAATTGGGTATGAAGAGGCACGTAGACAAGCGCTTTTCTTGTCAGACAAGATGGCTTACGAACTTGGACTTACCGATGCACAATATCAAGCAGTGTACGAGATTAATCTTGACTACCTCCTTAACATGCAGGGTGAGCGCTCTCTTTACGGTGACTATTGGACACGTCGCAATAGTGACTTGTTCTATGTCTTAAATGCACGCCAATATAACTATTATATAGGTGAAGACTATTTCTATCGTCCTGTTTATTGGTATAATAACAACTATGCATATAGGGTTTATAATCGTTATGCAGACCGCAACTATTATTATCGCTCCCTTCCTGCAGAATACTATACCTATCGTGGCGGGCGAAACAGATATAATGACAGCTATTACGCAGGCCGTTTCGGTGCACGCCGTAACCCTCCTATCGTAACAAATCGTACCAGAACGAACCAGGACATATATCAGAATAGCGGTGCTTGGAATACTCCACAGCAAAATAACGGGTATAGTAGCTTTGGCAATGCAAGAAGAAATAACACCTATTCTACGCCAAATAGCTCTTATAATCAGCAGTTTGATGGACCAAGACAGCAGTCTAACAGACCTGTATATCAACCTCAACAGCAGCAATACCCTGCTCCAAGTCGTCAATCATCAGGTAATTACGGTGGTTCATCATTTGGGAATGCATCACGTTCATCATTCCCAAGCGCACCAGCAAATAGCAATCAGGCTCCATCAACCCCAAGTCGTTCAAACGTACCAAGTAACAACAGCAGTTTTGGTGGACATAGGTAGTAGTAAAAGATAATATGAGAATAACAGATATTAGTCGTTCAAGAGTAGCCTCTGCAATGGTTAGAGGCTACTTTCATTCTTTCTTTTCAGGACAAGTAGATGCCTTATATCCAGGGAAAAAACGGATTGAACCGAAGGAGTACAAACAGCTTTTAGTAAACAACTTCGACAACCTCTCTACTCAATTCGTGTCTGTTCTCTTTCCTATTCTCATACGTCTAAACTATTCAGACCTTGAGTTTGTGACTGAAGATATGAAGCGACGTCATTTCTCAGAGACTACTTCAGCAAAGATACTCTTACGTTATGCTTGTGGAAGTAAAGAACTTTATACTCTCGTAACTGCTGAATATCAGAAGCAAATATTCTCTTTACTTAATGGACATTTACAGTCTGTAGAAGACTACTATGTAGACTGTCCAGCTTTGATAGACAAAGACTGTGTACCCGTATCGTTGGCCATTCGTTCTATTGTTCGGGTTCAGATGCAAGCTTACGCCTTAGGGATAACACAAGCTAAAACAGGAGTCAATGGTCTACATCAGGCTACTGTCTATCGATTAATGATAGCGGGAATGATGGCTTTACTCCATGAGTCGCCTGTTAACTTTGAGGAAGAAAACTTAGAAATGATGTTCAGAAAGGTATCATTAAACGCTGATAACTTTGAGAACTTAATGAATGAAATGAACCAAGCCTACGAAGACTTGGTTTAGACTTAGCATTATCTCTTTGCTCACTTAGACTAATTACGCTATATGGCAGACTCCTTTAATTATGCCATATAGCGTGTTATATCATATTGTAAACCAATAGATAACATCCAACTAACCAAGTACACTATGTTTACCTTAGATAGTACACACTTTTTCTAACAATACCCTGCACTCATACTAACAACACATTGCAAGGTATCTTATCGTCAGACAGACTGATGTTATCACCTATTTTCGTTAGTATTAACGCTCCATACCATTACTATTAACACACCTCACCATAGCAGAAGATAAGAGAAGAGATTGGTTAACATCATTAAGACAATAAGAGAACTAAGGGTTTAAGCCACATAACCACTTCGTTCTCTCATAAAACCTAATAGATACACTCATCAACCCTTTGGTCAGTTGGCTCTGTTGGAATAGTTGGCAAGAACTGGAAAGGAAAACAGATACCCACTTTATAAGCATTTATTAGTAGTGGAAGGAACCTATCATAATACCCTTTCCCACGTCCTAAACGGTTCTTTTGACCATCAAAAGCCATACCAGGAATGAGTGCAAATTCAATAGAAGAGAAATCTGTAAAAGGTTCTCCAATAGGTTCAAGTATGCCATAACTACTTGACTTGAAGAAATCTTGTCCTTTGTAAAGACGAAGTTCCATCTCTGTATCACTTATAACTACCGGCAGAAGAACCCTTCTCCCCTCTTGGTGAAGCTGCAGGATGAGGTCGTGTGTATAGACCTCATCTGCCAGTGAATTGTATAAAAGGACTGTCTTTGCCTCTTGTAGGCGTGGATGACTTAACACACGCTTAATGAGTGGCTCCGACTGAGCAATCAGTTTTTTTTCAGTAAACTGTTTCTTTCGTGCTCTTACTTCCTTGCGAAGAAGGGATTTCTCGTTTTGTTCCATAGCTATTACACTTTTCTTTTACGCATTAGCATAGACTTATCCGTACTCTTCGGCCTCGGTTTAAGAAGCAGAAGAGATTTGGGATGAAAGGCATTAACGGCCGCCTTAATCATGGCATCGTTTCGATTGACATATTCTATCCATGCTTGTTCATCAAGAATGTTATAGATAATACGGCTATTGAGATACTCCTGTAACAAAGAATGTGACCGCATAATCATCAAGTTACGACGACGCAATCCGTTCTTCTCGGCAAATCCGACGAAATCACCTACGAGGTTCTGATGGTCTAAGTAGTTGGCTAAAGGCAAGACCTCACCGAAACCGCTTAGTTTCTTACGATTCTTATCTGTATAATTGAACGCATATTGCAGCATCAAACCGCTTACCACAGCCTCTTTATAGTAAGATGTCACCTTAGAAGTATCCTCTGGAACAAAGATGTCAGGCGTTATGCCACCTCCACCATAGACTATGCGTCCATTGTTAGTATGGTAGGCAGGACCTTGATGTTTAATACTATCTTGTGAGAAGAACTCTCCATGCTGATAACGAGTTAGTATATCGTTATCGTAGTCGGCGTTATCACCCGGCTTAAATGGCTTTTGTATGCAACGACCAGATGGAGTATAGTAACGTGCTATGGTCAGTCTTATCAGACTACCATCATTAAACTGTATTTGCTGCTGTACCAAACCCTTACCAAAAGAACGACGTCCAACAATGATAGCACGGTCGTTGTCTTGCATAGCACCAGCAAAGATCTCAGCTGCAGAAGCTGTTCCTTCATTGATGAGTACAACCATTGGTATATGTTGATAGCTTCCTTTCCCATCGCTACGATAATTTTCACGTGGACTCTTACGGCCCTGCGTATATACTATCAATCGATTCTTTGGAAGGAACTCATTAGCCATCTGCACCGCAGCCTCCAATATACCGCCTCCATTATCACGAAGGTCAATAACCAAGTGGTCGGCACCTCGGATATTAAGCGACTGTAAGGCAGCCAACATCTCAGCATAAGTGCGTTCGCCAAAGCTCTTGACACGAATATAACCTGTCGTATCATTGAGCATATAAGCTGCAGAAACACTCTTCACAGCAATGTCGCCACGTGTCACAGTGAACATCTTAACACCTTGTTCACCATATCGTTTAACACCAATCTTGACCTTAGAGTCTTTCGGACCCTTTAGTCTATGCATTGCTTCTTCATTAGTGACAATCTTACCAACAAACGACTTTCCGTTGATGCTAACAACCTTATCGCCAGCTAATAACCCAGCCTTATCAGCAGGACCATCCTTAATAACATTCTGAATGCGTAATGTGTCTTGTCGAATATTGAACTCAATACCAACACCAGAGAACGAGCCTTTCAAGTCGTCGGTCGCCAGTTGGACATCTTTCGCACTAATATAAACAGAGTGTGGGTCGAGTTCTGATAATATCTCAGGGATTGCCTTGTCTACAAGTTCGTCTATATTAACAGAATCAACATACTGATCATCAATGATGTGCAGCAGGTTGCTGAGTCGACTACTACCATTATTGATGATGTTTAGTCGGTTACCAGAGAAATGATTGGCATAGAAAGTACCAATAAAAATACCAATGACAACACAAAGCGCCATTAGTAACGGCATGAAACGATTATTCTTATTCTGATTCATAAAAGCCTTAACTCCCTCTTTCTGAAGAGGAGATAATTAAAAGAGTATTCGATAATTCAACTATAAAATATGGTTCTGATAATAGTGGGAACAATCTTTTTCGAATCTGTAAGACCGATTGTTCCTCGCTATCACACGGCTACAAGCATTTGGCATACATATTAAATAGAATCTGAAGTGGGATCATTGTCCTCCTCAAGACTCTTGTATTCAACCTCAACACCAGCTCTTGTCAGTAAATCTATACCATCCGTAAGACGATACTTCTCAGCATATACAACTCGGCGAATACCTGCTTGAATGATGAGCTTTGCGCACTCAATGCAAGGAGAGGCCGTAACATAGAGAGTTGAACCTTCGCTATTATTACCGCTTCGAGCAAGTTTTGTGATTGCATTGGCTTCAGCATGGAGTACGTAAGGCTTTGTTATGCCCTCCTCATCTTCGCATACATTCTCAAAACCACTCGGTGTTCCGTTATAGCCATCACTGATAATCATTTTGTCTTTAACGACCAACGCACCTACTTGACGACGTTTGCAATAAGAGTTCTCAGCCCATATTCGAGCCATACGAAGGTAACGATAGTCGACAGCAGACTTGCTTCTCCCTTCTAATAAGGAAGAAGAAGCTGATGAAGATTCTGTTATATGCTTGTTATTCATTTATTTATTATGATTTTATACTTTGCTGTTTAGCAATGAGAGCACGATGCGATACTTAAGAAGTATAGATGGCAATAGCTTTTCCCTCAACCATAGTCGTTCCTTAAAGGGCATCGAGGAAAGCCTTACCTTCATGCTTTTGTAAGTCCGTCACGTTCTTTCAGGGCATCAATAGTAGGCTCTTGACCACGAAAACGCTTATAGAGAACCATTGGATGTTCCGTCCCACCACGTGAGAGAACATTATCTCTAAAACGCTGGGCAACCTCTTGATTGAAGATACCCTCCTTCTTGAATACACTGAAAGCATCGGCATCGAGTACCTCAGCCCACTTATAACTGTAATAGCCAGCAGCATATCCTCCCGCCATGATATGAGAGAACTGCACCGTCATACATGTATCCATACGCTGTTCATCGATGATAGCTGGTGCCCAAGCCTGCTTCTCAAAAGGAATAATATCATCGGTGAACTCGTCCTTACATGTGTAATAAGCCATATCCAACAGGCCGAAGCTTACTTGTCGTAGACAAGCCATTGCGGCACCATAATTACGACTGGCTATTACCTTCTCTATCAACTCGTCGGGCATTGGCTCACCTGTCTGATAATGGAAAGCGAACGTGCGAAGGAAGTCTTTCTCTACTGCAAAGTTCTCCATAAACTGTGAAGGAAGCTCAACAAAGTCCCACCATACATTGGTACCAGACAGACTCTCAAAGCGTGTATTCGCAAAGATGCCATGAAGAGAATGGCCAAACTCATGTAAGAAGGTCTCGACCTCGCCTAATCTCAATAAGGCAGGCTTATCCTTTGTAGGCTTAGAGAAGTTCATCACAAGTGATGCGTGAGGACGTACATTCGTGCCATCGCGCTCTATCCATTGTCCTTGGAACTCCGTCATCCACGCTCCATCACGCTTTCCCTTACGTGGATAGAAGTCTACATACAGTACGGCTAAATAACTACCATCCTTATCATACACCTCGTATGGCTTAACATCAGGATGATAGACAGGTATCTCCTTGTTTTCTTTGAAGGTGATACCATAGAGACGTGTAGCTAATCCAAAGACACCCTTAATCACATTGTTCAATTCCAAATAGGGTCGAAGCATCTCTGGTTCGAGGTCGTATTTCTTCTTCTTAAGCAACTGACTGTAATAAGCCACGTCCCAAGGCTCCATCTTAAAGTCGTCCCCTTCAAGCTCTTTAGCCAATGTCTCGATCTCTTTACGTTCTTCGATAGCCTTTGGTTTGTATGCTTCAATGAGGTCATTGAGGAGTTTATACACATTCTCGACCGTTGTTGCCATTCTATGTTTCATCACATAATCAGCAAAGGTGTCGTATCCAAGAAGCTGTGCAATCTCCCTACGCAGATTAATCAGACGTTTGCAGAGTTCCAGGTTATTGGTGTCATTATCCTTTATGCAAAGTGTATTGCGTGCCATAAAGAGTTCTTGACGTAGTTCACGCTGCGTACTATACATCATGAAAGGACTATAACTTGGTGCATCCAAGGTGATAACCCATCCTTCTAAGTCATGCTCTTTTGCTGCTTCATGCGCTGCTTCACGTGCTGTATCAGGTAGTCCGTCAAGCTGTTTCTCGTCTGTGAGATGTAGCGTATAGGCTTTATTCTCCTTTAGAACATTCTGTGAGAACTGCAATGAAAGCATGGATGCTTCTTCTGTTAGCTTACGCAACTTGTCCTTTCCAGCTTCATCTAACAACGCACCACTACGTACAAAGCCCTCATAGCTTTTCTCTAACAGACAATTCTCTTCTTGTGTCAACTCACGATGATGCTCGTAGACATACTTAACACGCTCGAATATCTTTGGATTTAAGCTGACATCATTATTATGCTTAGTAAGAATTGGACTCATCTTCTGTGCCAATGCGTCCATTTCATCACATGTCTCAGCACTAAGCATATTAAAGAACACACTCTCAACACGGCTCAGCAAGTCATAATAATGCTTACGACCCTTCACCTCATCTTCGGGAATAATCGTATTGTCGAAGGTTGGTTCGTCTGGATTATTAATTATCTTCTCAATCTCTTCATCATCGCGACGGATGCCTTCCATCATTGCCTCTTCATAATCAGCAAGTGTTATGCGATCGAAAGGCACTGTGTCATGCGGCGTATCGTAAGGTAGAAAGAATGGATTTACACGTTCTTTCTTATCTAATTCGTTATCTATCATCTCTATTAACTTTCTCTTATTTTAATCTACAAAGATAACTCAAAAAAAGGAGAAAACCCATATAAAAAGGTGGAATTTAACGCAATTTTGTTTCTCAATGGTGTGTTATGGATAAGAACTAAGCGGATAATGTAATTTTAGTGATGAATTACACCTCCCTTTCTTGTCTTTTTCTGCATTCTTATTGATGATTAACAAAGATGGTGTTGATTGTAATCAACAATACTCATAGGGACAGGCTCTCTTTCTTTCCACCTTCCCAGCAAGGGAAATGATTAGTGAACTTACCCCTATACAGCCTGTCTCTCCATCCGTCCCCATTCCCACAAAGAGGAGAACAATTAGTGAGGTGAGCCCTACGAAGCTGTCGATAAAAGAAGAAAGAACGCTATTTGAACAAGCTAAATTTGTTGAGTTATTTCAACAAACAATCCCCACTCTATTTGAAAAGAGGCCGAAGAAGAAACAAGAAGAGGCCTAACTGCGATCAAGAACATGCCCTTCTTGCACGTTGAAGACGCCCTTCTTGAAGCATGAAAGGCGTCTTCTTCAAAGCTGTTTATAACATGCTGATTTATTGTAGGTTACAAACTCTGTTTTAAGAAACAATATACTCCTTTCATGAGGATGTTTAGTTTCATACGATGTAATGTTTTTTTACGTATTTACCAACTATCCAGAAGTATGGATAGATTGATGGGCTGTAAACAGGGAGATACTTATCAATGTAATAGAGTGTGCTCATTTGCTCACAGACAGACACAAGATTTCACACACAAATAGCATCCACTAAGACAATAAGAACTGTTTGAAACATCCATCAAAAAGCTGAATGGGACAAACAAAGGATAATAGAGAAAATAGTAATCTATGCCGATTTCGAGGAAAGATTACGTTCGTAGAGTCTCCAACTGTGGGATTGTAATAATCCCTCTACTCATCGTTAAGAATCCTTCTCGCTGCAGAGTGTTAAGCATTCGAGAAACATTTAGGCGACTCTGGTGTAACTCTATGGCAAGATCCTCCATCCTTATCCTCAACACCTTCTTACCAGCTTGAGTGAGACAACGTAGGCGAAGGAAACTTACAAACTGTTGACGAATATCGATAGGCTGCTGACGCCATGGAATACGCCCCATTCGCTGTGCTTGCATAGATATACTATTAAGAAGGTTAAGACGGAAGATAAGGTAATTATCAAGCAGGCGTAAGACCTCAGTCTTATCCAAAGACAAGAGGCTACAATCGGTCTGTGCAGTGAAGTCCTTTGTGTATCTTTGCATAAGACCGAAGAGATGTTCGGGCTGGATAACGGCAGGAGCCGACAATTCTTCTTCTATTCGATAACAATAATTATCCGCATGACTAACCACACGGAGTGTTCCACTCATCAGAAAAAAGAGATGTGTACATTTATCATCCGTACTGACAAGCGACTTATCGGCCACTAACTTGTAAAAGCCAAACTTTGTTTGTCCCACGATATCAGCCAATTCATCCGTACTAATACCGATGAAAAGTGGTAGTTCGAGAAGTTTATCGTAGAGCTGAAGCATTGACTCTGAAAGATAATATATATTCGCTTTCAAAAGAGAAAGCGAATATGTCTTATTCTACATATTTCCCTTTCATAGAAGGACTATACCATGTTTTCAGATTACCTTTCGTATCTGAGTAAATAAAATAGGCCATCAATTCAGGATGACGATCAAGTAACTGGCGTGCCCTCTCAACTCCCATCACCATAAATGAGGTAGCATAGGCATCAGCAGTAGCACAGTTCTTGGCTAAGACTGTGGCAGAGAGAAGGGAATGTTGTACTGGATAACCAGTTTTAGGGTCGATGGTATGAGCATATTTCTTACCTCCTTTATAATAGAAATTACGGTAATTACCACTCGTTGCCATGGCTTTATCTGTAACATTCAGTACCGTCTGAATCTCTTGATTGGTATTCAAACTATCATCCGTCGGCTTTGTTACACCTATCTTCCATGGTAAACGTTGCTCGCTATTACCCTTCGTAACTATCTCGCCACCTATCTCTACCATAAAGTTCTCTACCCCATTGCGACGCAGGAAACGGGCAACAACATCTGAGCCGTAGCCTTTTGCGATAGCAGAACAATCTAACATAATACGTTTGTTATCCTTCTGAACGGTATTACCAACCAATTTCACCTTATTATATCCAACAATTTGATGAAGACTGTCGATAGCCTGTTTAGATGGATGTTGACCCGTCTTAAATCCAAAGCCCCACATATTAACCATCGGTGCAACAGTAATATCAAATGCACCATCAGTCTCTTTTGAAACCGTTTCAGCAAGTGTGAAGACCTCTCTGAACATCTCATTTACCTTTACAGACTTATTTTGATTAATCAAGGAAATCATTGAGTTGGGTTCAAAAGTTGAGAAGGTCTGATTAACCTTCTTAAGTTCTGCCTCTATCTGTGGCTGGAGATCTTCATCACTTTGGTAGGTAATATTATAGGTAGTACCAAAGATAAATCCCTTATTGTGCTGGTAAGGCATTGAATGTTGATAGCTAACAATAACTATAGACCCAATGATTAGCATCAAAAGGAATGGTATCTGCCAATATAATCTCTTCTTATTCATCTCCTTTTTTATATTAATTTAGTATCAATACTCATGTTAGAAATAGAGAACAATATCCTTAACACATGAACAACCAACCCTCTTGATAGTCACATGAAGATGCTATTGAGACATCTGAAGATATATATCTTATTTCTAACAACTTATCTTATTATAATTCAAAAAGAACATTAAAGGTTGCACCAAGCTGTGATGAACCACTACGACCATAACCTGGGACATACCAAGGTTCGCCTATTTCGCTCATCTTACGAGCAAGGCGAAGCTTATAACGAACGCTCCACCCCATACGAATAGGCCCCCATATCTTAGCATCTACACCACCAACAAGCTCGGCCCAAAGCTGACGTCCTTTATTACCAAGATTACCATAAGGGGACTGAGTGCCCCAAATAGGGTCAAGAATACCAGGACTAAGTACATCATACTTAAATGATGTGTACCCTACTCTACCGCCTACTAAGAATCGGTATGCGTCATGTTTATCCTTTAACATATTAAAATCACACCCCACACGACCGTAGGGTGCAGTTGTTTTGAAGGTTGTCCCTGTGGTTTCGTCCGTCTTATCAGCCTGACCAACACCCACTTCTATCACGGGATAATACCTATCCTTCAGATTAACACGTACCATTCCCTCATACTGACCGTATGAGGCAAGCCAACGCATAGCGGGTCCAACAAGGTCGACACCAACAGCTACTCCTCTAAAAAAGGGGATACTATCTTCCTTAACCTTTGGTAGTGATGGGCGACGCTGCGCATTGGCTACCATCGGAGTCAATAGGAACAGTACATTAAGGATTAGTAAAACTGATAAATATATGCTCTTTCGTACCATCATAGTCAACGTTTGGATTATTAATATCAACCTTCTTCACACGTGTTCCCTTTGCTGTAACAGCTGTGAGCGTATGGAAGAAAGTTGGCGAACAATCTACACTTTCAAAATGACTTATATTGGTTTTCGATATCGTAACCGTATCTATAGTTGTCACTCCAGCCTTACTTGTAAATACAAAACGAAGCTTATCTGTTTCTCCATTATAACTCATAGGAAGACTAAACTTCGTTGTGTTTACCTGTTTATTCAGTAGTACCGTATCAGGTTTATTCTCTCGAATGGCTGATATAGTAAGTGTATCGTGCAAAGTATCGCCCTTTACGACATAATTTGACCATACACCATTGGTTACAGGACAGTCAATATCAGAACAAGAACTCATCCATACCATTCCTCCTAAGAAGGTAATACACATGAAGACTTTGCTCAATACCTGCTTAATCTTTCTGTAGTTCATCATTGTAATTTGTTAACTGCTTAAAAGCAAGGCTTATCATCCTACATTTCTTTCTCTATCTGATAGTCATTCCTCTTTGGATTACTACGACTTATAAGGTCGCCTATAAATCCTGCAAGGAATAGTTGTGTACCTAATATCATCGCTACCAAGGCTATAAAGAAGGATGCATGATTTGAGAGTAAGTCGCCATATTCTCCTCCAAGAAGCATTATAATCTTCTCAACAATTAACCAAAGAAAAGCGATAAAACCGATGAAGAACATAAAAGAACCCATCAAACCAAAGACGTGCATTGGCTTTTTACCAAAGTTAGTAAGAAACCAAAGGGTCAATAAGTCAAGGTAACCATTGAAGAAACGATTAATACCAAACTTTGACTTACCATACTTTCGTGCCTGATGATGCACCACCTTCTCTCCAATACGTGCGAAGCCTGCCTCCTTGGCAAGGTAAGGAATATAACGATGCATCTCCCCATAGACCTCAATATTCTTCACGACATCACTACGATAGGCCTTTAATCCACAATTGAAATCGTGCAGGTTGTGTACTCCACTTATCTTACGTGCCGTCGCATTGAATAGTTTTGTAGGGATAGTCTTGGTTAATGGGTCATAACGTTTCTGCTTATAGCCACTTACAAGGTCGTATTTCTCATCCATGATCATCCTGTAAAGCTCTGGTATCTCATCAGGAGAGTCTTGTAAATCGGCATCCATTGTAATAACAACATCACCCTTCGCTGCCTTAAAGCCACAATAGAGTGCAGGGCTCTTACCGTAGTTACGACGGAACTTGATTGCATGCACATGTTCAGCATCCTTACGATGCAAATCTTCAATGACGTCCCAACTCTTGTCTTTAGAGCCATCATTGACAAAAATAACCTCATAAGTGAAGCCATTAGCTTTCATGACACGCTGAATCCAAGCGTATAATTCGGGGAGACTTTCCTCCTCATTGTAAAGAGGAACAATTACTGATATATCCATATTATGTATTAGGAATTTTCTATTATCAATTTAGTATTTAGGAGTTCAGACTGAAAGATAAGGATTATGACCTATAATATCTATCATCCATTTACCTAATAATCTTATAACTATTGGCGTTTAACATTCTTAGACATGACACCAGCTATCAATAACGAACAAATTGCTCCAAACAAAACTGCCGTGATAAAAGTGCTGGAAGCTATAGAATAAGGTTGTAAAACATCTGGTAATATCGCCATGAACTGGTTATACGAGAAACCCATAGCAGTAAGTGTCTTTTTCCCTTCCGCACTCGAATAGATATTACTAAACATCATGAGTAGCTTTCCATTGTCTAAGAAACGCATATACAACCACTGCAAAAAACTAAAGATAATTGCTGCATTGAAAAAAACACGTAGACAATAGAACAGACTTCGACGGAAAGATATAACGCCTTTACGCCCTTCCTCACGAAATATCTTCAATCGATAAGCTACGAAGAAAGGGGTCGAAAGAATAAGTAAAAAACTAAATTGCGCCAAAACTGGTAATGCCTCTATACCTAAAAGACAAGCAAAACTTGCCGCCCAAATGATAGCAAGATAAATACCATCATATCGAGCGTATGCTGTCAACTGTTTATAATCTTCATGAATCATGTTACAAAAGTACGTATTATTTATTATAAATAATGTAGGACACTATTAAATTTAATTTTTTTTGTTAAAAAACAGAAATTGTATTAACGTCTCCTTGCTGGTATAAAAATAAATCACTAACTTTGCACCCGCTTATTTGAGATAAGCACAACACGGACAAGTCTCCTACGACCAGCTCCCTTTGAATCCCCCAGGACGGGAACGGAGCAAGGGCAGAAGGTTGTAGCGGTGCGATAGGAATCGCTTGTCCACCCCCGCCTCTTTAGCTCAGTTGGCCAGAGCACGTGATTTGTAATCTCGGGGTCGTTGGTTCGAATCCGACAAGAGGCTCAAATAATAAAATGACTAAGAACATAGAAGAGGATATGTCGTGAGGCATATCCTCTTTCGCTTTTTATTAATATCAATGAACCTTAATACATCAGATACTTAATTACCAAACGCCTCAAATCAGTATATTTCATCTATTTACTGCTTAAAGAGGCAAGAAAAGTTATAAATAATTTGGTGTTATCAAAAATTCTCACTACCTTTGCACTCGCTTTTAATAAGAGCACAGGGAGATCCGCTAGCTCAGCTGGTAGAGCACAACACTTTTAATGTTGGGGTCATGGGTTCGAGCCCCATGCGGATCACTAAAGTAAGATAAGAGAGTAACTATATCGTTATTCTCTTTTTTTATATCCCATTATTCAAATACAGTTGAAAGACTTCTCATTCATTCAAGGGCATTACAATCCTTACTGATTATTCTTTTCTGCCACATCCCCTATCCTATCCATGGAACTTACACTAAGGCAAATATAATCATAATTCAATCGGACATAAATGAAAAAAAGAGATTTAAGATGGGATTCTTTTTATCACTTATTTTCCAATTTCATTATATTTTATGCGCAACAAGAACCTAACGATTACCTTTCTATCGCCCTTTATAGCATTAACGAAACGAATTGCGCTTACACTATGAATAAGCTCTTCATCAACAGACAAAATATTGGTAGACATTAACACTCGTACATCTTTTATCTTATTGTCTGATGCATCATAATCAAACTGAACAACACTCTCTCCCTGTACACCATTTTTATATACATATCCAGCTCTCCTCCATGAGAAATTATGACATATATACTTCTCTACCCTACCTCTGAGGAATACACTTGGGAAATATACTCCAGCGGTATTATCATAATGAATATCCATATTGGAGATTATCAAAGGACGTTCTTGTTGTAGATGACTTGTTCTACAACTGATTAAAGAGAAAATAATCAATATTGGGACTATATGTCTTAAGAGCCTCATTATCTTATTCTTTACTTATCATTTTTCACAAACATGTGGGCAATTTATAAGCATCGTTTAGTGCTATACCTCATAAACTATTTACCAAATACCATGTGTAGAACCTATAATTTCGCATTATACAAGAGCTTCTTGTCAGATGATAGATTTCTGTTTTCAACCCGTATAAAGATATTTATACCACTAACAGTTCACTTATAACATGCCCAGTACCTTTAATATACCATATATCAGTGACACAATAGCACCTATCCAGCCTCTTATATACATATACTCACCACCTCCCCCAGAATGATGAGACTTGGCACAAACCCATATCATGATAATGCCTATTATAATATAATTTACTCCTTCTAAAAGACTGTAAAATAATCCAATAATACCCAAAAGAAGAAGACATAAGAGGATACAAGCAGCAGAAATGGTCGAAGTCTTTTTGCTTTGTAATCGTCTTAAACAGTAGAAGAGATAGCAAACCAGACATATCGTCAAAAATCCTGATATACTATAAATGCCCATTACGTCAATCTATTTAGACTTTGATTTATCCACCTTACTGTCCTAATCTTAATTTTCAAATACCTTTAAGACCTACGCTAATGGCGCAGTACTATTCTTCCCCTGCTTACATGTGCTAATATCTTACTTCAAAGGAGACTGAAGAAATCCTTTTCCCTATACCTTTCAAAAGACAATTCAGATTGTAGCAACATCAACAATGCTGTACTTTTTCTTCATCAAACACTTTTTGTCATCTGTAAATCTCAATAGCTACAGACGCTGTGCTTTGTATTATCTTGCAAATACATTATTACTATCAAATCTCAAGATAAATTGAAGAATAATTAGTAATAAAGCAGACCACTCCCGACGACAAATATACACTTCTTTATAAACATCGATGAGAGATATAGAAACAAAGCCACACAATGATTATTCATCAATGTAAAGTAACACTATCAGTACCTACAAACCCCTAATTTATTTTTATTTTCTGTTGCTGTCATTTTTAACATTTAGCGTAAAAGCTTCATATCCAAACATATAAACAGGAGTATATGATGACAGAAATGACAGCAACTTCAAAAAGTCTGTTTGCCTCTCTCTCGCATCTTATGATCGTTCAACAGACTGATGCAGCTTAGAAGAAACCCCGATAGAGGTCAATAAGCGTTGACAGTTGTCGCAGTTGTGTATCAACAAGTTCTACCTGGCAATCAAGTTGGTCGCGCTCACTATCAAGAACCTCTAAGTAGGTAGCACGATTATAATTGTAGAGTTGTTGAGAGACAGAGACGGCTCTGGTCAAAGCATCATTCTGTTTCTTCTTCAACACTTGGTATTGAGCCAAGTTACGTGCACGGGCTTGCAAAGTAGACATTTCACTGTAAGCTGTGAGCAAGGTCTTATCATAATTATATAAAGCCTCCAATTGCAATGCATTAGCTTGGTCAAAGTTTGCTTGAATAGCTTTCTTATTAATCAGCGGAGCCGTCAATCCCCCCACCACACTGAAGGCTAAAGACTTAGGCAGCTGAAGCAAGTATTTAGGATTAAAAGCGTCAAGTCCCAAAGATGCAGAGATATTGAGAGAAGGCAAGAAAGCCTTTCGTGCAGCTTCGACATCCCATTTGGCAGCTCTAAGTTGGTGCTCAGCAGCAACAATGTCAGGCCGATGTAGTAGTAGACTTGCAGGGATTGCTTGCAACGTATTAGGCAATGACTGTTCCATCAAGACATTCTTATTACGCGTAATAGGAGTAGGATATCTACCTAAAAGCAAATTCAGATTATTCTCTGTCTCAGTGATAGCCTGTCGAAGTTGATACTCCTCAGCAGAAGCCTTAGCCAGTTCTGACTCAAACTTCTCAACAGCTAACTGGGTATCAGCATCTGCCTCTTTCTGAACACGTGCTATTTGTACAGCTTTCTTCTGCAAAGCAATGTACTGCTGCATAATATCCAACTTATTATCAAGTGCCAACAAAGCATAATAGTTCTCAGCCACATCAGCAACGAGTTGGCTCTTTATTGTCCTTTGTCCTTCTTCTGATGCAAGATAACGTTCAACAGCTGCACGCTTCGTACTATTAAGTTGGTTCCATAAATCGACACTCCAATCTAAATGTAGATTAGGTGCAAAATCAGGAACAACGTTTGGCACATTATGTCCTGGCGTAATCTCCGTACCCACATTACCAGCTCCTTCTGCTGTATATCGGCCCGCCTTAGATGCACCGGCAGCAACATTAGCCGTAACTGAAGGCAACATCTGTCCACGCTTCGCCAAGATATTGCTTTTAGCAATGGCCATCTCTTGAAGCGTTATTTTAAGATCTTGGTTATTTGCGAGCGCTGTATCTATCAGTGCACATAGCGTTGGATCTTTAAAGAAGTCGCGCCATAGGGGTATAGCCGTCACTGTATCAGCTGTAGCAACAGGCATAGAAGCCTTTACTGTATCGTTTGGCAATGTTGCTTGTGGAGTCTTACAAGCAACCACGCCCAACAATGATATAAGTGTCATGAGACCATAGGCGAGACACTTGTTATTTCTCTTCTTCATCATCATTCGTTACTTCTTTATGATATCGTTTATCTTTCTCTTCGCTTAAAGGTTTATCCTTTTGATAATGCACAATCTTATCGGCCATTGAAGCAAAGATATAATAAAGACCAGGAATAATAACCAATCCGAACATGGTTCCTATCATCATACCACCCACAGCTGCCGTTCCAATGGTCTTATTACCAATAGCACCAGCACCAGTAGCAAAGACGAGCGGGATAAGTCCGGCTATAAACGCAATACTGGTCATAAGAATTGGACGGAAACGTGCCACAGCTCCTTCTATAGCAGCTTGTGCAATGGACTGTCCCATATTCTTTCTTTGTACGGAGTATTCTACCATCAACACCGCATTCTTACCCAAGAGTCCGATAAGCATGACCAATGCTATCTGTGCATATATATTGTTTTCTAACCCACACAGCCTCAACAATAAGAATGCTCCAAACACACCCACTGGTAAGAAGATGATAATTGGCAGTGGGAGTAAGAAATTCTCATACTGTGCTGCTAAGATTAAGTAGACGAAAACCAAGCACACAATAAAGATGATGATTGCCGTGTTACCTTGATCTACCTCGTCCTTTGATATTCCTGCCCAGTCATAGTCATATCCTTTAGGAAGCGACTGTTGGGCAACCTCACTGATAGCTTTTAGTGCCTGACCACTTGAGTAACCAGGTGCCGGAGCACCTGTCACCTCTGAAGAGTTATAGAGATTATGACGTGTAATCTCACTCATACCATAGGTCTTGTTGAGTGACATAAAGTCAGAATAGGGTACCATCTCTCCCGCATCATTCTTTGTATAAAGATGAAGCAGGTCTTCTGGGAAGGCTCTATACTGAGGTGCTGCCTGAACAATAACCTTGTAAGGCTTACCAAACTTGATAAATCCCGTCTGATAATCAGAACCTACTAATATAGAAAGACTGTTGAGAGCCTTACCAGGTTCAACTCCCTTCTGTAATGCCATGGCATCATTGACATTGAGCATATACTGCGGGAAGCTTGCAGAATAGAACGTGAAGGCATTTCCTATCTCCGGACGCTTGTTCAACTGACGGACAAAGTCTTTGCTCACACGCTCCATCTCGTGATAATCATTATTACCTGTCTTATCAAGCAATCGTAGCTCAAAACCACTGGCAGCGCCATAACCAGGAATTGAAGGCGGTTCGAAGAAATCAATATTGGCTGTCGTTATCACCTTACATTTATCTTCGAGGTCTTCGATAATCTCCTTTGCTGTACGCTTACGATGCTTCCAATCCTTTAAGTTAATAAGACAACTACCAGAGTTAGCACTTGTTCCTTCAGAGAGAATCTCAAATCCTGCAAGTGAAGAAACACTCTCTACTCCTTCCTCTTTCTCCGCTATTGCTAACAACTGACGAGCAACCTCATTTGTTCGTTCAATAGTTGAGCCTGGTGGTGTCTCAATGACTGCGTAAATCATTCCTTGGTCTTCTTGTGGGATGAAGCCTGATGGAAGCCCGAGATTAACCCAATAAGCAAGACCGCAGAAAACGAGAACAGCAATCATCGTGAAAGCCTTATGCTTCACAGTATGTTGTAAGACGTGTGCATACTTCTTACTACCAACATTAAACTGAGCATTGAAGCGTTGCAATAATCTACCTATAAATCCTAACTTGACATGATTCTCTTGCTCCTTTGTGAGGATGAGCGCACAGAGAGCAGGTGTCAAGGTCAGTGCCACAAAACCTGAGAAGAGAATGCTGGATGCCATCGTTATAGAGAACTGACGATAGAACATACCTTCTGGACCACCCATGAATGCCACTGGAATAAACACGGAAGCCATAACAAGAGAGATGGCAATAATGGCACCACTAATCTCTTTCATTGCTTTCTCCGTTGCTTCAACAGGTGTCAGTTTATTGCGCGATATCTCTACATTCACGGCCTCTATAACCACAATAGCATCATCAACGACAATACCAATCGCCATTACAAGGGCAAACAACGATATCATGTTAAGTGTGATGTTGAAAACAAGCATCGCAATGAAACTACCCAACAAAGACACTGGGACCGCCATAATCGGTATTACAGCCGAACGCCAATCGCCTAAGAAGACGAACACAACAAGGGCTACAAGTATGAAGGCTTCAAATAATGTATGGACTACCTTATCTATACTTGCGTCAAGGAAGCGACTTATGTCATAACTATACTCATAATGCATACCCTTTGGCATGTCTTTCTGAAGGCGAGTCATCACCTGCTTGACTTGCTTTATGACGTTGCTTGCATTACTTCCGTATGCTTGTTTCAACGTCACAGCTGCTGACGGACGACCATTGAGCGTTGAATAGATATCATAGACTTCACTGCCAAGATGTATGTCGGCAATATCTTTCAATCGAACAGCCTGACCGTTCGCATTGCTTTTGATGATGATATTCCCATACTCTTCTGCAGTGGTGTAACGACCTGGATATTTCAAGACAAACTCCTTCACCTGTGGACGTGTACCACCACTCTCACCTAATTTACCTGGTGAGACCTCTATGTTCTGGTCTTCCAACGCATCACTAACATCATCCGTTGACAAGCCGTAAGCTACCATCTTATCTGGATGCAACCATACACGCATAGCATAACTACGCGTACCAAGAATATCAAGGTCGCCCACTCCATCTACACGCAACAGCTCTGGAGAGATGTTGATATCAAAGTAGTTGAATAAGAAATCTTGGTTTACACTTGGATCATCGCTATAGAGATTAATGTACATAAGGATGTTAGGCTCCTCACGTGAGATTTTAACACCCTCTCGTATGACCTCAGGTGGCAATTTATTCGTAGCTGCTGAAACACGGTTCTGTACGTTTACAGCATCTACATTAGGGTCAGTACCTAACTTGAAAACTACGTTTATTTCTGCTTCACCATCGTTTCCTGCATCGCTCTCTATATATTTCATACCAGGAACACCATTCAAGGCTTGCTCCAATGGTATAATCACTGACTTAATCAACAACTCATTGTTTGCTCCTGGATAATCAGCTACCACATTCACCTTAGGCGGTGAGATGGAAGGGAACTGCGTAATCGGAAGATTAAACAAAGACAGAACTCCAATAAAAGCAATGACCAGTGCTATCACAATAGATAGAACCGGTCGACGAATAAATATCTTGAACATTTATTGAATAGCGATTTCGTTTGACTTTATTGATTGTCGTGGTGTCACGAAGCGAGTATGCACGTGGTCACCATCATTCACTTTCTGTATACCATCAATTAGATAATGGTCTGACGCTGTAAGGCCTGATGAGATGACATAGACTCCTGTCAACTCAGCTGAAATCTGTATCTGGCGTTGATGAGCAATGTTATTCTTATCAACGACGAACACATACTTGCGGTCTTGCAACTCGTAGACAGCTTCTTGTGGGATAACGATAGCATTCTTCTTCTGTACAAGTAGCTGTACAGTTCCCGACTGTCCGTTACGTAGTAAGCCTTTGGGATTAGCAAATAGCGAACGAACAGATATCGTTCCTGTCGCATTATCGAATTGTCCTGATATGTCTTTTATGCTTCCTCTGGCTGGGAAGGTACTGCCATTGGCCAACAGCAACTTCAAAGGTAACTGCATATAAAGTTGTGGATGTTGCTGTAAGTCTAAGTAATCGCTCTCTGAGATGTTAAAATAAACCTGCATCTTAGAGTTATCTGACAGTGTCGTCAACAAATCATCTTGCTGAATGAAACTACCAACCTTCTGTGGTATCCTTCCTAAAACACCACTAAAAGGTGCTCGAATAATAGATAATCGTTTGTGTAAAACGGCGAGTTTGTAATCTGCTGTTGCTGACTGGTACTTTGCTTTGGCCATTCGACGCGCGTTGGGAGATACGATGTTGTTCTCTGTAAGCCGACTTGTGTTTTGCAAATCTATCTCAGCTTGTTCCTGCGCAGACTTTGCTTTCGCAATCTCCTCGTCTTCTCCTACTATAGCAATACGAAACAAAGGTTGTCCGGCACGTACCATCTGGCCCTCATCTACGTATATCTGCTGTAGTATTCCTTCTTGCTGTGAGCGCACCTCAATGTTTCTTAATGATTGAATGTTAGCCACATAGCTTTGAGGAAGACTAATATTAGTTACCATTGGAGTTGTTGCTGTAAAGACAGCCTTCGTATTCTCTTCTGTTTTTTTAGAATGACAACTCCATAAAAGGATAGAAAGTAAAGAAAGAAAACAAATTCTCTGTACCATAATCTATTATCTATTATCCCGTTTTAACTAATCTGCAAAAGTACAATAAAATATTTATTCACGCAATAATAATTTGTGATAAAAGTATTCTCCATAGATAAAAATATTCTTTCCAGCGACCTTCTCACAACTTCGGAAGTATCTTTCTCACGGGAGGTCAATACCTTTATTAATCTTACCCACAAATTAGAAGAACAAAAGTCTTACCTTGAAAAAACAGTATATGCCATACCTTCTGCCCTTCTCGCTATCTTCATCAGAATTTATCGCTTGCTTCTCCACTTTTCGAAAGAGCCTATATAATCGTAAAATATCTTTACATAGCATTGAGGTAAATACGCTTAATGTAGGGGTGTATCACCTCTTAAACGCAAGACTATAACATGTAATAAATCAACCTATTACGAATATCATTATAGAAGACGCCCCTCTTGCTTCAAGAAGAGCGTCTTCTGCACCCAAGAAGGGCATGTTCTCGAACAAAGAAGGGCCTTTTCTTTTATCATTCTTGGCCTCTTCTCAAATGGAGAGAGAAATGATTATCAATAATTATTTACAATATCTTCTTACACGTTTAGCCTTTCTTCGTCTTTTATCAGTAATCTTATAGGGATGTCTCGGCCATTTTTCTAACAGAACGACACTGACTTGTACCTCACAGGTTGAGCCACACAGAGGTCTGTTCAAGTATGAGATAGCACAGAGATTACAGTCAATATTGGCAAAAGTGCCCTGCACTCTCTGTATGTCTATCGCCCTTCTTGAGTTTTCCCCATGTACAAAAAGAGACTAAAATCGCTGTGTACTCTATGAGAAATGAAAAACCCAAGTGCTTTTGCGAGTAGCCCTATAAGGGTTACCTCACTCGTCACACTCCTCTTTGTGGGTGAGGAGAGAAACATGATTGAGGTATTTACCGTCTAATCTTCCATTGGAATGTACTACATGGCAAACCAACTTCATTCACAAGGTTGGCACGTGTGAAAGGTTGCCAACCATACCGAACTGAGACAGGGCGAGATACAGAAGAGGACTTAACGAGAACTGTGTTAGCCGACGTTATCTGGGCTTCTGCAGGATAGTAGACGCCATCTGCTCCTGCCACTTCAAACCCAATAAGATGGTTACCATGAGCTGACAACGACCGTGCATGCGTAAATTGCAGTTCAAGACCATCGTCTTTTACGGATACAGAATGGCAGACAGGTCCCTCAGACTCTATCTTGTAAGCATAACTATGGTTCAATGCCTGTAGGGCAAGACGCTCACCTACAGGCTGCTTATTTGTGTAATGAACATCTAAAGAGTCGCCTAAGTCGGTTGTCACAACCATCCACGTGTTATGTAACTTTGATGCCATACGTCGTTGAGAGTCTCGGAAACGAGGCCAAGAAGGACGATTCAGACTTGAAAGCTGAACGAAATAGAATGGTAGTTCTGGGTTATGGAAGAAACTACGCCAACTCTTCTCCAACAATGGGAAGAGACGTTCGTGTAGCTCCATATTATGGGCATTCGACTCACCTTGATACCATATAACACCATTGACACCATAACCTTTCAAAGGAAGTAATCCTGTCTCGAACATATAGGCAGGTGAATAGGGGTGGCGCTGCAGCGGGTTCTTACTCAACTTGACATTCTGCAAGGCTCGTTCACGTGCCCATTTCATACCGAAATCGCTGTGATACCAATCATGAAGGATGGAAGGCACATGCTGTTCTAATGTATGGCGATCAATCCATGACTCCGTAGTCGTACCCCCAACAGCATTACAAATAATGCCAACAGGCACTTGTAGACTATCAGCCAACTTCTTACCGAAATGATAAGCCACAGCAGAGAAGCCACTCAAAGACGCTCGTGTACAATTACTCCAAGGGCCAACACGTAGATACTGATGCCGATTGACAGAGTCGCAAGCACCTACCGACCATGAAACAGAGGTTGTTAGATAGATAGCAGACATATTAAACAGATGTAAACGTGTCTGTTTCTCTGCTTCGTTGAGGTCTTGTTCTCTACTCTGTACAGCACTCACTGGCAACTCCATATTCGACTGTCCTGAACAAAGCCATACCTCTCCTACATAGATGTCTTTAATCGTCAGTTTCTGTTTCTTTGTACTTATCACAGCCTTATAAGGGCCGCCAGCCTCTTGTTTAGGGAATGAAACCTTCCACTTCCCTGCCCCATCCGCCAAAGCCGAGAGCGTATGACCATTGAAAGAGACCTTAACTGTTTCGCCTGTGTTAGCTATTCCACGGAAAACAATAGGTTTGTTGCGCTGAACAACCATGCCATCCGTGTACAACGGTGAGACAGCAAGACCACCATAGTTGCCTGTCAGTGCACCATAGACAGCCTCAGCAATAATCTTCGCACCCTCTGCATTAGGATGAATAGCATCTGCAAGAAGGTCAGGACGACTATATAAAGGTGTGTTTAAGTCGATGAGTGGGAGTCCTGTGGCCTTAGCCACCTGCCGAATATGGCGCTGTATCTGGTCGTACCAATCACGTGTACTACTTTCAAAACGTGGATGTCGGTCAAAGATAGGTGTCATCTGACAAAGCCAAATCTTTGCTTTCGGATTAGCCTGACGGAAGCTATCAATCAAACGGATATAGTCTGCATTGAACTCCTCGCTATATTCTGGCCAATTTCGTGGGTCTGTATCATTGAGCCCAAGATGGATAACAACCAAGTCTGCCTTAAAGTCCAAAGCCTCTTGAAACTCTTTTTGGTCAATATATGGACGATGTCCGTGACTCAACAACGTTGCGCCAGAGTGCCCAAAGTTCTTGACTTCATACTGGTTTCCCAACATCTGCTGTAGCTGAGAGGGGTAACAATTCTTCTCCCTATCGGCAATCGTTAAGCCCCAAGTAACACTGTTGCCTACACATGCCACCTTAATTCTTCCTCCTGCAACGGCGGTTAAGACAGTTAAGAACAAACCTAATACTAAGAGAATCCTTTGTTTCATCATCATGTATATTTGTAGTAATGATAGATTTTGATTTTTACTTTAAAGTAAAGACGAAAGTATGTCTTTGCAAAGTTAACGATAAATTATGAATAAAAGGGATACTATAATTAATAAAAAGAGCCATCACGAGTATTTTATCACACAAAGAAGAAAACTATACGGAAGAATTATTAAGTCAGTTTCTTACCCACATAACGCAAAAAACCTTTATCATTCTAACTTCAAATGTCGTATTTCCACATCGTCACTAAACACTAAAGAAAGCCCTTAAAAACAAGAAAACAGACGCTTTGAAGCCTTTGGAAAGAAATTAAAAGAACATGTGTTCGCACACATCTAATTGATGAAAAAATAATCTACTAAAAGTTTGCAGAAGCCGTAAAATTACTATATCTTTGTGACTGTTATCCTGAAAACAATCTTTTACCTTTAAAGACTAATACCTATTGAGTAATAAAGCGATTTCCTGTGAAGGCCATCGCTTTTCTTTTTTTATATACCTTATTAATAATAGTAGATATCTTTACAATACCCATCTACCGTAATACACTTACGACCATCCCATACTTTAGCGGTTAATAAATACAAGCATACAGTTGCAATAGACTTAATGGACCCATACAAGAAGGGTCATTATAGCAAGAAACCCCAAGAGTCAGTTACAACTCCCAGGGTTTCTATCAACCAAAATCAAGAACATTCGTCTATAGAAAGTATCTATTACAAATTATTGATGAACCACTCAGCGACCTGTCTTAATAGATGGTTACGTGTGTTTCCACCATAGATACCATGATTACGATTTGTATATAGATTCTCCTTAAAATCCTTGTCGGCTTGTACTAAGGCTTCAGAATACTCAAATGTGTTCTGTGGATGAACATTATCGTCTGCTAAGCCATGACATATCAAAAGCTTTCCATGAAGCTTCTCAGCACGATTAATAGGATTTATGGCGTATCCTTCAGCATTTTCTTGTGGTGTACGCATATAACGCTCAGTATAAACAGAATCATAATAGCGCCAGTTTGTTGGTGGAGCGATGGCCACACCAGCCTTGAAAACATTACGTCCCTCACTCATACTCATCAATGTATTGAAGCCGCCGAAGCTCCAACCCCATATTCCTATACGTGAAGCATCAACGTAACTCTGCTTGCCCAACCACAAAGCTGCCTCTGCTTGATCCTTTGACTCTAAGTCTCCAAGTCTCAGATAAGTACACTTCTCGAACGCTGCACCACGTGCACCAGTGCCACGTCCATCTACTGTTACAACAATATAACCCTTTTGTGTCAAGTAGTAGTCGAACATTGCACCGCTACCCATAGACCCTACACTCCAGTTGTCGACAACTTGTTGACTGCCAGGACCGCTATACTGATGCATAATAACAGGATACTTCTTTGTTGCATCGAAGTTGGCAGGCTTCACCATCCAGCCATTTAGTTTCACACCCTCAGAGGTTGTAAACGTAAAGAATTCAACTCCTGTGTTGCCATACTTAGCCAACTTTGCCTGCAACTCATCATTATTGAGGACCTCACGCACTTGCTTTCCCTTGTTATCATAGATGGCAAACACGTATGGATGATTGCTATCACTCCATGTGTTGAGGAAATACTTATAATCACCAGAGAATGATGCTACATTCCATCCCGCACGAGCAGAAAGACAAGTCAACTTTCCTGACTTATCAGCAACATATATCTCACGCTGCATTGGCTTACGTGCTGCTGCTTGGAAGTAGGTATTACCTGTCTTTGCATCATACCCATAAATCTCTGTTACATCATAGTTTCCTTTATCAATCTGGCGTATAAGCTTGCCATTCTTATCATATAAATAAAGGTGCATATAGCCGTCACGGTCAGAAGGAACAAGGATATAATCCTTCATAATACTAATCCCTTCCATCGCTTCTTCCTTCACATACTTAGGTACACTCTCCTTTATCAGTAACTTACAAGTACCTGTAAGCGGATTAGCAGCATAGAGATTTAGCTCGTCCTGATGACGATTCATTGTATAGACAATGATTCTATTGGCATCGAAAGTTGTCTTAATACGTGGAATATAACCATCGGCAGCCAATGGTAAATCGTATTTACGCACAGCGCCATCGGTCAAATTGTAAGACCAAGCGTTCACCTTTGAGTTTGCCTCACCTGCCTTTGGATATTTATAGCTGTAGTCACCAGGATAGACATCAAACATCTCAAAGGTTGGATGAGAACCTTTATAGAGCTGGAGGGTAAAACTCTTTACCTCGCTCTCATCATATTTGATCCAACTTAACGTCTTACTATCCGCACTCCAAGCAAGTGCATTGTTAAAGCCGAACTCCTCTTCATTCACCCAGTCAGGTAAACCATTGATTATCTTATTAAATTCACCATCGGTAGTAACTTGCTTTACGTTCTCACCATCCGTTATATAGATATTGTTCTGATGAACATAAGCAATCTGACGACCATCAGGTGAGAAGGTGGGAATCTGCTCTGAACCATCATGTGACAGTTTCTTCAACTGCTTCGTCTTAACATCATAGAGATAGAAATCGGCTGTAAACGAACGACGATAGATACGATTAGTATTCGTCTGTAATAATAGTCGACTGCCATCTGTCGAGATCTGATAATCATCAAATGAACTTAACTGCACGCCCTTGGCATCAGCGAGGTCGAAGATAACCCCTGTTGCGTTACCTGTCTTAAAAGAATACTTCACCACTTGACGCCCATCAGACGAGATTTGTGCATATTCTGAGGTACCCTCTAAAGGGTTAACACCAGAGATGCGCTTAGTTGCAAAGGCACCATTAGTAATGTCTTTCAAAGAGATAGGTTCCCCAGCTGTCAACTGAAGTGCACTTAGCACCGATAAACACATAAGTAATATTCGTTTCATAAATTCAAGTTTTAACAGCACAAAAATATAAAATAATCTGTATATTTGCAAACGAATGGAACAATATTATTGCGACTTTGGGAGTTGGCTGCGTACCCAGTTCCCTTATAAGGTACAAAAGATTTCGGTTAACGCTGGCTTTACCTGCCCTAATCGGGATGGGAGAATTGGACATGGTGGTTGTATCTATTGCAACAACCAAACGTTTAATCCGGCCTATTGCGACAATGGTAAAAGTGTTACTCAACAACTTGAAGATGGTAAAAGATTCTTCTCTAACAAGTATCCTGATATGAAGTATCTTGCTTATTTCCAAGCTTATACAAACACATACGGGTCTAATGAACATATCAAAAAACTTTATGAAGAAGCTCTTGCAGTAGAGGATATTGTCGGACTTGTCATCGGTACACGGCCTGACTGCATCAATAACGATCTGTTAGACTACTTTGAAGAACTTAATCATCGAACGTTTCTCATCGTTGAATATGGTGTGGAAACCTGCAATGATGCGACTTTACGACTCGTGAATCGTGGTCACGACTTTGCTTGTGCACGTAAAGCAATTGAGGAGACTGCCCAACGTGGTATTCGTGTTGGAGCACATATCATCCTTGGTCTGCCTGGCGAGGATGCCGAAGAAAGTCTCAGACAAGCACCAATCATCTCTTCTCTCCCGTTAACAACACTGAAAATTCATCAGTTGCAGATTATCCGTGGCACTCGTCTTGCAAAGATGTACGCTGAAAAACCATTCAATCTTTATACGGTTGAAGAGTATATCAAGCTCATTGCAAATTATATTAGCCTTCTCAGATCCGACCTCGTTCTTGAACGTTTCGTCAGTCAGAGTCCTCCAGAACTGCTCATTGCACCTAAATGGGGACTGAAGAATTATGAGTTTACACATCGTCTTCATAACTATATGAAAGAATGTCTGAATAATAAAGAGCTATTAGATAAATGAAAAGAAGGCATAAACTTTCAATTGTCTATATTGTTATCTCACTCACAGGATTGTCTTTGTGGCAATTATGGAAGAGCAGTAGAATAATTGAAGACCCAGCTTATACCAAAGGTGTAGTTAATGAACTATATAAAGTTCGCGCTACTCCTTACTTTTCTTATTTATATACTATCGATAAGAAAACCTACAAAGGGAATGGTAAACGATATGGAGAATATGAAAGCCTACAAATTGGTGACACTATTACCGTCTATTATCAAAAAAGTAACCCTAACAATAGTGAAGCCTATATAAGGAAGAATAAATAACAAGCTCCAGCCTATAGGGCATCAAATATCTACCCTGTACCGATAGATACAATAAATGGAAACGCCAAATGAAAGGTTTTTGCTATATTCTTTGAGGCATACTTGTGTATAACTGTGCACTTGTTTACAGCAAAAAGAAAGAGGACTTAAAGAACTAAGAACAATCAAACTAATGAATAAACTTAGCAAAGGTATAATAATTTCAACTTTAACCGTTATCTATATTCTTGGGGTTAGCTTTGTACAAGAAAACTTTAGGAATGGGCACGATGTAGGGACTGGTATTCTATACCTTTATAGCTCCTTGCTCTTTGTCATTAGTTTTATCCTTTCATTCTCAGTATATGGAATAAGCAGAAAAAGGAAATATACATTTCTTATAATTGCCCTATCATCCCTACTCTACTACATTTATCTTTGGATGGAACAAACAGATATGCCTTACGAAAGGATTTTCTATATTCTCTGGGGCATACTTATTTATATCTGTGCATTTATATACTGTAAACGCCAAGAGAATTGAACATTGAGAAGCACACTCTCTCATCCTCTCTTAGCTTCCCTTTTCAAGAAACAATCAACTGACAATTTGACTGTAAGCAGTGTCATTTTGTCAGATACAAGGCATGGGCACATGATTTGATATATAGTCATCAGAAATTAAAAAAAAGAACTTAATACCTGATCCTATACAAGGGAAAGGGAATAAAGAAAGGATATTAGATATGACATTTGATAAATTTACAATAAAAGCACAAGAGGCTGTTCAGAGTGCGATAAATATTGCACAGAGAAATGGACAGCAGACCATTGAACCAGTGCATATTTTGGCTGGTGTGATGGAAAAGGGAAAGGACGTGATTAATTACGTCTTCCAGAAATTAGGTGTGAACGCACAAGCTGTGGAGAGTGCCATTCAGAATGAGATGAGCCACTTACCGAAAGTATCTGGTGGTGAACCTTATCTCTCTTCTGAAACCAATCAGGTAATGCAACGCACGATGGATATTTCGCAGAAAATGGGCGATGAATTTGTGAGCATTGAACCGATGTTGCTCGCTCTGTTGGCTGTAAATTCCACCGCAAGTCGGATATTGAAAGATGCGGGTTGCACAGAGAAGGAGATGACGGCAGCTATCAACGACCTTCGTCAAGGTCAGAAGGTGCAGTCGCAAAGTGGTGATGAGAATTATCAGTCATTACAGAAATATGCCCGCAACCTTATCGAGGATGCACGTGCAGGCAAGCTCGACCCAGTGATTGGTCGTGATGAGGAGATTCGAAGAGTATTGCAGATTCTGTCTCGTCGTACAAAGAATAACCCTATTCTCATTGGTGAGCCAGGTACTGGTAAGACCGCTATTGTTGAGGGTTTAGCAGAGCGAATCGTTCGTGGTGATGTGCCAGAAAATTTGAAAGATAAGCAACTCTACTCATTGGATATGGGTGCGATGTTGGCTGGTGCTAAGTATAAAGGTGAGTTCGAGGAGCGATTGAAGAGTGTGGTTAAGGAAGTGATGCAGGCTGATGGTAACATCATTCTCTTCATTGACGAGATTCATACATTGGTTGGTGCAGGTGGTGGCGAAGGTGCCATGGATGCTGCTAACATACTTAAACCAGCCTTAGCACGTGGCGAGTTGAGAGCTATCGGTGCAACAACCCTGAATGAATATCAGAAATATTTTGAGAAAGATAAGGCTCTTGAGCGTCGTTTCCAAACAGTTATGGTGGATGAACCTGACGAATTGGACGCCATCTCTATCCTTCGTGGATTGAAGGAGCGTTATGAGAACCATCACAAGGTTCGTATTCAAGACGACGCTTGTATAGCAGCTGTAAAACTTTCTGAGCGTTATATATCAGATCGTTTCTTACCTGATAAGGCTATCGACTTGATGGATGAGGCAGCCGCAAAACTACGTATGGAGCGTGATTCTGTTCCAGAGGAGTTGGATGAGATTACTCGTCGTTTGAAACAACTGGAGATTGAGCGTGAGGCGATTAAACGGGAAGACGATAAGGAAAAGATTGCACAACTCGACAAGGAGATTGCCGAACTCAAAGAGCAGGAACATAGTTTCCGTGCTAAGTGGGAAGGCGAGCGTGGATTGGTGAATAAGATTCAACAAGACAAGCAAGAGATTGAGCAGCTCAAGTATGAGGCTGATCGTGCTGAGCGTGAGGGCAATTACGAGCGTGTTGCAGAGATTCGTTACTCTCGTTTGAAACAACTGGAGGATGATATCAAGAATATTCAACAGCAGTTGCAAGCAACACAAGGCGGTGAGGCAATGGTGCGTGAGGAAGTTACTGCGGATGATATCGCTGAGGTGGTAAGTCGCTGGACGGGTATTCCTGTCACCCGAATGTTACAAAGTGAGAAGGATAAGTTGCTCCACTTAGAGGATGAGTTGCACAAGCGTGTCATCGGTCAAGATGAGGCTATCACAGCTGTAGCAGATGCTGTTCGTCGCTCACGTGCAGGATTGCAAGATCCGAAGAAGCCTATTGCTTCCTTCATCTTCTTAGGTACAACGGGTACAGGTAAGACCGAGTTGGCAAAGGCATTGGCTGATTATCTTTTCAATGACGAGTCTATGATGACGCGAATTGATATGAGTGAGTATCAAGAGAAGTTCAGTGTAACTCGACTCATCGGTGCACCTCCAGGATATGTAGGCTATGACGAGGGTGGTCAGTTGACTGAGGCTGTACGCCGTAAACCTTACTCAGTGGTTCTCTTTGATGAGATTGAGAAGGCACATCCTGACGTATTCAACATTCTTCTGCAGGTATTGGACGATGGTCGATTGACAGATAATAAGGGGCGAACAGTGAACTTCAAGAATACGATTATCATCATGACGTCTAATCTTGGTTCACAATACATCCAGCAACAGTTTGAACATCTTAACGATACTAACCGTGAGGAGGTAATTGATAAGGCAAAAGTTGCAGTAATGGATATGTTGAAGAAGACTATTCGTCCAGAGTTCCTCAATCGTATTGACGAGACAATTATGTTCTTGCCATTGACAAAGAATCAGATTGGTGGTGTTGTTCGTTTGCAACTCGAAAGAGTTAAGGAGATGTTGGAACCACAAGGTATCAATCTCGAATGGACCGACCCAGCCATCAACTATCTTTCAGATGTTGGCTACGACCCAGAGTTCGGTGCGCGTCCTGTCAAGAGAGCTATCCAGCGTTACGTATTGAACGACCTCAGCAAATCATTGCTTGCAGGTACTGTCAATCGTGACAAACCAGTAGTCATTGATTGCTTTGGCGAGGGCTTAGTATTTAGAAACTAATATAAAAGGGAGGGTGTCATTTGACACACTCCTTTTTTTTGTTTCATCCGACATTTCGACTGATACTACTATAGAGCTTTATGACGTAAATTTCTGTTCTCCTTTAGGCTTCTTCGCGACCAACATGTTTTATTATCCTTAGTAATTCTACGTGTCATAACCGTCCGCACTGTTGGTGTTCACCGTCCGCACCATTGGTGCTGAGTATCCGCTCGATGATATGACATGATAAAAGGGTTATTGTGGTTTATCCACTATGGAGAGAAAATATTACCTTTGTCATATGAATAGTACCGAGATATTTACACAGGCTTTGAGCCTATCAGAAGCAACTTCTTAAAAGAAGGGCAAGGGGATTCGTAAATACAGAAAACTTTAAGTATATGGTCTATTTCATAACAGGGGAGCTTAAACTTAATTACCCACACGATTCGTTATAGAGCCGAATATTTTTTTGTAACTTTGTGCTATAAAACTTAAATACATTTTCATTATGGCATCAAAAGCATATAACGTTCTATTTATTGTAGCAATGTTGTTGTTCAGTAGTTGCAGCGTATTCCGTGGACTCACACTCGATGGTCCTTCTGGTCCAGATATATATGAATATCAGAAGTTGGAACGAGACACTATTTTCAAAGGAAACAATCCGCTTCATTTTCCACTTGCTGCATCGCATCGTTGCATAGATAGAAGTATGCATATAACTCACAAAAAGGCAGGAAATGCAGAGGAGATGCGAATAGATTCACTCGTTGAGCAATGGTTTGGAAAAGATGGGCAATTGCTTATTATTCATAACGACAGTATTGTTTACGACCAATGGACAGAGCCTTTTTATCCAAGAAAGAATGCTACCATTTTCTCTGTTTCCAAATCGTTGACGGGGCTTCTTTGTGGTATTGCCGTAGATGAAGGTTATATCAAGAGCGTAGACGACTATGTAACTGATTATATTCCAGAATTGGCACAATACAATGCTACATTCAAAAAGTTACGGATTGTCCACCTACTGAATATGCAGGCTGGTTTCGATTTTTACGAGGACTATGAATTGACTCTAAAAGGTTTGTTTAAAATATTCAAGATAACTCAACTGCAATATGGGCACGACTTCACCCGACTTTTCCGACACATAAAGTTTAAAAGTCAGCCTGGCAAGAAATATGAATATAACAGTTTAACAACAGCTCTACTCTCTTGGATTATTGAACGAGCTACAGGTAAAACCTATGCAAACTATATGAGTGAGAAGGTATGGAAACCATTAGGTATGGAACGCGATGCATGGGTTACAATAGACAGTCGTAAGCATCATCACACACAAGGCTTTGGAGGTATTGCTACAAACGTGTATGACCTTGCAAAAATAGGAAGATTATATTTGAATGATGGTACGTGGAATGGGAAGCAAATTGTCAGCAAGGAGTGGATAGACAAGAGCTTAGAAAAGACTACCGAGAATAAAGGTTATCATTATTGCTGGTACCATCAGTATCGCGATAACAATGCCGATAACTCTTCTTTCTATGCGTTTGGTGTCGGACACCAATTCATTTATATTAATCAGAAGAAGAATGTGATTATTGCCCGAATAGGAAACAACTACAATTGGATGGGGTGGGAAATGTCATTTTTCGACTCCTTGTGCGACAAATTGTTCTAAACAAAATAAGTAGTTAAAATTCTGAATATATTTTGTAGGTAATGACAAGTAATAAGGGGGGTAAAACGAAATGTGTAAATACGATGTTTGGGTGGACGTGATTAGATTGTTTGTTTATCAGAGAGTTACGGAATATTAGAGGATGAATGAGGTGCAAAACGAAATGTTACAATCGTGTTACATTTGCGTTACATTCGATGAGCGTTTGAATGGTGTTTGAGAGAAAAATGTTACATAGGAGGGTAAATGGGGCGATTTGGGACGTTTTAAGCCTGAATATGTGTACTTAATAGTGTAAGGAGTATTGACGGCGACAAAGGCGAAGCAAATAGCTTTGACAGGGTTGTTTTATGTATAAATTGATGAGGTAGGTTATTTACAGCTTACCTTTTATTTTACGCATTTAGTAAAATATTATATGATTAAAATATCGTATATAGTAACTATTTTGTATATTTGCAAACAAAAAGAGATAACTATGACAAAGGTAATACACGTACAATTGATGAAAGGGAGGAAGAATTATTACTTTGGCTCAATTCCTGCGATTTACAGCGTTTTGACGGCTGAGGAGATTGGTATTAAGCAAAGCTCGCTGGAGCGTGTAGGACTGAGCAAGGGAGGGGTTGTACTGAACAAAAAGGCTTGTATCAGGGCTGGTGAGCTTATACGCTCAAAGGTGATAAAATAAGGGTATGTATAAACAGCTAAAACGCTGATTGAACGATAGTTGAACGGATTTCAATACGTTTCTGAACGGTTGAAAGCCGTTTTCTTTATTTTATTGGGTTGTAAAGGTGTGTTTTTAAGGTAAAAAATGGCTTTGGAGTGACATTAGGGGTGACGATTGGAGTGACAGTGTAAAACGAAATGTGTAAAGAGGGGTGACATTAGGGGTGACACTTTTTTTATGTTTTTGACCACATTCACCCCCCTAATAAAGACGAAAAAAAGCGGATAGACCCTATTTTTAATCATTTACCCCCCCCATTTATTCCGTATAAGGAGGGGTATAATATCATATCTCGTTAATAGACATATTGTCGAATTTCCTTTATTTTCAAGGCTTTTAGGCTAATTTTGATGTATTACACCCAACAAAAGTGTGTGCGTGCTCACTTTTGCGCCTTATCGTGCACCTTATTCAACATCAGAAATGCTTATAACTGTGCCCAGGCTGTCAAGTGTAAAGATTTGGTTGTAGATCTGTGTTGCACCATATTGATTCTTTGCACGGTATTTATGACGTACTATGAACCATTTAGTGTGTGGGTTCTGTGATACTGGACTCCATTCAACACCATCATAGCTTTCAGGATCGTTCAGATTCTTTTTTAAGAACTGTTTTACCTGGCGTACTGAAGCATCTAATACATCATTGTGAACAACAGCCACAGGTTCTTTCTTCTCTTGTGGTTCTGGCGAATCGCTAAATGCACCTGCAATTAATACTGATATTACGATTAAGCCAATAACCGCTAATATAGAAAGATTAAGCTTTGCCTTTTTCCTCTCTTGTGGAGTCCTCTCACTCCATTTCTTTTTCTCTTTCATATAATATAAACTTAAGTTATTAGACGTATTATAATTGAAAATAGTTATGCATCAATCTCCCAATCTTTGTAGCCCTTTGCACGCAGTTCTTCCAAGCGTTTTGTATAGGCTGTGATATCATGAACCAGTGGAACCATTCTATACCTATCGTATAACTGCTGTTTCTCGTCATCTGTCAATATAACAGGCTTGTCAGGATGTAACTTGTTCCAATAGTTTTCTACAAAGAACACTGCATTACAGCGTACTCTGGCATATTCTTTCAAGAACTCTTCAAGTTCAGTCTTCTCCGGGTCTATCATAGTATATATGTTTATCAAATGATACAGTTAATGCGTACAGATGCCTTGACGAGGGCAAGAGCAGTAATACGGCGAAAGTCGATATCCCTTGCTGCATAAGCAGGATTCTCTGAGCCGAGCGTTACGAATGGTTCGCCCTTATCAGACTTGCGGATGTATTTTACCACAATATAGTCTTCTCCATCAATATCATAAGAAAGCAGGTACATTTCTCCATAGAGTAGATTATTCATATCGGTTGACTGCTGCTTATACAGTATAATATCGCCAGACTTGAGCAAGGGATACATAGAATCACCAACAATACGAATAGCACCATCACACTTGGGTAAATTAGGAATCTTAATAGTATCAATGATATTCTGCTTGTTGTTGTCAAAGAGGGCCTTCAGTCCTGCAGTAGCTTCAAAGTCATAGAGATATACTACTTGCGTATCTTCTTTTTTCTCTATGCTGCGAGGTTGGTGTATAGGCTTCACCTTTACTTGTGACTCTTCTGTTGTGGGTTTGAGCATGGGACCTTGGCCTGTGAGGAGCCACTCTGGAGAAATGTTTACGCATTTTGCATAAACAATATCAATGTCAAAGGTATTCCGGCTAATCCATGTATTAACAGCCTGTGGAGATACGCCTATTATACGAGCAAATTCTGACTTATTTCCGTCAGAATAGTGTTCTATAAGCTTTAAAAGTCTATCCTTTTTCTCCATAATTAAACATTTTGCGTAAAATAATTGCCTAAATATTTG